>CANNHA010000026.1 GCA_947504275.1 Flavobacteriales bacterium
GATACCATGCCCATGGGAGATTACTTTATTGTCTACAAGGAAAAATACAAGGATGGGGATCATTTGAAAGTAAAAGTTGACTTTTACAACAAAGAGAAAATCAATTATAACGAAGGAGACTATCGATCCATGCAGGGTATGATTTTCCGCTGCATGGAAACACACCAAGCGTCAGATAATTTCTTGCATGACTGGAGTGAAGATTCATTGTGGAGTGTTGTTCCTTCACCCCGATATGATGTGCAGCAAAAAGCCAAACTATGGCAACCTGGCAGTGTTGGTTCATTTGCCTTCACCTTAGAGCCGAGTGTGCTTCAGTCTCCCAAAGGAAATTCAAGAGAGCCAAGTATTCAACACCGTTTGGACAATGATCTGTACACTTACATCAAGTACATTGCAATGGAAGAGCCGAAAACGGATGAGAATGGATACTTGGAGCCTATCAAAGGAGAGGTGGTTGAAGGACAAAATGTTAAATTGACGGAGACCATTGATTTCAAAATCGACAGCATTGTAGACGCAGGACCTATGCCAGAATCACTGCCAAAGGACATAGTTGCCAAAAGGGTTTTTGTTACTTTGAAGGAGAACATCAAAGAAGAGAAAATCATTTTGGTGATGGCCAGTAAGAATGGTGTTGGTCAAATTTTTCCGAGTGAATCTAAAACATTTGGTTTGCTATTGGGGCTGGTTGAAAAAGATGGTAAGCTTGAATTGCAAGCACAACAACACAAAAGTCACAAGAAGGATTTATTGATTTTGAGCGCGGAGATTTTCCCTTGGATCAATTTGCTTTGGTTGGGCTGTTTCATCATGGTCATCGGAACTACTGTTGCGATATATAATCGAATCAAAGAAAGGCAAAGAAAAAGTAGCGCTGAATAGAGAAAAACTTTGGTTTTTCAAATGTTCATTTCCACTTGATGCGCTTTACTTTTTTAGGTTGGATGTATTCTTTGGGCACAACCTGCTCTATCTGCAATTGAAGCCATTCTATGAAAGCCGTTCTGGCAAAACTCTTGTGAACGATTAACGAAATTTCTCGAACGGGACGTGGTGTTTTAAAACAACGTACAAATGAAGGCGAGTCTTTTCCTTTCACGGCCATGGCCGGAATCATGGTATAACCGACACCTTGATCTACAAGACCCATTAGCGCTTCCAATGATCCACTTTGGTATTCAAACCCTTTGTTCCACCTCTTTCCTGATCGTGCACAGATGGCTAAGGCCTGCTCTCTGAAGCAATGCCCCTCATCCAAGATTAACATCTCGTTGGTTTCCAAATCAGCAGTGGTCCATTCTTTAATACTCGCCTTGGGGTGGTTGGGATGTATATACAATTCAAATGGCTCGAAATAAACAGGAATCTCTTTGATTAAATCCTCCATCAGCGGCGTAGCCGCGATACCCACATCAATGGTTCCTTTTTTCAAGGCGTCAATCACTTCATCCGTTCTCAATTCAAATATTTTGAGCTTCACCTTGGCATTGACTTTTAAAACCTGAGGAATCAACTTGGGCATTAAGTAGGGAGCAATGGTTGGTATAACCCCGATATTATAGGTTCCTTCAATCTTGTCAATTTCCTCATTCACCAATTGCTTCAAGCCCTCCACTTCTTTGAGAATGATTCTAGCCCTTTCCAAAAAAGCTGCGCCAAGAGGAGTAGGCACGACAGGGGCATGGTCTCTGTTGAACAACAAACCCCCAACTTCTTCTTCTAACTTTTGGAGTTGCATGGTCAACGTAGGCTGAGTAACAAAGCAAGACTCTGCGGCTTTCACAAATTGCCCGTAACGTTCAAGGGCGACAACGTATTGTAATTGTTGTAAGGTCATATCATTATTATTGATTATAAATGTACAACAATAAGAAATATTGATACTCTAATCCCAATACATTTCATGCTGAAATGGCACCTCAGGGAGATTCCAATCGAAAAATCTGTTTTGAATTTCTAAGTCATCAGGGTAAAGAACAAAGTTGCGTTGTACTCCTCTAAGTTGACACTTCAAGATTGATGTACCTGGCCTTTCTGTGGGGACAACATGAATGTATGAATAGTGCTGTCTTCTGTTTCCTTTGTAACCAAAATCAATGTCTTGCTGTTCATATAGATTGGATGGATAAAGATTCAATTGAATGGTCATTTTTGGGAAACGCTTGTTAAAAAGCATTGATAGCTGGTGGGAAGAATAAAAGTCTTCACATTCCAGAAATCCGTTTTGCCAAACATCAGTTTTCTCTAAGTCTCTCGTCCATTTCAAACCAAGTGAATCCACAAAAAATTGAAACAACTTTTCAGTAGAATCGTTTTGTTCAATGCGTCGTATGATCTGGTATAGGAAGGGTGCTGTTGCTTTGTCATCAAACCCCAATAATTCACCTTTCCATTCATCAGGCAGATAGCTCAATCCTCTCTTAGACTCACTGATCATCCACTGTACACTATCATGGCCCAAAAAGTTTCTTCCGCTTCTCGCTATGCTATACTTGATGAGTTCTTCCAGTTTTCGCTCCTCCAGATTAGACAATGGCCTTGACTTCCTTTTTGACTCACCCAAACAATCACCCATGCGCAATCCATTTTCATAGTTGCATTGAACGAGCACCTTACCAGTGCTGTCAAAGCTTTGATACAATCCATCCAAATTAAAATCGACCTTTCGAGTCATCAATTTTTTAAAACCATTGTGAAAATAGTACTGCTCTACAGTGGTGTCTTTTGTTCGATCGCTTAGACTTTGGAGATTGCCATTGGGATAATAATTCTCAAAATGATAACGCACATATTCCAACATCGTAGTTGCTGCAGACAGCATTTTTAGCTTTCCATTTTCATACTGCTCTTTCTGCATCTGGTAATGAATACCATTGATATTGATTTTCTGCAAAACACCATTGGGGTAGTAACTGATGTAGGCTGTGTCCTTGCGGCCATTTAACTGCGTAAAATACTTGAGATGTCCATCCGTATACCATTCCTTTCGATACTCTGCCCATTGGGGATTAGGACCATTCATAAAAGATTCCTCAAACACCAATACTCCATTGTCGGTCCATTTTCTGTGAAATCCTTGTCCATTGGATTTGATCCACTTCTCCTCTACCAACTGTCCATTTGTATTGTAAATCAATTGATGGGGAGTGAAGCAATTGTAAACATCAACATCATAGAATGACTCATCAGACGTGAGACCATTTGTATGATAGGAACGCCAGGTACCGATTGGAGTTCCGTTGTCAAATTGTTTCACCCCTGACAACTTACCATTCATATGAAAGTAATTCCAAATACCGTCTTCACGACCTTCTTTGTACTGTCCTTTAACCAACAATTGACCTTGCTCATTCCAAACTTCATAGGGTCCATCCCATGAGAATTGTCCATCATAAGATGAATAATGATCTGTAATAACCAGACGATGGTGTTTCTTCACAGAAACTTTTCCGTTGGAATGATAATCTATCTCCCAGCCTCTTGGCATGATAGCATCAGCAAATCCCTCGCTATCAATGACGTGTTCGGGCGCAGGCTTATAACCCTGCGCATTGACCAAAGCAACGGGCAATAGCACGTAATTAGATTCCTTTCTTACATTGCCATTGGAATGATAGGTCAATTCCTTCCAACAGCGTCTTTTCTCTTTGTCCCAATAGTAGGTTGTCTTGCTTTCTATACGACCTGACTCATCAAAGTGCTCTGCTATTGCTATCAATGTATCACGGTCTTTGCGTTTGTATAGCGTCCTAATTTTGTCTGATCCATAATTGTGCAACTCTTCAGATTGGATGATCCCGTTCTTGAAGACCCGCTTCTCATAAATACGTCCTTGTTGATCCAGCATGGTACATTCCCCTTCCATGGTGGTTTGGGAATAATCAGAGAAATACGTTGAGAAATAATACATGCTTCCTTTCTTCTTGTAGGTATCAAACTGGCATTGTTGAGCCCATGTGAGCAAGGAGAAAAAAGCAAAAAAGAAACTACAAATAATCTTAGTCATGTCCTACAAAAATATAGGAGCGGTACAGTTGAAAGTGTTAATCGTTCAAATAAGCACAAAACATTATAAATTAATCAATCAACGCTTTAATATCTGTCCATGGGCCTCCATTGACGACATTCTGATATCCTGCTTGGTTCAAAATACTTTTGGCCATTCCACTTCTTGCACCACTGCGGCAAAACACAATGATGTTTTCCTTACCATCAAAGGCAGATAAATGATTGGGCAATTCATCGAGGGGAATATTCACGGATGCATTGACATGCCCTTGCGCAAACTCTTCTGGGGTTCTAACATCCACCAAAAAGGCTCCTTTTTCAATTAAGTCTTTCATATTATTCAATGCTTATTATGCTTTCATTATTTTACTTTGACAAACAAAATCTGTTGTAGAAACATTGGTTTCAGCAATGGCTTTAAAACCACCCTCCACCTCTGAGAAATTTCTATAACCTCTGGCCTGCAGAATTGACGCGGCAATCATACTGCGGTAACCACCAGCGCAATGGACAAAGAAGTGCTCATCTGGATTGATGTCCTTGGTCCACTCGTTGATTAAAGCCAATGGTCTATTGAATGCATCCTCAACATGCTCCGCAGCGTACTCGCTTTCTTTTCTAACATCAACAACTTTTACATCAGCGTTAAACTTATCTGCAAATTCCTGGGGTGTAATTCTGTTGATGGTATCCATCTCTTTGCCTTCATTTCTCCATGCTTCTACTCCACCTTTCAAATGCCCCAATTGATTATCAAATCCAACACGGGCCAAACGAGTTAACGCCTCCTCTTCCTGCCCTTCCGTTGTAATCAATAACAATGGCTGTTTGACATCAGCAATCAAAGCTCCTACCCAAGGGGCAAAATCTCCATTCAATCCAATGTTGATGGATTGAGGAACAAAACCTTTCCAAAATTCATTGCTGGGTCGTGTGTCTAAAATCAAAGCTCCTGAAGTTTCTGCTGCCGCTTCAAATTCAGAAGGACTCAATGCACGCATTCCGTTGTTTCTTACTTCATCAAAACTGGCAATGCCTTTTTTATTCATGGCCACATTCATCCCAAAATAAGCAGGTGGTGGTGTTAATCCATCCAATACTGCTGCGATGAAAGCTTCCTTGTTGGGTTGATTCAATGCATAATTCATTTTCTTTTGGTTGCCCAAAGTATCAACCGTCTCCTTCATCATGTTCTTTCCACATGCACTTCCTGCACCATGGGCTGGGTAAACTGTAACATCATCCGCCAATGGCATAATCTTGTTCATCAAACTATCATATAGCTTACCTGCAAGCTCTTCTTGGGTAAGGTTGGCCGCTTTTTGAGCCAAATCAGGACGACCCACGTCACCCAAAAACAAAGTGTCACCTGAAAATATAGCGATGTCCTTGCCTGCAGCATCTTTCAACAGATAGGTTGTACTTTCCATCGTGTGTCCTGGTGTATGCAACGCCACAATAGAAATATCACCCACCTTAAAAACTTGGTTGTCTTCTGCTACAACACATTCAAATTCAGGATTGGCATTGGGTCCATAAACAATTGATGCCCCGGTTTGATTACTCAAGTCCAAATGCCCTGAAACGAAATCTGCATGAAAATGCGTTTCAAAAATGTACTTCAACTGAACGTTGTCTTTGGCCAAGCGATCCATGTATGGCTGAATTTCTCTCAATGGATCAATGATGGCCGCCTCGCCGTTGGAGGTGATGTAATAGGCTCCTTGAGCCAAACATCCCGTGTAAATTTGCTCGATATTCATTTTGTGTTTTAGTTCAATTTATTTTTACTTTAAAAATATTTCTTTGATGATGATGTAAATACCCATCACCAGTACAAACCACCCGAAGGCTGGTTTCAGTTTAGCTCCGTCTATTTTCTTGGATAAATTACTTCCAAAGAAAATCCCCACTATTGCCGCTGCTGTAACTGTCAATAACAATGTCCAATCCAATTGTGAATGTCCTAACTCCCCTGTAAAACCAAACAATGATTTAGCAGCGATGATGAGCAAAGATGTACCAACGGCTTCTTTCATGGGCAATTTGGAAAGCACCACCAAAGCGGGAATAATGAGAAAGCCTCCCCCTGCACCAACTAAACCTGTAAGGACACCTACAACTATTCCCTCAATAAATATGAGTGGATAATTGAAAACTTGGGCACCTTGATTGTTATCCTGCGCCTTTCCTTTTTTAATCATGCTGAAGGATGCGGTTATCATCAAAATGGCAAAAAGAACCATCAAGAAAATTGACTTGGTGACTTCAAAGTTTCCAATGGTTATCAATGAAGTTGGAATTAAGGGAACAATCATTGATCGGGTTAAATAAACGGCAACGATTGAAGGGATTCCAAAAATAATGGCTGTTTTTAAATTGATCAAACCGCTCTTGAAGTATTGAACAGAACCTACTGCACTTGTTGCTCCAACAATGAACAGGGAATAGCCTGTTGCCAAAACAGGGTCTACACCAAAAACATAAACAAACACGGGCACCGATAAAATGCTACCACCTCCTCCGATCAAACCTAAAGACACTCCTATGAGCACAGATAACAAATAGCCAACAATCATCATACTTTTATTTTTTTATCCTGATTCTCCAGCAAATTTGAGATAACCCAAATCATTTATTCTGTAACCGTTGTTACAAAGCAGCTATTTTATCAACGTACAATATTCATCTCTTTGATCAGATGATCAGCATTGGCATATACATCAATTACCCAAAGGACATAACGCATATCTACCATGATGTTTCTGCAAATACTAGGTTGGAAATAATAATCACTCATGGTGCTTTCCCAAGAACGATCAAAGTTGATTCCCACCAAATGACCTTCAGCATTGAGCGCTGGAGAGCCGCTATTTCCGCCCGTAGTGTGATTGCTTCCTGTATAACAAACCCTCAACTGGTCATTCTCCGCGTAATCTCCAAAAATCTTGTAACGATACAATGAATCCAAAGTCCTGCTGATGTTGAAATCATAGTTGCCCGATTGATATTTTTGAAGTATACCATCCGTGGTGGTGTAATAATCATACACCACACCATCACGCGGCTTGCTTCCTTGCACCTTACCATACGCTATGCGCAAAGTACTGTTGGCGTCACACCAATTGACCGATGCATCGTTTGCAACAGACAAAACGTTTACCCACTGTTGCAAAGCTTTGTCCATTTCAGCATTGCAAATTTGAACCTTGGGTTGCACAATTTTGCTGTGCTGTTCATACAAAGCGATAGCTGTTTTGTAAATGGGGTCATTTTCTATTCTTTTGAAATCTCCTTTAATGAAGGCTGCTTTCATTTGTTCTGCGTCAACAAAAAGACTTCCTTCTAACAAAGTATACAGCACACCTCCCCAATCATCTTCGTTATCTTTTAATAGATCTCTAAAAATCTGGCCCTCTAATCTTCCACTCACTTTTTGAGTAAGAAGTGGGGCAAATTCAAACAATAAATCGCGATCAGTCATTGGATCGAAATCCTTGTAAAACGATTCGAACTCTGACCATTTTTCAGGTGAAGAGGCGCTCCAATTTTCTCGATTGGCCATGACCGTTTTCATTCTATTGGCCATTCTAAAAAGTTCAGGTCCACTATTCATGAATTCTGAAAATGCCGCATTGGCCAACAAATAACTGCCGTATTCGCGGTACAATGAATCGATTAAAATGGCAGGGGTAATTGGCATCATTGCCGCCAATTTCTCTTCTTGTGCTTTCTTTAAAGCAACAGCATCATATTTGGTAAGTCCTTGCAACGCTCCTTTCCATTTGATATAAGCGTTGGCTACAGAACTTTGTTTGGCCGCATACTGAATGCGAACTTTGTCTGAAGAAAACATTCTGTCTTTCAACACCTTCATGGCCGCTGCGCGCATTTCAATTCTCAAAGGAAGAAGACTTTCCGTTACAAATTGAATCGCTGAGGATGGTAAAAAATGTTCGGTCCTTCCGGGGAAACCATATATCATGGTAAAGTCATTTTCATGAACTCCTTGGGCATTTACGGTAAAGAACTTCTTGGGTTGATATGGTTTATTTTCAACATTATAAGGAGACGGCTCATTGTTAGAACCAGCGTAAATTCTAAAAACAGAAAAATCTCCTGTATGCCTGGGCCAAACCCAATTGTCTGTATCCCCGCCAAACTTTCCGATGTCAGAAGGTGGAGCTCCAACCCAACGGATATCATTGTAGGTTTTTAATACAATCCGATAAAATCTTGTTCCGTAGTTGTATTCTCTGACAAAAGAAGAAAATTCACCTCCCTTGGTTTGCCATTCCATTCCAAATGGACCACGCATCTCCTTTTCCCATTGGAAACCAGATGGCAATTTAGCTTCTTTGGACAGCATCAACTTAACATCACCCAAGCGTTTGCTGTACTCTTCTGTTTGAACACCTACCATCTTTCCATTGACATCAGCCGTCACCTCTTCGATACTTTGCACCATGCTGATGGTTAGACCAGGGCAAGGTTTCTCTTCTGATGGAGACATCGCCCAAAAACCTTTGGTCAAATAATCATTCTCCAATGAACTATGTTGTTGGATATAATCAAAGCCGCAATGGTGGTTGGTCAATAGCAAACCTTGATTGGAGACAATTTCTCCTGTGCATCCCATATCAAACCACACTACTGCATCCTTTAAACTTGGTTGAGTAACACTATACAAATCCTGCGATTGCAACTTCAAGCCCTTGGCTTGCATGTCCCCAATAACTTTATCCAGCTCAGATGGAATCCACATTCCTTCTTGAGACCAACCTGCGATGGTTGCTATAAAAAACAACCCTACTAAACTATATCTCATCTTCATCTTTTTTAGTCTTTTTAAATTTCCAAAAATTAATATTTATTCCTACTTGCCATTTGGCCAAGTCAGGCAATTGAGATCCATTATTGATAAATGGAGATGCTTTGAATAAGTGATTTGCACGATAAATGACATGAGCTGCCCACAATCCTCTTCCGACGCGCAATTCATATTCATATCCCCACTTGCGGATGTATGTCAATCGAGTAAATGTACTGTTCACTCTTCTGGCTCCCAAGTTTACTGTTGGGTCCGGTGAATCTGATTGTGCCAAAATGTTGGAAAAATTCCAAAAGCCATTGCAGCCCAAATCCACAAAGGATCCAATGCGTCCGCCCTTGTTGCTTAACTTCCATCGAACAAAAAAGCCGAGGGGCGCCGCAAACTGTTGTAGCACTTGTGATTGATGCACAACACCACTTGATAGCGGTTGTTGATTGTTTTGGGCTATGTTCAGCATACTCCATTTGATACCTGTGCTGTAGCCCATAGCAATAGGCCTATTTTGTTTAAAGACTACACGATTCTCTGTCTGAATATTCAATGAAGATCCCGGTGTAGCGTAAAAAAAAGCATTTTGGCCTATTGGCAAATATGTTAAAACACAAAGGGTTCTCGCGTTGAATGGTGATGTCTTCTCTCCGCTATCTTCCTCATTCCGTTGGATGACAGAAGGAACACGGCGGTGCAACAATATATTCTGTGTCAAACCGGAGAACTGGGTCGCCATGGTGATGACAAAAAACAACCACCAACCTCTCATTCGAATTTCCATATTGCCATTTGTTTTTTATTGCTCACCCGTACAATGCATGGAGCGTGTTTCTTGAATTCATACATTCCCAAACTGCCCTCTGCATTGGGTTGAGCTACCCAATACTCATGAAGAACGCCATTCTCCCTCTCAATATGAAAATAAAAAAGTTCTTCATTTTCAAGACTATCGGCAGTTACAGGAGACCAGTGAACTACTCTGATTTCTGTTAGTTGATCTGATAAATCCTCAGTGAAAAACTCATAGTTGGCCAAGGTGTCTATTTCTTGACCAAGAAAATAAGATGCCTGAGGAATACCGAAACCATGGGCGTAGTCATAATAGGGATAAAGATCCGATGCAATTTGAACTTGATCAAAAAGATCAGAAGCTTTCCATTCTGGGTGTTGCTCTTTCATACAAGCCACAAATCCAGCCACCAAAGGGCAGGAAAAAGATGTGCCCTGTTCGTATGACATTTCATTGTTTGCAGAAACAAAAACAACCCCTTTGGCCACAACATTGGGCTTCATTCGCAAATCATGCGTCGGTCCGACCGAACTAAAATCACATTTCAGGCCATTGGGTTCACATGCCCCAACTGTCAATACATGAGGGGCATCACCAGGCGCTCCAATAATTTCCCAAGGTCCTTGATCCGCATTGCCCGCGCTATTCAACACCAATACGTTCTTTTCTAAAAACGCTTTCTCAGCTGCCCGTGAAATCAAACTGGATCCATTCATCTGGGTTCGTCGATACAACTGATTGCTGTATATCAAGGAGGAGGTGATGATCTGAGCGCCTTTATCCACTGCCCATTCCAACGCTTCTACCCACCGCACTTCTTTGACCAACCTTGAAGAACTAGCCTGTTCTGCTCTAGCCAATAAAAACTGACTATTCACCGCTAACCCCAATTGCTGAACATTATCTTTACCTGCTAGGCAAGACATTACGGATGTGCCATGGTTACTTTGACGTTCTACATTGTTGTCTTTTTCTACAAAATCATAGACACCCAAAACCCTTCCTTCGCTAATAATGTGCTGGAACATAGAATCATTGAAAAACCCAACAAAACCTGCATCCAAAACTCCTATGACAACTCCTTTTCCGGTAAAACCTTGATCGATCCATTGCTCACCTTGCATCATTGTGATTTGATCATAGTACACCTTTTGAGTGCTATCTGTATTTTCCACCAATGCAGAATCTAAATCTGAGGTATCGCAAGTGACAGCCAGGGTTTCCAAATGCTTTGTATAACACCAAGTTGAATCAATCCAATGGGGTTGACTGACATCTAAATTCCAATCTTCTACTCCCACAGCATGAAACCAGCTAGAGTATCCAACAGGAGCGGTAGTGCAAATATTTGCAAAGTCCTCATACTTGAGCGATGGAGATAAAAAGAGCCAACAATCTTGCGCTGAAACACTTTTTCCAAATACCATTAAAACAAATATGATGAAGCGAAACAGCATGTCAACAAATATAAGCGGAGGCGAACAATTAAACAGCCTATTTGTTACTCTTTCATGCAAGTAAAAACCATAGAGTCCAAGTGCTTTATTCCGCAACCTTTGGAAAAGGTTTGGGATTTTTTCTCATCACCATCCAACCTAAACGCGATCACGCCTGATGATTTACACTTTGAGATTCTGACAGATTTAACCAATAAAAAGATGTATCCCGGAATGATCATTCGGTACAAAATTCGACCACTCATGAACATTCCAATGTCCTGGACCACAGAGATCACGCATTGCACAGAAGGTAAAATGTTTGTGGATGAGCAGCGATTTGGGCCATACGCATTTTGGCACCATCAGCATTTTTTTGAAGCTGCCGAGGGTGGTGTTTGGATGACGGATATTGTGCATTATGCAGTTGGATGGGGCCCATTGGGTTGGGTTGCAAGCAAAGTGCTAGTGGATGCCAAATTGAAACACATCTTTGATTATAGGGAACGAAAAGTAGCAGAACTCTTCGGCAAAGGATAAGGCCTGCCTATCTTTGCACAATGGCCGTTGTAATACAAAACAAAAAAGCGCATTTCAGATACCACCTTACCGATCATTTCACGGCTGGTATTGTTTTGTTTGGCCCTGAAATCAAGAGCATTAGAGCTGGAAAGGCCAACATTGCAGAAGCTTATTGCAGAGTAATCCGCGGCGAAGTTTTTGTTTTCAATATGTATATAGCTCCGTATTCAAACGCTGGTTATATTAAAATTTCTGAGCGTCGTGAAAGAAAACTCTTGTTGAATCAAACAGAAATTCTCAAGATGACCCGCAAACTAAAGGACACTGGAGTGACCATTGTACCCGTCAAGTTGTTCATCAATGAAAAGGGCTGGGCCAAAATGGAAATAGCTATTGCCAAAGGAAAAAATGTTGGAGATAAACGAGAAGATGCAAAGTCCAAAGATCTCAAACGAGAAATGGACAGGGGTCTTGCGGATTAAATGATCTTGGCCATAAATGGGACGAGGGATACGGATCCTTTTCTTTCCAATTCTTCTCATCTGACCAATTACCAGAAACAGATCTAAATTTCAATTGGGTCCCTAATATATCCAAGAATTTGTCGCGTGGCAATTCAACCGCCCCCATCCTAGATAGAAACGGAGTTAGCTTCTGCACATCTAGCAATTTCCATTTCTTATCCCGTAAAAAGTGAATCAAGTAATTCAAGGCAAACTTGGATGCATTGGGTTCAAGGTGGTACATGGACATTCCATAAAAGACCCTTCCTATAGCAACTCCCATTAATCCCCCTACCAATTGCCCTTGAAATCGGGCAGACAATGAATGAGCGTAACCAACATCATACAATTTAGCATACACATCTTGAACTTGTCCATGCAGCCATTGATTTTCCAGTTGAGGCCTTGAACATTTCTGCATCACCTGAATGAAATCAGTATCCCAATGAAATGACCAACCTTCAGGAACAATCCAATCATGTGCAGGACTATCAAGGTGAGGAAAAATGACCGACCGCTGTTCAGGCGAATACCACTGAATATCCTCTCCTTCTCCAAAGTTCAAATAGCAGCCTTTCTCAAATGCTTTTAGCACCCGAACCCAATGCAAATCCCCGCCAATCGCTACGCGATCACCATCCATTTCATTTTTATAAGGAAACCAAAGCTCCTTTGGATCCAACACCCACAAAGACATTTGTCAAAGTTAAAAGGTAATATTGATGGATTGTTCGCATAAATTATGCGAGTTTATGCGCATAAATTTTTAGCTTCGCTCAGTGTTTATCCCATGGCTATCAGAGCGATTAGAACGTGATCTTCCAGGATCACAGGCGCACGCCTCCATTTGGTCCTATCCCAGGAATAGTGTGTCTGAAGGGCTAACAATGAATCCCCCGCCAAGACATTCCGCTGTTGCAATGATTTTAAATCCCATCGCAAAACATCAATTTGAATTGCTTTATATCGTCCGCAGTTCTTTTGGGATACATGGTGGCCAAGTAGCATTTCCAGGAGGAAAAATAGAACCATTTGAAAATGAACTTCAATGCGCCATTCGAGAAACGCATGAAGAAATTGGTCTTCAAATCAGTGAAATTGACTTCATCGGAAAATTGTCTCCCGTTTTTATCCCTCCTAGTCACATGATTGTGCACCCACATGTATTTGTTTTAAAAGACAAAACCAATCAGTTTGATCTTACTGAAGAAGTGGATCTTGTTTTTTGGATTGAGCATCATCAAATTACTCCTGATAAAATCATCGTTCAACCGCATTATCTCAAAGCTTTTGACGAAACCCGCCCCATCAAAGGAATTCCATTTAATGGCCAATTTCTTTGGGGTGCAAGTGCAATGCTCACTATAGAACTAATGCACCTGCACCAAGAATATCTATTTTTGATGAACGAAAAGACCTAAAGCTGGTACAGCATCAAAATGAAAATCCAATCCCTCTCCCAATATCATCATTGGACCGATGAACGCTTGATGGAGGCCGTGGCCAATAAAGAGCATCGTGCTTTTGAAGTTTTATACAGTCGTTATTCGAAGCCCGTCTTCGGTTATTTCTATCGCATGCTTTGGAAAAATAGAGAATTGGCCAATGACTTCACGCAAGATTTGTTCACTAAAGTCATCACCTACGCTCCCCAGTTTGACACCAAGCGACCCTTTAAAACTTGGATGTACAGCATGGCCAATAACTTATGTAAAAATGAATATGCCAAGGCAGAGGTAAGAAGCAAGGCCATTATGGAAGTACCAACCAAACAGCAATCAGAAAGCATTCAAAACATGGATTTGGCTCAGTTCAAATTAAAGCTCAAGCAACTGATTCATGACCTTGATCCCATCAAAAAAGAAACCATTGAACTGCGTTTTTTTCAAGAGCTGAGTGTGCCGGAAATTGCCAATGCCATGGCGGTTAGTGAGGGTACAGTTAAGTCTCGGATATTTTACATTTTAAAAGATTTCCAAAGAGAGCTGGCTGTTTTCAAAGAGATATTGGGCATTATTTTATTCACTATTATTTTCAGATAAATGGGAGCAAAACAATATATCAGTGAGGATTTTGAAACACTATTGATTCAAAAATCATTTGAGCAATTGCTGCCAGAAGAAAAAACTTTTGTGTTGCAGCATGTTCAAGGACAAGAAGAATATGACCAATTGCGCCAATTGTTTTTTCAAGTCATTGAATTGGGGCAAGAAGACGACGATTTGGTTCCGGACCCAAAGGTGAAACAACATCTGGATAAGCTGATTGAAGACAAAAGCAACAATATGATTCCTTGGTATCGGCAACCGCTTTTTTGGTCCGGAATATCAGGGATTGCGGCCTTGTTTGTATTTGCATTCTTCTGGCTGAATCAACAGGAAAATTCACCACAACTGATGGCTGACAATCCAATCGTTCAAAAAGAAAATTCAATCAAATCAGAGCGAGATTCAATGCTAGAAGATCCCGATCCTCAAAACAATCAAATACAATTTGTATCCCCTGAAGCTAATATCACGGTTGAGGAAAGCGAAGTAACCATTTCGAATGCTGATGACGCTCCAATGATCAGAATACAGGAAACGCCCCCAATAGACAATGTATCTGAAGTAAAGGATGAAGATTTTGCAGCAATCACTTCATCTGATGTGCAGCTTAATCACCCGGGCATATTTGAAGAAAAAGCAAAAGTGTTAGGTGTTGCTCAATACAAAAAAGGCAATGATGTTTTGGTGGTTGAGTTACAATACATCATGAAAGATACTCAACCAGAAAAAAACCAAAAAAGCAAAACGAACAGTCAGGAAAATACGACATTAAAAAAAGAAGCCGATGCTAAAATTATAACATCTGATGCGCTCATCAGTGGTAAATATTTTTTCAAAATCACTGTGAATGAACAAGGTAAGTTGCAGGACATTGTTATACTTAGAAGTCCCAATCCCGAATCTGATTATGACAAAAAAATATTGAAACAAATGAAGAAACAAATTGGGCCTTTTCAATCCATAGAAATCGATGGTAAAGCAGTAACCTCTGAAAATATCATACCCGTTCAGGTTGATTTTGAATAATGGCACAATTTGAATTAACATTCCTTATCAGGATGGGCGTTGTGAATATTCATTGGATTTTTACCTTCGCCAAAATCAAATGAAACAACCATGAAGAAGTATTATTTTTTGACGTTCATGATCTGCCTCAGCGCATTGGTCATTGCACAATCCAAAGTGCAAGTCAAAATCAAGAAAGAAGTGAATGGTAAAGTCCAAGTGGAGACCAAAGATTTTATTCTTCAACCTGGACAAGATCTGAACGATGCGCTCATAGAAAATGGTATAGACAAGTCTGGGGCGCAAGAGTTTTCCATTTCGATAGAAGAAAACAATGTTGATGGGAATTCAGTGCCGCGCTCCAACATCCCATTTGATATGTTCTCTCAAATCCCTTTTGAGCAAATGCCCTCACATGCGCAGAACAAACCCTACTTAGGAATAACCCTCAAAAATGAAGAGGAATTCCCAGTCATCACGGACATTCAACGCCTTTCCCCAGCTGACCATGCTGATTTGAGAATTGGTGATCAGATCATGAAGATAGACAATGAAAAAATGGAATCAGCGCAAGATGTCGTGGCTTTCATTCAAACCAAACAACCTAATGACGAAGTTGTCTTAAAAATCAAAAGACACAACAAGACGATGAAATTCAACATCCTATTGTCCGCTCTTCCCAATCCTGGCTTTTCCTTTCCATTTGACCCACAAGCCCCTATTTTGAATTTCCAGCCCATGGATATAGACAGCTTATTTGAATCTCCAAAAGCGTTTTTGGGGGTTGTACCTAGCAACGAATTCGAAGATGCATCCGGAGTCAAAGTTGACAGTGTGCTTATGGGCAGCAGTGCTTTCAATATGGGCATCCTAAAGGGTGACATTATCATCGCAATCAATGGAAATGCTGTTTCCGACTTTGAAGGATTGCGATCAATCGTTGGGCAAGCTCATCCGGGCACATCTTGCGAAGCCACCATCATCAGGGATGGAAAAACAGAAATACTTCAAGGAGTATTTGGTGCTAAAAACATGATCATCAAAGACGGTTACCGAATTTATCAAAACGATAAAGGTTTGGATGACCAAGGCAACATCAATTTGGACTTTGAATTGGATTGGAACAATGGGATGTTGGACAGCCTCTTCACCAAGGAAATCAGCATCAACATGGATGGCCCGTATCAGCAGTTGGTTATCAAAAATTATACTCCCGAACAACTAAAAAACATGGGAAAAGCACCCGGCGAATTGGAACAAATATCTTACATCCCCAATGCTGAAGCTCAGGTTTTAGATCTGCAATTTTCACAATCCAAACCATTCACTTATCGCGTCATCATTGAGGATTCCAATCAAGGTATTTTATTTTCTGATGAAAGACTAAAACCCGTTACGGAATGTAAGAAATCTATTTCGTACGAAAGTTGGAATAAAGGAGAATATGCTTTAAAAATTTACTGCAATGATGTCTTGGTCATTGCGCAGCGCTTGATTTTTCAATAATTTCTTGCCAAAGGCCTTGAATATTATGATCCGTCAGCCATTGGTTGACGGTTTCTTTTTGACCCAAATTAAAAGTATACACCAAATGACAAGCATCAGTCTGAATGATGCTCCACTTTTCAGCTTGTTGTTGCTTTAGAAATTGAATAACAGCAGGAAATTGCTCATAAGAACAACTTACAGTAAGGACTACCCTCCACTCTTTCTCCGCCATTCCTGCATCTTCTATTGCGAGTTCAGCTGCTGTTCGATAAGCTTGAATCAACCCTCCGGTGCCCAACTTTGTACCACCAAAGTAGCGCACAACCAATACCAAGCATTGCGTCATCTGAGCCGCCATGATGGCCCCCAGTATTGGTCTACCAGCCGTTCCTGATGGCTCTCCGTCATCACTGCTTTTGGCAAAAACACCATCTCTTCCAAGGCGAAAAGCCCAACAAACGTGATTGGAATCAAAGTATTCGGATTTGAACTTTTTGATGATAGCCTTGCATTGTTCCTCGTTGGAAACCTCAAAAGAAAAGCCAAGATGTTTGCTGGCCAAAACCCTGTGAATGGATAAACCTGGCTTGGCCACGGTTTGATAAACCTCCATTAAGAAATAGGATTGAGGATCACACTAAAGACGATGATTCCATTTGGATCTCGATCAAAATACAATTTATTCAAAGCTCCCAAAATGGTATTGGCCCTGAAGTAACTGGTGTGCAATTTATTCTCTCCCAACAATGTCCATTGAATGGTGTAGCTGCTCTCTTCTTCTTTATGGTATTGCACATATTTGAGCATCTGTCTGAAACACTCTTCAGCAGAGTCTGCTTCACATGCGTGAAAAAGAAAGCGCTGATTGTGAAGCGGATTAAAAGTAATCAACTGCAAGGAAACTTTGGATTTACTCTTCTTGACTTGGTAGCTGAGATTCTCCTTTCCTATAGTAATGTACTTACCAATTTTGCCTTTAAGCTCTTCTATTTCGTCCAATCTTTTGGCCATGTTAATCTAATTTTTGGAACTCTGAATTGTTGCTTTTGTATTCTGGGATAAACGCTTTGAGCTTGGCCACCATCACATTATTGTCTTGAATGACAAAGAGATGAATCAACTCATCCACCCAGGTTTTTACTTCATCCCAATTGTAATCACGCACCTTGGCGATCATGATTTTCTCATGCGTAGTTGGCAGCGTGGTCTCATGATCACTCAACACTTCCTCGAATAATTTTTCTCCAGGACGAAGACCAGAGAACTGAATTTCCATATCTACGCCCAACTCAAATCCAGAAAGCTGAATCATCTTTTTGGCCAAATCTACAATCTTCACCTTTTCACCCATGTCAAAAACAAAAATCTCTCCGCCTTTCCCCATAAATCCGGCCTGCAACACCAACTGAACTGCTTCAGGAATGGTCATGAAGAAACGGGTAATTTCAGGATGGGTAACTTTGACTGGTCCTCCGGATTCAATTTGCTTTTTAAAAATCTTAACCACAGAGCCATTAGAGCCTAGCACATTTCCAAAGCGAGTTGTAATAAAAGCAGTCGATACACTTTCATTTAAACTCTGCACATAAATCTCTGCAGCACGTTTTGATGCACCCATAACATTGGTGGGGTTTACAGCCTTATCTGTGCTCACCATAACAAACTTTTCAACCTGATGCTCAACTGCCAAATCTGCCAACACTTTTGTTCCCCAAACATTGGTCAATATAGCTTCTGTGGGATTGTTTTCCATCAAGGGGACATGCTTGTATGCCGCGGCATGGAAAACCACATTGGGGTGAAACGCTTGGAATACTCTGCGCATGCGATCATCCTTTCTAACATCGCCAATTACATATTCTACCAATTCACTTTGTAAGGCACCTTCTAATTCAAACAAGGGCGTTTCTCCTTGATCCAATGCTATGATTTTGGCTGGATTAAATTGAATAAGCTGTTTTACAATTTCAGATCCAATGCTTCCAGCCGCTCCGGTAACCAAGACTGTTTTTCCTTGAATCCACTGAGCCACTCCTGCCCCATCAATTTTAATCTCATTTCGATCCAACAATTCTTCAATGGCCACCTCTTTGATTTGCTTGGCACTCAATTGGCCGTTTACCCAATGCTGAATACTTGGCACCTCACTGAGTTTACACGCATAATCCAAAGCCAATCTTTTCCATTGATTCTTGATGGCTTGATCTTCAGAAGCTAGCGCCAATAATATCTCATCCACCTTACCCTCTGATAATAACTGAGTAGCATCCTTTTGGGAAAGAATCAACATACCCTCAACCCTGTTGCTTACCCATTTATTGCTGGGATCCACCCAATACCGAATACGCTGAACGGCATGATCATCGGCATTAAGCGCTCTTTTGGTCATTCGAGCCAAATCTCCTCCTCCCACCAATAAGACGTTTTTCTGATCTCCAACGGTATCCATGATGGCCACTTGGTAACTCCATTTTACTCCCGCTCTAAAAACAAAAAGGGCAAACAAAGACAACAAATAAGCGATCATTAAAATACTAACCGGGACTGCATACAATCCATCTGCTGACCAATAACTGCGAGAAATACTCCAAACAAAAAGCATTGCTGCTGCAATACTCAGAGTAACAAACAACCGCAAACTATCCTGAGCACTGGTGTATCTGATAATGCCTTGATAGGTCTTACCCAAAAAAAAAGCGAAAGAGCAACCAATCAACCAAAATGGCAAGAAGGACAACCCTCTGGACCACTCATCTGCAGGTGGATGAAATTCAAATCGCAGCAGATATGCCAACAAAAAAGCAAAACAAACCCCAATGAGATCAACCAAAAATATTATCCATCGGGGCGTTGTATTTTGAGGCAATATGCGCATCAATGCAAAATTATCTAGCGATTACCACAGCACTTGCTCCGCCGCCGCCATTGCATATTGCGGCTCCGCCCCACTTGGCATTGTTTTGCTTCAACACATGAATCAAGGTCACCAAAATTCTGGCACCTGAACAACCCAGTGGGTGTCCCAAAGAAACAGCACCGCCATTCACGTTGACACGCGCAGCATCCAGATTCATCTTTTTAATGTTGACTAGACCAACAACGGAAAACGCTTCGTTCAATTCGCAATACTCCAAATCCTTTACTTCGATTCCTGCTTTATGCGCTGCAATTGGCAATGCCAGTGCTGGAGTTGTGGTAAACCACTCAGGAGCTTGCTCGGCATCTGCATAACCAGCAACCTCAGCCAAAGGAGTAAGACCCAATGACATCATTTTTTCTTCACTCATCAAAACCAAAGCAGCTGCACCATCATTCATGGTTGATGCATTGGCTGCAGTGACGGTACCTTCTTTGTCAAATGCAGGACGCAAAGATGGAATCTTGTCAAAAGAAACATTTTTGTACTCCTCATCTTCCGCAACAACCACATCACCTTTTTTCCCTTTAACAGTGACGGGGACAATCTCCTCTGTAAACTTTCCACCAGCCCATGCTGCTTGTGAGCGCATGTATGACTCTATAGCAAAGGCGTCTTGCTCTTCTCTAGAAAATTGATGCTCCTTGGCGCAGAGCTCAGCAGCATTGCCCATAGCGTAATTGTGGTATACGTCCGTTAGTCCATCCTTGGCCAATCCATCAATCATTTGAACATGGCCATATTTGTTGCCCCATCTCATGTTGGGGGAATAAAATGGAACTTGACTCATGTTCTCCATTCCACCAGCAATAACAACGTCACTATCACCGCACTTGATGCTCTGGGCAGCCATCATAACAGCCTTCATGCCTGAAGCGCAAACTTTGTTGACTGTAGTGCATTGCACTTGATCTGGAAGACCTGCAAACTTGGCTGACTGACGCGCAGGCGCCTGTCCCAAGTTGGCCTGAAGCACACTGCCCATAATAACCTCATTAACGGTGTTAACATCCAAACCTATGCGGTCTAACGCACCTTTGATGGCAACGGCACCCAATTGTGTTGCAGAGATGGAGGACAATACACCACCAAAACTTCCCAGGGGAGTTCTAACTGCTGAAACGATGAAGACTTTTTTCATATCATTATAATTGGCCCAAATTTCGCAAGGAATCTTCCTGATACCAAATATTAATGCGGTTAACAAGTATTTAATAAATCAAAGGCTCTGAATCCATCGGGTGAATTAAATTTAGAAACAAATAAAAGCGCATGAGAAAACATCTTTTTTTGACTTTTTCATTTTTGGTCTATCTTACAACATTAGGACATTCTCAAAAGGTGGTCAACTTCTCTACTGACAAGGAAGAATTTATCAAACAATTGAGCGGCTTGTTCAACGAGCAACGAAAAGGCACTGGAAAAGACATCATAGAGAAACAATTGGAACCCATTTGGGTTAAAAACCCTGTATTCAGTGCCGATCAAGAAAAGAAAATCATCGAGACCTTGGACTTAATGTTGGACGTGAAGGTCAAAGTTTTTCCTGATTTCGAAAAATATGTTTTGTGCCTCATCACCTTGGGCGAAAAACCCATCACACCCAAATCTTTTGAGAATTGGACTTTAACCTTAAATGCCATCCTTAAAGACAAAAAAAACAAAAGACATTTCACTGTTTTTGTAGAAACATCTTTGGAATTATTCAAGGACAATAAAATCTACGAATCGGAGTCCGTAACATGGAAAGTTTTTGGAGGAAATTACCAATTTGCATTGGATTCCGTAGCACACATTGACTTTGAAAACATTAAGCTTTCTTGTTCCAGCAAAGGTGATAGTTCTATCATTTACAAGACCAAAGGAATTTACTATCCATCAACAGCTAGATTTTCCGGAAATGGAGGCGTCATCAATTGGAAGCGTGCAGGATTAGATCCCAATACCACCTATGCAGAAATTCCCAAGTATTTTATCAAGATTAAAACAAGCTCATATGTAGTGGATTCAGCTGTATTCTACACCACATACTTTGACAAACCATTGTTGGGAAAACTAACGGAAAAAATCATTGCAGGAAAGGACGAAGAAAGCGCCAGCTACCCCAAATTTGAATCCTACTCACAGCGCTTTGAAATTGAGAACATTGTTCCCGGAATCAATTATGAAGGCGGTTTTACCATGAGTGGTTCCAAATTCAACGCCTCAGGAACCCTAGAAAATCCTGCACAGCTGGTTTTCTTAAAAGACAACAAACCATTTTGCTACATCTCTGGTTTATTTTTCGAATTAAAACCGGAAAGATATCTTGCGAACCACGTTAGGGTGAAATTTGTCATCGGGAATGACTCCATCACCCACCCCGATTTGAACATGAACTTCACCATAAAGACCCGTGAATTGGTTTTGAATAGGACTGAATTAGGACTATCCAAAAGTCCTTATTCAGATACTTACCATCAAACAGATTTGTATTTTGAATCACTTCGGTGGATGATTGATGACCCTATGATTTATTTTGGAAAAGCAAAAGGCAGCACGCAAGTTTTTGCTGCATTTGAATCCAGCACTTACTTCTCCAAAAAGAGAATGAGCTCATTGAGTGGTATCAGCAGTACCAATCCTCTGCATGATCTTTATGCATCATTCAAGAAATTGAAAGTAACTCAAATGACAACACATGACTTGTCTTATGATACTCGCTTTGCAGAGGAGGAGTGGCATGTGGTGATTATTGACCTAGCCAACAAAGGTTTTTTAAACTATGACATCGATAAGCGAATCATTACTCCGCTTCCCAAATTAGAGAACTACATTTTAAACTACGACGGAAAAAAGGATTACGATATTTTACAGTTCAACAGTGAAATTGGAGATGGAATCAATGCCAAATGGAATTTGCTTAGCAATGATTTTGAGCTGAAAGGAGTCAGCAAGTTTTATATCAGTGACTCCCAAAAAGTGATGGTTTATCCACGTGGTCAAGAGTTGACCTTAAAGAAAAACCGCGATTTGGTATTTGATGGTACGCTCAAAGCAGGTAACCTAGAATTCAAGGGCAGCAAATACTACTTTGATTATGATAAATTTCAAGTGGACATGAAAAAGATTGATTCATGTCAAATTTATATCAATGATGAAACCCAGCCCAAAAACCAATTTGGAGAATATCCAAAAATCAGAGTAAAAACCACTATCAAAGACATCACAGGAGTGCTTTACATTGACGCTCCCAGCAATAAGAGTGGAGCCAACTCAAAAAAGTATCCACAATATCCTTATGTCACGACAACAAAGAACTCTTATGTTGACTGGGAGAGTCCCAATATTCAGCAAAACAGATATCCCAAGGACAAGTTCTATTACAAATTGGACCCATTTACATTGGACTCATTGGACAATTTCAAAACGAGTAACCTAAACTTTAAAGGTCTTTTGGTCAGTGCCGGTATCTTTGAGGATATTGATGAACCCCTAGTGATGATGGATGACAAGTCGCTTGGATTTAAGCGTTCAACTGGCCCTTCTGGATACCCTTCTTACCGAGGATTCTCTAATGTTACAGCTGATTTGACACTCAATCATTCAGGGCTTCAAGGTAAAGGAAAACTGACCTACTTGGGATCCAAAACAGAATCAGATGCTTTTGTCTTTTTACCTGACGAAACCAAAGGGAAAACCACAAGTTATTCTTTGGCAGAAAAAGCACAAAAACCCGAAGTGCCCAAAACCAAAGTCAATGTTGCCCAATTGAATTACTTTCCCAAACAAGAACGATTGGTGGTTACGACTTTGGATGAGCCCATGGAGTTTTTTGAAAAAGAAGCAACACTCAAAGGAGCAACTACGCTTAAACCAGAGGGACTAAGCGGCAAAGGTTCAATGGACTTTTATGGAGCAACCTTAAAGTCAGATCATTTCAACTATGAACGAAGAAAAATAAAGGCCGATACCTCTGCCCTCAACATTGCCGGAAAGGATTTAGAAACGACACTGGCTTTCTCAACAGACAACGTGAATGCAAACGTGAACTTTGACACCAATGTTGGAAAATTCATCAGCAATACTGGAGAAAACAAAATCACCTTCCCCATCAATCAATACATCTGCTTCATGGATGAATTCACCTGGTTCATGAAACAGGATCAGCTGCAAATGAGCAGCTCAAGAGAGGCCAATGTGGACGTGGTCATCAATGCAGAGGAACGAAAACGATTTTCCAATTTTTATAGTATTGCCTCTGGACAAGACTCCTTGAACTTTCTTTCAAGAAATGCGAATTTTGACTTAAAACGCAACATCATACGTTGTGAAAAAATAGACCACATTGTGGTTGGAGATTCCAAGATAGTTCCAGACAGTGGCAAAGTGGTGATTGAGAAATATGCCAACATGCGCAAGTTGCTGAGGGCCTCTTTGGTAACCAATATCGTTACACAGTATCACAGCCTATTCAATGC
>CANNHA010000027.1 GCA_947504275.1 Flavobacteriales bacterium
GCAAGCCACAGTTGGTCTCTGATGGTTGGTCAGGGAAATTCAACCATTAATAATTTGGCTTCAGGCGGATATAGGGTAGAGGTTTCTGACAATTCAGGTGCAATGGTAGTCTGCGATGTAGCTTGGCTTTGGAATTTAAATGTTTCATTGAATGCAACAGCCAATTTATCTGGTTGCAGCGATGTTGATTTGAATTCGAATATCTCTTCTGTTCAATTTACTTATTACAATCCACCTAGTCCACAGGCTATGGTAGATGCCAATACGGAGATTACCGTTTGTTTTTCTGGACAACATTCATGGGTTTCTGATCTAGGTTATTATTTGGTAGGCCCTGTTGGTTGTGGTTCTCCAGTTGTTACTCTCGCACCCAATAATGGCAGCCTATGTAATCAAGGTAATAATTTCAATAATTTATGTTTTACTACAGCAAGTGCCCCAAATTTCAATGTTTGTAATCAGAATACGCCACTAAGCGGAAATTTTGATTCCGCATATGGCAATCCAATCAACTGGTCTCCTATATATGGATGCAATGCATCTGAATCTGGATGGTCAGTGATGGTTTTTGACTGTGAGCAATTAGACACAGGGACATTGACTGGCTCAACCATACAATTTCAAAATTTACAAATCTCTTGTGGAAGTTCCAATAGCATTACCTACAACTCAGGATCAATGAATAGTCCTATAAATGACAATTCATGTAACGCTAACTCCGCGTCTGATTTTACAGTTCCTGCTTCTACTTTGTTAACTACGCCTTTGTCTTTAAATGCAAATGTTATTGGAACTTGGTCTACCAATGGTTCTGCATCTATTGTTGATGTCAATCTAAATGCTACACAAGCCATTTCTGCTTTGAGTGGTGATGTATTTACCTATACGGCATTAGTGAATATCGGATTGGCTAATTGCGCTTTTAGTGATGATGTCGTATTTAACAACAACAGTTTTGTTCCTTTGTCTCTGTCTTATCCCGTTGACTTGTGTGAGGGTAGTGGATCTATATCTCCAATTTTGTCTGGCCCTGCTGGCGGACAATACACTTCAAGTCCCTCAGGTTTAAGTATGTCCAACAATGGAAGTATTCAAACCAACACAAGTACACCAGGAACCTATATTGTAACTTATACCAAGACTTCTGCAGGTTGCACGCAAATTACTTCAGTGGGCATTACCATTCAAGATATTCCTGAAAGTTTGACATTAAGCCCAACCAGTATTTGTGAAGGACAAGCCTTTGATGGAGATGCAATATCGGCATTTGAATATGAGTATTTTCTGAATGGAATAAGTCAAGGTATACCTTCCTCCAATTCAGCCATTGTTTCTCCTGTGTTGGGTACAACTGACGACTGGTGTGTACGGGGATATCAAGGTCCAGGAATTATTATCGATGGTAACTTAACTGAGTCCTATTGGGGCGCTCCTCTATCTGTCGGAAATTCCAACTTGATTTCCAGTTTCGGTTCTGGCAATCACATGGATGCCCTTTATGTCGCTCAACACCAAAATTCCTTGGCTTTTGGAATTGCCGGGCAATTGGAATCTGGATCCAATAACAGGCTTCTAATCTTTTTAGATACAGAGCCAGGAGGGTTCAATCAATTATCCAATTGGATCAACAGAAGCAATGCACCTTATTATTCATTGGAAAATTTATCAGGCGATATTCAATTTGATAATGGTTTTGAACCGGATTATTTATTGGCTGTCAATACAGGAGCAAGCGGGGAGTCTTATGTTGATTTGTATCATATGGCAACCAATACCAACAATTATTTGGGTTCCTCAGCCAGTCCAGATTTTTGCAGTTATGTCCCCGCTGGTCTTACCTTTAATGTTGGGGCTGGATATGAATTTCAATTTGATTTGGCTGAATTGAATAATCCGCAAGGTTCCATTTCACTTTTTGCAATGTTGGTGAACAATCCGGGAAGCGCCGGAATAACAACAACTTTGAGCAATCAGTTTTTGTCGCCAGCAGATGATGGCGAATTGAGTTATGGCGATGGTTCGGTGAATTTTAACTTGGCATTGCCTAATCCAGTCCATTATATCGTTGGAAGTGGTAATTGTTATTTGGAAAATTGTTTGTTGATTGACCCTAGTCAGAGCCTTACCTTACCAACAGTTCCTGACCAATGTTTGAATACGCCAAGCCCTTACATATTGAATCCTGTTATCAACGGTGTGACAGGGGTTTGGTCACCAACGGCAATAGATGTTTCAGTAGTGGGGACAAATTTGTATGCTTTTACACCTGATGCGACATCGGGATGCTTTGCTGAGGGGACCGTGTCTGTTCAAGTAGTTGATGCCATTGTCCCTGGCTTTGCAATTGACAATGATTACTGTCAAGGTGAAACTCCAGCCCCTCTCCCGTTAAGCGATGGTGTTGTATCAGGATCTTGGTCACCTGTATCAATTTCTACCAATGTTGCTGCTACTGCTGGTCCAGTTGATTATTTGTTTACCCCTAATGCAAACCAATGTGCTTCAGATTTTACTTTATCAGTGAATGTATATCCCACAGAGTTACCATCCTTTTCAATAGTTACTTCGTTGTGTCAGAATGCAACAGCTCCCACTTTACCTTCTATAGATGACAATGGCATTCAAGGTTTATGGAATGGCGCAATAAACACTTTGAATCTGGGACCTCAGCAGTTGACTTTTACACCAATAGCAGATCCACTTCATGCCTGCGCGGTTCCAACTACGTTGAATTTTAACATCACCAATGGCACAGCGTCAACTTTCAGCCCAATAGGTCCATTTTGCGAAACGGATAATCCTTCTTTGCCAAACACATCCAATGAAGGATTCACTGGAACATGGACGCCTTCAGTCATTGATATAACCAATTTCAATGCCGCTGGTCAATCGTTTGCTTTTCAGCCTGATCCTAATCAATGCGCAAGTCCGGGTTCGCTGAATGTCGTTGTGCAAGATGCAGTAGATGCTACATTTAATTTTACAACAACCTATTGTCAGGGAGAAACAGCTTCGAATCTTCCATCCAATTCTCAGAATGGATTTACTGGTTCTTGGCTGCCCAATTCAATTGTCACAGGAAACGTTGGTGCCTCCAATTATATTTTCACTCCTGATGTTGCCAATTGCGCCAATATCATTTCTGTGAGTGTCACGATTAATGCTCCCATTGCACCAACTTTCAATCTACCTGCAACAACATGCGAGAATGGGGTAAGTCCAACTTTACCCGTTACGAGTTCAAATGCTATTTCGGGAACCTGGTCACCCAATGCAGTCAATACTTCCATCACGGGCGTACAAAATTATGTTTTTACACACAACCCCGCTTCTTGTGCTGCGGATTACAATTATTCCATCGATGTGGTTGCTAATCAAACGCCAACCTTCAATGTCATTGGTCCATTTTGTATCAATTCTATTGCTCCTGGTCTTCCCATTAACTCCAATGAAAACATTTCAGGAACTTGGAATCCTAGTACGATTAATACAACGTCAGTGGGCAATGTGTCATATACATTTACACCTTCAGCTGGCGTTTGCGCTATAAATCAAACGGTTCAAGTAACCATAGATAGTCAGATTGTTCCGAATTTCATTGCAATACCGGCTTTGTGTTCTGCAGCATCAGCTCCTTTGCTGCCCAATTCATCCAATAATGGCATTACTGGGAATTGGAATCCCGGAACTGTGGATATGGGCGCTTTTGGTATCAACACTTATTCTTTTACACCTGACCCCAATCAATGTGCAAGCAATGGAAATTTGGATATTGAAGTTGTTTCCCCCGTCAATCCGTTGTTTTCTTTTACAACCAACTATTGCGTTGGAGATGCAACGGATCTTTTGCCCAGTATTTCGGATGATTTGATTACAGGTGTTTGGTCTCCTTCTTCTATTGACGCGAGTACACCATCTTCAACCAATTTTTCTTTTGCAGTTGATGCAGGACAATGCGCCAACAATGTGAGTGTGCCTATCCTCATTAACGCACCGTTGGATGCTGTTTTCGCATCTGCTGATTTTGATTTTTGCTTGAATGAGTTGGTACCCAATCTTCCTGTTTTGGAGGATGGCGGTATGGTTGGAACTTGGAGTCCATTGAATGTTGTTACCAACTCTGCTGGAGCATATGTACATACATTCACCCCAAATATTGGAGAATGCGGTAATCCAACTGATTTTACCATTGTTGTGAATGATCCGATTGCTTCTGTCATTTCAGGATTGGATGCACAGTATTGTTTGAATGATTTGGCTCAAAATTTACCCGTTGAAAATGATGATTTGATTCCTGGATCTTGGAGTCCCAACTTGGTTACCACCAATGTTGCAGGGATCCAGCAATATGTTTACACCCCCAATCCAGGCAATTGTTATTCAGACTTTGCTTTAACCGTTGAAGTATTTGATTTGCCCACTCCATTGTTTTCACTTTCTGATCCAACAATATCTTGTAACATCCCGCTGGTTAGCATTACAGCAAGCGGAGGAGTATCATATCTATGGTCTGATGGTAGCGCATCTGATATTGTTGATGTCTTCAACAGCGATGCAATGGATGTTGAAGTTACTGATGGCAATGGTTGTGTAAATATTGCATCCATCAGTGTTCCCATGGATACCTCAACAGCATCTCAGTTGATATATGTTACTGATGAATTGAATTGTTTGACAACCTCAATTGATTTGGATGTTGTCGGTGGACAATCATATTCCTGGTCACCCAATGGAGAAATAACCAACCAAATTTCAGTCACTGCACCAGGTAACTATGCTGTGGATATTTTATTCAATAATGGTTGTTCTAGAAATTTAGATATGGATATTGTGCAGGATACAATATCGCCCATTGGTGTTATTCAAAACAATAGTCCTTCAGATATTCTGACTTGTGCAATGCCCTCTATCTCCCTTCAAGCCAGTGGAGGAGTATCTTACCAATGGGTGAACGGAGGGAACAATGCATCTCAAAACATTGTTCAACCTGGAGTTGTGGAGTGTGAAGTAACAGGGGCCAATTTCTGTTTGGATACAGTGTCGTATGAAATTTTTCAGGATATAGTAACGCCAATAGTAACAATATCATCATCTCATCCTGAATTTGATTGCTTTACTTCCGATATCACATTAACCGCCAGTGGCAATGCCATTGGATATACATGGGCCAATGGATTAGGAACCAATCCTGTCATCAATTGCAATCAGTCAGGATTGTATTCGGTAACTGGTTTGGCTGCCAATGGATGCTCAACAGTAGAATCCTTCAATTTGTCCGTGAATCGTTTTTATCCAGATTCCAATTTTACATATTCGCCTTTGGAAATTTGGGATGACAATCCCACCATTTCCTTGGATGGTCCGGATCAGCCTGATATCAGCTACTACTGGTCTGTCAATGGTGAAGTGGTTTATGATTTGAACAATGTCACTTTTGATTTGCCCAGCTTTACGCACGGTGATTTTGAAATTTGCTTGAAAGCATATTTTACAGACATCTGTCAAAGTGAAGAGTGTCAGATTGTTTCAATAAAAGAGTCATTCCAAATCTATATCCCGACTTCTTTTACACCCGGAAGTGATGGCATCAATGATGGATACCGTCCCGTTTTTTCTAATGATGAAATGCTAGAGAGTTATCAAATGGAAATCTTTAATCGATGGGGCGAGAAGGTGTTTGAAACCGATAATCCCAATCGTGGCTGGGACGGAAGCTTTATGAATATGGGATATTTTGTTCCAGATGGCTGTTACGCATTAGTCATAACGTATCGAACCATTTACAGTGATGAAAAGCAGATACACAGGGGGCAAATAACTTTTGCGCGATAACGATACTAGTTATTTGTCAGCAAAACGCTCAGAATTCAGAGCGTTTATCAAGGACTAACCAAGTTGATAGACCATTGCAAATACCATGTTCCGCCTAGCTTATTTTCTTGGAAATAGGATTGATCTCCAAAAAATCCACGGAAAAATTCTTTATCGCTTTCAAATTGGTCAAGATTGAAACTGTAACCATATCGGTATCCAAATTGCAATGACATCCAAACAAATTGTTGCAGTGATGTCTCCCAAGTAACCCTGAACTTTAATTCACTTCTTCGAAGCTCGATATTTCTTGAGGCCGTAACACCATCATTTGAAACTATGCGATACGAATTACCTTCTAGCTCGTAGCCAAAAAGTAGGATATTACGCGGTGAAAATGTCTTTCTGATATTCACTCTCGCTGGAGCCAACATTTCAACTCCCCATGTTCTGCTCGGTGCAGTCCAATTTAAAAGCATGACCGGAATATAATTCAATTCACCTACTCGATATGTTCTAGAGATACCAAAACCAATCATTTTTCGGTCGTTCACTTTTTTACCAAAAATCACAGCTGAACTAATCCGCGTGTATTTCGGATGCAATGGGTCACTAAAAGAATAATCTCCATTCAAATCCCCTGATGATTGAAAGATCATGAATTTATCCTCTGAAAATGGTTTGAAAAGAGTTGTGTTCAAACCGGTTGTAGTAAGACCGTTGGATTTAAGCGCCGCATCCAAGGGATTTTGATTTATTGCATAACTGTGGTAATTGGTTTTGGCATAGTTGAATCCTACTTGCAACACAACATTCGTTTTAGCAATTACAGGAATGTTTGCAGAAAGTCTGGTACCATCCGCTCCTGAAAATCTGCTGGTTTTCTGAGTCGTGCTTCCAGATGCGTTGGACCAATTTCCGTAATCAATATCAAAAGCGCCTTGATACTCATAGCCCAATGAAATGAATTTAGATGGGCTGAGGTCAAACACCTTTGGAGTACAAAAGCGTTTGGCACCCTCATCTGCAAAATTCAAATTTTCATAGATGGAGAAGTCTTCCTCCTCTTGTGTTAAACTATCAGGTTGTGCAGCTGCAAAGTAGCAGCTCGACAAGAAAAAGACGAAGGTTAAGAAGTAATTTCTCAGCATGAATAGAATTTTTATTTTTTTGTATTGAGTCTTTTCCACACATCAGTTCTTCCAAGTGCTTCTACGCCTATGTATCCTCTTATATCAAGGGTGTTGCTGTCTGTCATTTTAATGATACATTTGTAGGTACTCCCATTTTCAGGATCGTAAATTGTCCCATTGTCCCACTGATTATTTCCTAAAAATTTAAAATCCTTGAGCATTCGATATCCTTTTAGTGGAACTGATCTGAGCGAAACATCGGGATTATTTTTGTCCACCTTGGGTTGGCCTGTTTTGGGATCATTTGGTTCTTTGAGCCAAACGATTTTTCCATAATACTTTTCTCCAATTTTTTCAATTTTAACCCTTGCCTTACCATTGCTTGGTTCCCAAACACCTAATAATTGGTCTGCTTGTGCTGAGCCAACCAAATGTGCTAACCATAAGGCGCAGCTGATGATAATTGTTTTCATTTTTCTATTTTTTATAAGTGATTTCAAATTCAAAACTTCCGGTGTAAGTCAAGTTATTTTCCATATCGCCAATGAGATCAGCATCTAGAATCAACGTAATCTCTTTCTGAGAAAAGTTATCTTTTAGTTCACCTTCAGAAGATACATTTAGCTCTGCCTTTTTGATTCCTTTTTGGACAGGATTTAGGACAGCAATCCTTTCCATTTTTGCGTCAGCTGATGTTAACTGCAAAACAAAATTTCTCACTTTATCAAAACCTGTTGAATTTTCAGTAGTAATGGAGGCTTTGGTAATTCTCACACCAGATATCTGTTCGGCATTTAAACCGTTTTCAATTGCATTGAGGTCTATGAGATGATTGGCTTGGAGGGTATTGGGGCCATCAAACAATGGTCCTTCAGCCGTTAAGATTACATCTTTTATCAAATATGATTTCTTAGACTCATTTGCGCAAGAAAAGAAAATGAAAAAGACAATGGACAGAATGGTAAGTTTTTTCATGATAAAAATCAATTTTTGCTAATGTAACGCTATTGCGTTTAATCACAAAACTAACCAAATCATTATCAGATAAACAATAAACAAAGATGAATTCAACAAATCATCTATTGACGAATTGAATCAGCAATACCATGAGCAAATCGCACGAATGAACTATGCTTTTCGAACAAATTCAGATTTTAATCCCATTGATCCAAATCCATCTATCTTGCAAGAGATGTTGTGATCACCGTCGACCAAACGGATGTTCTTGACTTTGGTTCCTGCTTTAACGGGTTTTGGGGCGCCTTTCACAGGCAGATCTTTTATTACTATGACGCTATCTCCATCAATCAAGGGTGTTCCATTTGAATCAACAACTTGACTGGAAGCTACAGCCTCAGCCGCCTCAGCAGCTTCTTCCTCCGGACTCCATTCATGAAAACATTCTGGACAAACCAATAAATTGTCACTCGGGTAGGTGAATGCGGATTGACATTTTGGACAAGGAGGTAAATTGCTATCGCTCATGTATTTTTTTTTCAAAGGTAGTTGCCATCATTAATATATCGTTAATGATTTTTGTTGGTTTAGTTTGAAGATTTAATACAACCACCTTAAGAATTAATCATGGATTGCTCCTCAATTTTCATTCGGCGCTTCTTTTTGTGAACATGATTGGACGATACTTTTATTATTGGTGGAAGTCAAAACATTTTATTCACTTCCTGATAGGAGGGTTGTTCTTGTTAAAAATATACGCTTCCATTTTCATAGAGCTTGGCAATGATGAAGTTTATTATACGTTGTACGCCAGAGATTTGCAATGGAGTTATTTCGATCATCCACCTTTGGTAGGTCTGTCCATATTTATCAGCACATTGGGTGGATTCATTAAAAGTGATTTCTTGGTGCGCTTGATTCCCATGATACTAGGTTCTGTTAATGTTTTCATTGTTTATAAGTCAATTCAAGAAATTTCAAACGAGGCAACAGCCAAAGCTGCAGCACTGCTATTCTCCTCTTCTTTCTATGTGCAAATTCTATGTGGTTTTTTTATCCTTCCGGATTCAATTCTATTGACGTGTCTCATATTGGCCTTCAGAATGTTAAATAGAATCTATCTTTTAAGTGATGATGCAGTATCCAACTGGATTTATTTGGGTTGCTTTTTTGGCTTGGGTTTTCTGTCCAAGTACAGTGTTGTTTTTTTCATTTTTGGATTATTCGTTTATACCATTGTTTACAAAAGAGAATTTTTGTTGTCTTATAAAATCTGGCTGTCATTGCTTATTTTTTTGTTGTTTATAATGCCTGTTTTGTACTGGAATTATGCAAATGATTTTATCTCTTTTCGTTTTCATGAAAATCGTGTGGGTTCAGATGATAGAATTCGATTCGTCTTCTTATTAAGGGAAATATTGGGTGGTTTCTTCTATAATAACCCCATTTTGATTTTGTTGATGATTGTTTTTGTGAATAGGAAAAACTGGATTCGACAGGAAGTAAAGCATTTGGAAATGATTAGACTTTATCTATTTGGTAACATTCCCATCATTGTTTTCTTTGTGTTCGTCTCTTTGACAAAACCAACGCTACCTCATTGGGCAGCACCAGGATATACCTTGTTGATTATTCCCTTGTCTTTTCTTTTAGCTAAGAAATTAGAATATATCAAGTGGGTGTTGCTTTTTTTTCTAATCGTTTTTTTAATAGCGCCCTTGTTTGTTCGATTTTATCAATTTCCAATCAACACAAACCCATCCAATGAGAAACAATTGGGAAGCAATGATTTCACACTTGATTTATGCGGTTGGGAAAATCTAGGAGACAGCATTCAAAGTTGGATGAGTTCAAAGAACGGAAAGAGTAAGTTAAACAATGAATCCGCCTTCGTTGTAGATAAATGGTTTCCTGGTGCTCACATTCAGTATTACGTTGCCGATAAGTTGTCTTGGCCCACATACGGGGTGGGTTCTATTTCAGAGATTCATCAGTTCTATTTTTTCAATGCGCAGCTAACAAAAATAGATGACGTTGAGAATTTATATTACTTAACAACCAGCAGATTGTACCAGGATCCTTTCATTAAGCCATACTTTAAGGAAGTTATGTTGATCAAAAAATTTCCCATCATAAAATCTGAAAAGACATGTGCTTGGGCTTTTTTATTTAAAGTGAAGTTGGTTCAATAACTTTTTTTAAAAATCTTATAGTCAAGGGAATCTCAGGGAAATATTGAGAGTGATAGGACTCAAAGCCAAAACGCTGATAAACGATGAAATTTTGGTCAAATGCTGTTTCGGCATAAATGGGAAGCTTCATTTCTGTTGACTTTAAAAACAAAGCATCTCTCAATTCTCTTGCTTGATTTCCTCCTTGGTGTTCAATTTTGGTTCCCAATACCCAAACATATAAATACTCTATATCTTTGGGCCTGTGGTTTTCCAGCTCTTTTTCCATTTTTAGAATCTGTATCAACCGACTCCATTCAAAAGCACTCACTATCATCAGGCAATGGTCCCAGAAGTCTCGCCAATTTTTTCTCCAAGCAGAACTGTGCATGAAAATGAGTAAACCATTGCCATCGTCGGAAAGGTAAATGGCTTTTCTGCGCTCTGAAATAGCATATATGAATTGGGCTAGTGCACGAACCTTTTTCGGGAAATTATTTTCTCCCAATAAGAATTGAATTTTTGGATTTACCTCAATAGCATTGACAATGATATCAATGACCTTATCTTTTTCTTTTGAAATGGCTCGCCTCATTACAGCACAAATGAAATACTTTTGAAAGGTAATAAAAAAGAAATTTTGCGAATTGATTTTCATACCCATCAGACTATAAATGACAGTGAGTTATCATTGTTTAATGTTCATTGTGCTGATTTGTTTTCGGAGGACAAGATTTGTTCAGTTGGTTTGCATCCATGGCATCTCAATTCAGATTCTTTGAGATTAGAAAAAGAATGGATGCAAAATGTTGTGCAGCGTGATAATGTTTTGGCCATTGGGGAATGTGGTTTGGATAAGCATTGTAAAGTTCCTTGGGACTTACAAATGGAAGCTTTTAAATGGCAATTGGAATTGGCAGAGAAAAGTAAGAAGCCAGTTATTGTGCATTGTGTTAGAGCACAACAGGAAATTTTAAGATTGCTCAATGATTTTAATGTTGAGTACGTCTTTCATGGTTTTAATCGTACGTTGGCTATGGCTGTGGAGATCATTGAGATGGGTGGCTTTGTATCAATGACGGCAGCATTCTTGAGAACTGAAAATGGTCGATCGATAGCTCGAAATATTGAACAGAACTCTATTTTTTTAGAAACGGATAATGATTTAAGTTCAATAAGTGAAGCTTACATTTGCCTTGCGAATATTTGGCAGAAAAGTATGGATGAAGTAGAACAAATAATTGCGCAGAATACGAAGAGAATAGGATTAAAAATGTTTTAGAATGGAAGATTTATCATGGTTGTCACGCACTCAGTTGTTGATTGGAGAACCCGCATTAAGGCAATTGACCAACAAACACGTTATGGTAGTAGGTATGGGAGGCGTTGGTTCATTTGCCGCTGAGTTTATTGCAAGATCCGGAATTGGTAAAATGACCATCATTGATGGCGATGTTGTTGATCCAACCAATCGCAACAGACAATTGCCAGCCTTGGCCAACAATCATGGTGAACCCAAAGTTCAAATCATGGCCAGGCGAATCAAAGAAATCAATCCTGAAATTGAGCTTAACGTCATTCAAGAATTTGTCAATCCAGACATTGTCGCTGAGCAATTGAATTTTAAGCCAGATTATATCATTGATGCCATCGATAGCATCACGCCCAAGATAACCTTCATGAAGTTGGCTTATGAAAGTCGCATTCCTATGGTTAGTAGCATGGGCGCAGGTGGAAAGGTAGATCCCACCCGCCTTCATGTGGTTGATATTTCTAAAACTTACAATTGCCCATTTGCACATCAAATCAGAAAAAGATTGAGAAAGATGGGGATTAGGAAAGGAATAAAAGCGGTGTTTAGCGATGAGTTACCTGATCCCAACAGTATTATGCTGACCGATGGAAGCAACTATAAGAAATCTGCCTATGGCACTATCTCTTACATACCTGCAACCTTTGGTGCAGTAGTGGCTTCAGTAGCTATTCGAGATTTGATGAAGATCTAATTATTTCCCGCTATTATCCCAAGTGCTTTGTAGAATAAGTATTGCTAAAAGAAAGCAAAACAGAGGAATTAGCATGAGTGGAGCCCAAGTTGGATTTTGAATGAAATTCTCATGATAACCAATCATGGAACCAATCAATCCTATGGTAAAAATGATTAGCCCAATTCTGCGTCTTAAGGGAATGTTTTTCTTTCTTTTATTGGTCATTGAATTATATCGATGGTTAAAAAAAATATAATTGAGCAATATAATTGTTTTTACAAGACATTACGAATTCTTAATTGATTTATTTTGATAATGTTAATTAAATGTTTTTTTGTAGGATGAAGTATACTGCTTTTGGAGTAGTTCATATTTGTCTAATGATTAGCATAGGGTGTGTTTTTATGGTTAATATCTGCAGCTCGCCATTGGCAGAGAGGATACTGCAAAAAATAGATAATGATTATGGGTTAAAATGCCTGATGTGTTGATGAATGGTGCCCGTCAATGGGTGAAAGCAGAGGACATAAAGTCCTGACAATCTCTTATATTTGAAGCATGCAAGTTTGTGTTTACTGTGCCTCTAGTGGCCAAATCAATCCTATATATTTCGAAGCAACCAGTCATTTAGCCCGATTGCTGGTGGAACAAAATTACCAAGTTGTCTTTGGCGGTGGAAGTTCGGGGCTCATGGGACAATTGGCTGATAGCGTATTAGCCAATGGTGGCCAGATCAGAGGTATTATGCCACAATTTATGAACGAAGTGGAGTGGGGACACAAGGGTGTATCAGATTTTATCTACACCCAAACAATGCATGAGCGCAAAGCAAAATTTCTTGAAGGTACAGATGCCATCATTGCATTGCCCGGCGGTCCAGGAACATTCGAGGAATTGTTTGAGGCCATTACTTTGAAGAAATTGGGACAAATTTCGACACCTATAGTTGTCTTAAATACCAATGGCTATTACAATGCATTTGCGTCATTGATGAAACAGGCAACAGAAGAGAAGTTTATGACGGATGACGGTGATCTTATTTGGCGAATGGTAGACAAACCAGACCAAGTAATTCCATGTATACTGAATTTTGAATCAACCAAGATTGAATTAAGACAATCTGGTACATTAAGATAAGTTCAACTACCAACTACCACCAGACCCCCCTCCACCTGAACTTCCTCCACCAAAGCCTCCAAAGCCACCACCTCCCCAGGAAGAGCCACCACCTCCGTTAAAGTCGTCCCAATAGCCACTTCTTGGGCCCGAATTCATTAACCAGAATGCAGTCCAAAATGGGATGTTATTCCTTCTTGCTGATCCACGTGCCTTTCCAAAAATCATGAATAGGAAAACCAATCCAAATATGATTAATCCAATCCAACCTCCTTTGTCTTCCTTTTTCTTGTGTCTCTTGGCGTATGTATCAAAGTTGTATTCTTGTTGCGCCAGACTTTTTAGGACTTTTAATGCGTTCTGAATGCCAAGTCCGTATTGGTTTTTCTTGAAAGCCGGAATCATTTCATTTTCCCAAATGAGATGAATTTTACCATCAGGAATAATGCCTTCTAATCCCCGACCTGTAGCGATGAAGGCTTGACCTTTTTCACCTGAAGTTTTGGGTTTGATCAAAATGACCATTCCATTGTCCAAGTCTGCTTGACCTACTCCCCAATCATCAATGATTTTAAATGAATAATCTGCAGGTTCATAGCCGCACAAATCATTGGTCACAATAAGAACAATCTGGTTAGAAGTATTCTTGGCAAATTGTTGCAAATCACTTTCGAAGGCAGCAATTTCATTGGCACTTAAAGTTCCTGTCGCATCGTAGACCAATTGATTATCCTTTTTTTGGACCATGCATTCTTGTGCATTTGTTATCAATGACAACAAAAAAACAGCGGTAAGTAGAATGTAGGTTTTCATTTGGCGCGAGAAATGGTGTTGCTTAATTCATCTGTGTCTGATGCGTTCCATGGATAAGCAACCATCAACTTTTCTGCCATGGCTTGGGTTACCTTGGTAATGCCTTTCAAATAATCTTCCGTTTTGAAAGATTCAATCAAGGTGTTTTTCCAACCTTCCCAATCTGTTTTATCCACGTGTTGATCAATCCCAATGTCACCAATGATGGCCAAAGCAGATGGATAAAGCTGAATGTAAATCAAAAGTGCATTGCGTTCTTGTGTTTTTCGCATTCCTAAATGATCAAAAACAAAGGCAGCTCGGTCTAAAACGGGCGTGTCGTTTTCTTCTTCAATGTGAATGCGCAACTCACACCGTGTTGCTTTTTCAAAAGCAACAATGCAGTCCTCGAACTGCATTGTTAATTTATCATCCAATAAAATGTGATCAGCCATTATTTGGAAAAATCAATTTTAGGCGCATTCTCAGCTCCCTCGCTAGCGGCAAAGGCATCATATACTTTGAATTCTTCATCCCCAACCAATGCTAAGGCCTTCTTTTTCCAAAATCCCCTGATGAAGGAATTGGATTTTTCAACGGCTTCATTATAATCTGTGCGGGCTTTGTTGACTCTGTTTTCTGAACCTTCCAACTGGGCTTGCAATTCGCCAAAATTTTGGGTTGATCTTATCTCAGGGTAGTTTTCAAAAACGATACTGATGGCTTTATTGATTTCGCCTCCCAATTTTTGCAACTCTGCTGGCGTTTGTGCAGCGCCCATTCCCGATCTCGCTCTGGTGACGTTCTCTAAGATGGTTCTTTCATTGTCTCTGGCTCCTTTCACGGTTTCCACCAACTGAGGAACCAAATCAGCTCTGCGCTGGTATGCGGCCTGCACATTTCCCCATTCTTTTTTCACAGCTTCTTGCTTTTCGACGGCACCGCTGTAAACGCTTGTGCCGTATAAATAAAATAAGATAAATGCTCCGACAATGACGCCTAACAATATCAATATGGATTTGGTAATGGTATTCATGTTTTGTTATTTATAACGAAGATATTAAGTGTTTTGTAATCTGTGATAACTCTTTTGTAAAAAGGCAGTGAGTTCGCTACCGGTTAACAATCCTTTGGACAATTGAGCCAACGCCAATGCTTCTTCAGCTTTGCTTCGTCCTGCTTCATTGCGCATGTCCTGCGCTGCAGGGTGATTGGTATTGATAATCAATTGGTAGGTCTCTGGTAAGCTTCCAAAGAAACCTCCACCGCCCAAAGCCTGTTGCTCCTTCATTCTTCGCATGAATTCGTTCTCCGTAATGATCATGGGTGGATCATTGGGTGACATGTTTTCAAATTGAATGTTGAACTTTTGGTTATTGATCCATCCTTCCAATTGCTTTTTTACTTCGTCTTTTTCGGCATCATTCAACGCGCTATGACTGGTAATATCCTTCTCGATTAATTTCTCGGGGATGTCGCTATCGATTCTTTTGAATTGAATGTCGTTGTATTTGCTTTCAATTTTTGACAGGTACGGAGCCGTGAGTGGACTGGTCAAAAGAAAAACTTCCCAAGATCTTTCTTTGGCCATTTCAATTGCGGCATGCTGTTGATGCTCATCTGTTGAGTACAAAAAGATAATTTTCCCGTTCTTGTCTTTTTGTGTTTCACCAATTTTTTCTTTCCATTCCTCAATGGTTTTGAATTCACCAGTTGTGTTTTTGTACAATGAAAATGTTTGCGCTTTCTCAGCAAATTTTTCTTCTGTCAAAACACCGTACTGTATGAACATGCTGATGTCATCCCACTTTTGCTCAAAGTCATTGCGATCGCTGTTGATCATGCTTTGCAACTTATCAGCAACTTTCTTGGTGATGTGCGCTGAAATCTTTTTGACATTGCTATCCGCTTGTAAGTATGAACGGCTGACATTCAATGGGATATCCGGACTGTCAACCACTCCATGTAACAAGGTTAAAAAGTCGGGGAGGATATTTTTTACTTCGTCAGTGATAAAAACTTGGTTGCAGTACAACTGTATCTTGTTGCGCTGCGCTTCCATTTGATTTTTAATCTTAGGAAAGAACAGTATTCCAGTGAGGTTGAAGGGGTAATCTACATTGATGTGAATATGAAATAGAGGATCTTCAAAACTTGATGGGTACAAATCTCTGTAAAAATTCTTGTAGTCCTCTTCTGTTAAATCGCTGGGCTTTTGTGTCCAAAGCGGGTTTGTTGAATTGATGATGCGCGGAACTTTTACTTCAATTCGTTTGGCATTCCCCTTCTCATCTATTTCACCAGACGGATCTTCTTCCCATTTGGTTTCCTCGCCAAAGTAAATTTCGACGGGCATGAATCTGCAATACTTATCTAGAATTTCTTTGAGTTTAAATTCTTCGTTGTATTCCAATGCATCATCAGCAAGATGCAGAATGATATCAGTGCCAGGGGTTGCTTTTTCAATGTTCTCAATAGAGTAGGATGGACTGCCGTCGCAAACCCACTTCACAGCTTGTGAATCTTTCTTGTGCGAAAGAGAGTGAATCTCAACTTCTTTGGCCACCATAAAGGCGGAGTAAAATCCCAAACCAAAGTGACCAATAATTTGTGCGTCTTTGTATTTGGATACAAACTCTTCAGCTCCAGAGAAGGCAATCTGATTGATGTATTGCTCAACCTCAGCCTCAGTCATTCCAATTCCATTGTCTCGAATGATCAATTGTTTTTTCTCTTGATCTAGGATAACCTCCACCTTTGGTTTTTCATTGGGCTCAGGGATTTCGCCGAGACGAGAGAGGGTAGTAACTTTTTGACATGCATCAACAGAATTGGAAACCAATTCTCTGAGAAAAATTTCCTGATCAGAATACAAGAACTTCTTGATGATGGGAAAAATGTTTTCGGTTTGAACAGATATATTTCCTGCTTTCATAATATTTTTTTTGACAATATCCATCTAATCAACCGATATGCCATCGATTGCTTAGGTGACAGTTTGACATTAAGATTGTAAATTAAACTTGTTCCAAAGCTTGTCTAAGATCATCAATGAGGTCTTCAGCGCGCTCAACACCTACTGATAATCGGACAAGGCTAGGCGTAATTCCTATTTTGGCTTTGAGATCTGCGTCTACACCGGCATGTGTCATCGTGGCGGGATGTTCTGCCAAACTTTCTGTAGAACCCAAGCTCACAGCCAATTTGCACAATTGAAGCGCATTCAATAATCGGAACGCCTCCTCTTCACCACCTTTTACGCAAAAGCTCATCATGGCACCAGCACTGGTGTATTGTCTTTGATAAATCTCAAAGGCCTTTCCATCCTCGGGTTTTAAATTGCCTAGATAAAATACTTTTTCAATTTTAGGATGTTGATTGAGGTATGCCGCAACCTTTTCAGCGTTGTAGGCTTGTTGCTCCATTCGTATTTTCAACGTTTCTAAACTGCGCATCAGTAACCATGCAGTCCAAGGGCCTGCCATGTTTCCTAGAAATGTACGTAGTGTTTTGATGCGAATCATGTCGTCCTTTCGGCCACATACTGCGCCGGCGATAACGTCGCTGTGACCACCGATATACTTGGTTGCAGAGTAGATGGAAAAATCAGCGCCCATTTCCAATGGACGTTGCCAAAGTGGTCCCATATAGGTATTGTCCACAGCTACTTTCACCACATGTTCACCATGACTCAATTTTTTTCCTAAATCCACCAACATCGCAATGTCGAACAAGTCGTTGGTTGGGTTGGCGGGAGTTTCAGTATAAATCAATTTAACGCGGTCAATGGCATCAAAGCTTTTAACTCGTTCCAAAATGTCCTCTTGATTATCCCAAGGAAAATACTCGATATGATCGATTTTCATCTTGGTCAAGAAATGTTTGATGAAGTGATCAGTTCCACCGTAAATGGGTGAGGAGAACAAAATGGCGTCACCAGGTGATAAATATTCTAACATCACTGTTGATATGGCCGACATTCCTGATTCAAAACTAGCGCAATCATCCGCGTTGTCCCAAAGTGCAATTCTATTTTCTAAGATTTCTATGTCTGGATTATTCAAGCGACTGTAAATCAAACCAGGAATTCGTTCTCCTTCTCTTTTCTCTCTAATTCCGTATGCAATTTCGAAGAAAGATTTCCCCTCTTCGGCTGTTTTAAAAACAAAGGTGGATGTTTGATAAATGGGACATTTGATGGCTCCTTCGCTCCACTCAGGGGTGTAGCCATGGCTCATCATTAAACTTTCTGGGGCATAATTCTTTTTGGACATTTCATTGATGTTTGTCCAAAGTTACACCTATCTCAGCATTCTAAAGTAACCAAAGTATTCCTTTTTTTCTCTTTGTGGACTTTCCAAAATTAAGCGGTAAGAATATACACCATCTTGAACGTAATGCTGACCTTCATGGGCTTCACCCAACCAATTTTCCTCAGGATCATTCGAGTGGTATATAATGTCACCCCATCTGTTGTAGATAAAAACCTCATAGCTCTTGGCATTGTAAATAATGGGTTGCCATACTTCGTTGATTCCATCTTTATCAGGTGTAAAAGTGTTGGGTATAAATGCATACGCATCACAAATTTCAAAATCCAAAACGATGTCTCTGTTCACAGTTGCGCATGAGTTGCTTGCTGTCAGTGAATAATAACCGGATTCTGAAACAACGATGGTTTCCGCAGTTTCACCAGTACTCCAGTAAAAACTTGTAGCATGTGATCCAGGGGCGCCAAGGGTTACAGTGGTTCCTTCACAATAGGTTGTATTATCTGTCCACTCAATGCTGGGCAAATAAGTCATGGTGATGGTTATTTGATCTTGACTCGTGCATGGGCCATCGGTATAAGTAGCGGTGAGCATGCCCACTTCATTGGCCATTGTTGTCGGCCCCACATCACCATTGGACCAAGTGACTGTATTACCGGCATCAATGAGAGTACCACTGCCCTCGCAGAAATCGGCTGTTGCAGGCAGGCTGACAAAGAATGGTTGAACAATGTTGACGTCCAAATTGTCGTTAATGATACAGCCATTTCCATAAGTAAGTATTGCTGTAATTGATTCTGTTCCAGGTGATGGATTGCTTTGTGTGTAACTTGAACCAGAAAATGTTGCAGATGTTACGCTCGAAAACCATTGTACGTTTTCCGATGAATTTATGGTGAAAGGTTGATCTCCACAAACAGTTTGGGTAGGCCCCAAGTCCCAGAAAGGTGGGGTATAAGCGGAAACAATTACATTGTCAGTAGCAGAGCAAGTATTGATATTTAAAGTTACGGAGATGGTTTCGCTTCCGTTAGGCGCAACTTGCGAAGTGAAAGAATTAGCTGTTGTATTATCAGACCACAATACACTCGTAACCAAATTTAAATTAGGGCAATTGGTATTGTTGACGTTGATGTTGAATGGTATATTGGCACAAACCTGAAAGTTGTTGCCCAAATTGATAATGGGAACAGGCAATATTTCGACAGTTATTTCATCAGCGGCAGTGCATCCTTCCGGGTTGGTAACTAAAAGTTCATAGTTACCGGATTCAGATACAAATGGCGTTAAAGTGTTTTGTCCAGATGTAATATTTCCGTTAGCAGAAGTTACAGACCATATAGAGGTATAACCAGGTTCTGTTGAACCGCTCAATGAAATGGTGCCATTGGTACATTGTCCCAATAAATCATTTCCTGCAGCGGGTGTTAAAGCTGGTGTTTCAGTAATGGTGATGTCATCCGTTCCAGTGCAAGCGCCAATAAGGATGTCTACTGCGTAAACACCAGCATTGTTAATGTCAATAGAGTTTACGTTGGTGCTACCATCTGACCAGGTAATTTGATCATAATTTCCGATAATGCTGAGAGGCATTGTCTCCAAAGGGCAAATATTATCGTCATTGAACAATCCTCCTGGAATTATAGTAACAGTTGGGTTGGAAACCAATTCGATGTAAACTTCATCGCTAATTATACAGCCGGGACCACCGGTAGCGGTCAAAGTATATGTGCCAGTTTGATCAACAACCAAGGTCCCATCTGCAGCTACGCTAACAATATTTCCAGTATTGGCTGGCAAAACAGACCATGTTATGGGGAATCCTGACTGAAACTCAAAACCCGAATTGGGATCAATCGGCAGCGGAGCATGGGTGTATGTTAGATTAGTTGGACTGATGCATTGAAGAACATCGAATCCTGCATTAAAAGGTAAGAAGCTGGTTTCGCTCACAACTACAGTGATAGGTACCCCAGCATTGGCGCAACCTGAAATGCTAGGAGTGACTTCAATGGTAGCTTGACCTGATCCGTTAAAACTATTTCCTGTAAAAATGGGATCTGATGATCCATTCCCACTGATGATGTCCCATTCAAGTGAAGTGTAATTTCCGCCAGTTGGGTTTAGTGTCCATGTAACACCTCCGCAGATGCTAAGGTTAGGAACAGTAACTGTAGGGTTAGCAATGGGTTGAACGTTGTGGTTGCGGGTGTATACCAATCCACAGTTGTCCGTGTATGTCATTTGAATAATAGTACCTGCACCAGCGCCGGCTACATTGATTGTGCCTGTTATTGCGGGGTTAGGGGTAGTTATCGTTCCTGGCCCTGCAGTAATGGTCCAAGTAAAATTGTTTGTGTTGGTCAAATCAATGGCTGTCGCATCTAAAGTGAAATTGGTGCCGGGACAAATGTTTTCTGTTGATGCAGGCAGCACTGTTGGGGCACTAGGTAAAGGACAAACTTGCTGTAAATTCATAAGTCCACCTGTTGTACCCGCAAAGCCAAAGTAGGTGGTGGATGAACCCAGAATAGCAGGTAGATTCACGACGGAGGTCAGGTTAAACGCATCAATTGTACAAGTCAATGTTTGGGTAGCTGCTATCCAAGTGATGGTTACAGGATGAAAAGCTCCATTTTCCAAGTTCCCCACAAGCAAAGGACCTGCGAGGTTATCTCCTGAATTGTGGTTGTTAGTGCCATTTCTCAAAAAAGCGATGTGATCATTGGGTGTATTTTGTCCGGGATCAAAACTGGGGGAAGCATCATTGACATAGGTATCAAATTCAATGGCAAATGAGTTACCGTTTCCAGGCCAGGCAAATCCCAATGCACCTCCGCTTCCGGTTGCACCAGGAACGTAATTGGGAATGTTCTTCATGATAAAACTTACGCCATCAGCACCATCCGTATTGGCAGCGCTGAATTTCATGTTGAAAGATTTGGTGAAATTGCAGTTTAGGTCTAATGTGGCATTGCTCCAGATAACCCCCATGGCACTTTGTTGAAATTGGGTTGTGAGATTGTAACAATTTCCCGACACCGAAGCTGTGTTGGCAAAGCCTGGAGCAATTTGATATTGCGCCAACAGACAATCACCAAAGAAATTGAACAAAATGGTCAATAAAATTAATTTCCTCATTTTCAATGAAACGTTTTTCTGCACTTAGGTGATGTTAATTGAACAATCCGCTAATATAATCAATCTGCAAGTAAGACTGAGCAAGATGCAAAGGGGTTGTTTGAGATATGAAAAATTAAAACTACTTTAGAGGCCTAATTGATTGTATGAGAAATATTCTGCTTTTACTTTTATCCTTGAGTGTTGGATTTGTCATTGCGCAGCCAGCTCCCAAGAAACAAATTTTGCGTCTTTACAATGGCCAAACAAAAGAGGGGGAAAAGTTGACCTACGAATATCCCATCATGCAGCCTGCTTTTTTTAACTTGGACGGTAAGCACTTTGAGGGTGAAAATGTAGCGTTTTTCAGGAACAATCATGGTTTTTTTGCCAATTTATCGGAGTTTTATGGCGAACGCTCTGAACGTTACGCCATGCGCATAAAAAATACTGGCCGAATTCAATTGTTTGAAGAGATTGATATCACAGCTTATGGTGGATTGGATTTGAATACTTCCAACCCTCGACGTTTGGCATCTGGTGAGGTTTGGCAATTTTACGCCAAAGACGAGGGCGTTTTGAAAAAAGGAAATTACAAGAATCTAAAAGTTGATTTGCAAGACAATCCTAATTGTCAGACTTATTTGAAATCCTACAAAAGGTTCACTGCACTGCAAATTGGATTGGCAACAGTAGGAGCAGGTATCGTTGCACAACAATTTTATGTGGGTAGAACTGATTCCAATTACAACAAGCCTATGATTGCCTTGGGCATAATAATGTCAGGATCATCATTGTTTTTTGATGGTCCAAAGACTGACGCCTTGTGGTTAGCGGTGGACAATTACAAATAATTCGCAGTTGAATTCAATCATCCAAGTGGCCAAACTTTCCCATTTGAAAGTCTTGGTAAGCTTGGATTATTTCCTCGCGGGTGTTCATGACAAATGGACCATAAGCTGCTATTGGTTCCATAATTGGTTCTCCATTTAGCATCAATACAATGCTTTCTTTTAAAGCTTCAATTGTAACTTTTTCACCGGAGTCAGAAAATACACCCAAGTCATTTCCATTCAGCACTTCGTTGTTATTCACTTTTACGCTTCCCTTAATGACTACCATAGCAGTATGATCATGTTGAGGGAAGTTCAATTCAATAGGCTTGTTTGCATTTAAATACAAATTGTAAAGGTCTATTTTGGTATGCGTCTTTGCTGGCCCTTGGTGTCCTTGAAATGTGCCAGCAATAATTTTGACCACTCCTGAATCATTGGACAATTGTACTTCTTTGATTTGCTCTCGGGTGATGGCTTGGTAGCTTGGAGGATCCATTTTATTGGCCGCTGGTAGGTTCACCCAAAGTTGAACCATCTGAAAAATCCCACCTTGTGAAGCAAACTCCTTTTCATGGTACTCCTTGTGCAATACCCCAGAAGCAGCAGTCATCCACTGCACTTCTCCTTCTCCGATAGTTCCGCTATTGCCACCGCTGTCATGGTGGCTTACCTTTCCTTGATACGCTATGGTGACGGTTTCAAAACCCCTGTGGGGATGTACGCCAACTCCTGGAGGCCTTGTGGATGGAGGGAAATAGTGTGGTGAATTGTAATCCAACATGATAAAAGGATTCATGCGTTCCATACTTACCATGGAAGGTATGTAATTGTGAACGCGAAACCCGTCGCCCACCATGTGCGGTGGGGGAGGGGACAACGCTAAATCTAAAGTCTTTATCTTTTGCATTTTAATACATTAAGTGCATTTTGCTTTTCTCTCTCCAACCAGCTTGATGCTGATACTGGACAAAGAAAATCTTCAAGTTGGCTTGGTGTTCGTAGTCAACCAAATACACTTTCTTGTTGGCTTGATGATCGTATTTTACAAAGTGCCAAAGTCCTTTATTCTCCTGAGCTTGATGTTCGTATTCAACTTTGAAAACTTTTAAATCTGCTTGGTGTTCATATTGCACAACAAAAACTTTGAGTTGAGCTTGATGATCATATTGGGTTGAAAAAATCTTCTGACTCCAGGCTGAACTGAACACCTGAAGAAAAAAAAGTGAGCCAATGAAATTCTTCATCATATTCTATTTTTAAGACCACTGCTTGAACGGTAGCGATCGTCTTGGTATTGTCCCATTAGGTTTTGCAAAGCTTGATTCACGTTGTCAAAACCCCATTCTTTTCCCCATTGAAACAAACCTTTAGGGTAATTGACTCCTTTGGTCATGGCCAAATCGATATCATCCTCACAGGCCAATCCCAGATAATGAGCATCGCAAGCTTCATTGATGAGCATACAAAGAATTCTTTCTTGTATGAACTTTGCCTTTTTGTCTTCTAATTCAACGGAGGGACATCCGTCTGGATAAGGGTAAAATCCACGGCCTGTCTTTTTACCCAACCATTTGGCCTCTACCAGTTTTTTCTGTGTGATGCTTGGTTTGAATCTAGGATCAAAATAAAATGCTCCAAAGACACTTTCTGTAACGGCATAATTAACATCGTGACCAATCAAATCCATCAACTCAAAGGGGCCCATTTTAAAACC
>CANNHA010000028.1 GCA_947504275.1 Flavobacteriales bacterium
AAGATGAGTTGATACCTAAATCTACCCTTGCCAAGGTTTTAAAGACCAATGAAAGGAATCCTTTGGTGGAGATTGTGCAACAAGTTACGCGATTAAAGGCAATCAACAAACTCTACGCCCAGGTATCGGATAAAAGAGGAGAGGAATTTGTTGATGGTCTTTTTGATCAGTTGAAGGTAACCACACAATTCAAGAAAGAGCAATTGGATTTGATACCCAAAGAAGGACCACTGGTGGTGGTTTGTAATCATCCTTTTGGCGCTTTAGATGGTTTGATGGCCTTGAAGATTTTGCTTCAAGTACGGAGTGATATCAAGGTCATGGCCAATTTTATTTTATCCGAGGTTAAGCCAATTAGTGATTATTTTTTATCTGTAAACCCTTTTGAAAGTGAGGGTAACAAGAATAGTCGTGGGGGAGTGAGGGCATCCTTGCAGCACATTCAAAGTGGTGGTTGCTTGATTGTTTTTCCTGCAGGTGAAGTATCAACCTTACCCAAAGGAAAGTTGAGACAGCCAGTAGATAAACGATGGGCTGATTCTGTGATTAAATTGATTCAAAAGACAACAGCAACTGTGCTGCCCATTTATTTTTATGGAGACAATTCTTATCTGTTTCACTTGTTGGGAAAAATTCATCCACAATTGCGAACAGCTGCTTTGCCCGCAGAATTGTTGAGAAAAAGAAACAAAGAATTGGTGGTTGAAATTGGCCGTCCTATTTTGCATAAAGATTGGTCAGTTATCGATGATGTTGCACAACTCAATCGATTTTTCAGATCCAAAGTATATGCTTTGAGTTATCAATTTGATGTCCGTCGCAGTTTTTTTGCCCCTCGTTTGTGGTTTAAGGTAAATGCTAAAAGTGAGGAAGTCGGATATCCCGCATTTAGACAGGATGTCTTGAGAGAAATAGAACAAATAGAAGATGCAATGTTGTTGGATCAGTCTGGATTTGCTTGTTATGCTGTGAAGGCGCACCGAATACCAAACTTATTGCATGAAGTAGGCCGACAACGGGAAATTACTTTCAGGGAGGTAGGCGAAGGGACCGGCAAGTCCCTGGATTTGGATGAGTATGATTTTTACTATTATCATCTCATTCTTTGGCACAAAGAGAACCAAGAATTGGCAGGTGCTTATCGCATAGGTTTGGGTTCTGAGATCATTGAACTCTATGGCAAGAAGGGTTTTTATACCAACTCCTTGTTCAAGATGAAGAATGAATTCAAGCCATACTTGCGCCGGAGTATTGAATTGGGTAGGTCATTTGTTGTCTCAAAATACCAACGTCAGCGTTGGCCATTGTTTTTGTTGTGGCAAGGAATCACAATATTTATGGATCATTTCAAGGATGTAAAATACATCATAGGTCCTGTAAGTATGAGTGATCAGTACCAGAGACTTTCCAAAGAATTGATGATACAATTTTTGTTGGAGGAATACGGCGACAAGGAATTGGCTCAGTATGTAAAACCGCGAAATAGGATTGTTATGGAAGACATCATTGATCGGGAGGCCTTGTTGCTAACGGTAAAGAAAGAAATTAAGCAAATGGATAAATTGATTGGTCAAATTGAACCAATGGGGTTGTCTATGCCAATTTTATACAAGAAATATCTGGCTCAAAATGCCAAAATAATAGCTTTTAATAGGGATCCTCTTTTCAATAATGCTATTGATGGGTTTATGATGTTGGACATTGAAAAGATGCCCAGGGAAAGTTAGACTTCCATTTTTTTTTAGCGCAGTGTCTTTATAAAAAATTGCCTTAGAGAAAAAGTGATATGATTGAAACAAAAGCGTCTGTGAAAATCACGTTAATGGTAAACATCTGAAAAGTCAATACTGAGGTATCCTGTTCAGAAAAAATGTAACGAAAGAGTTATTATTAGGTATTTGATTGGAGTGGAAGAATGATTTCTTCCCATAAATTTTTAAATACAACGAGTGTTTCGTCATTCAAACTGTATTTACATTGAGCGCCGAATATCCTTCCCTTAATCAATCCAGCTCTTTTTAATTCTCTCAAATGTTGAATAACAGTCGAGGGCGCCGTGTTGGGTATTGCCACAATTTCTCCTTCGATGGTTCCACCGTGATCACATAGTGACTTCAAAATTTGAAGTCGTGTTGGGTGGCCTATCGATTTGGATAGGTTAGCCAAAAGGGCAAAGGACTCATTCTGTAATTGTGCAACATTCATCAATTGCAAAGTCCGTTCTCGGATATGAATTGAATGTTATGCAAGTTTTATGAATTCGTTTGAGCAATGATGATAATCCATCTCGAGGTATTCATTGCAGCTTAACAAATACAAAATTGGTTATCGCAATAAACGCGCTTGCATGCTTGCATTTGTGAGTTTTGTTGTGAATGAAATTGAATTACGCTAAAAACAATCTTTCCTTAACATATCTGTAACATATTGAGCTTTCTTTTGTAAAAAACGGATATAATGAAATTGAGTTCACTTTTCTCTTTTATGGTTTCTAAGAATGCATTATTCTTTGACCTGTTTGCAAAAGATACAGCCAATCTTGTGGAGCAATCCAAGAGGTTTAATCAATTATTTTTGACTTCAGACAAGAATGAATTGGGCAATATCATTCGCGAGATCAGGGATTTCGAGCATAAAGGAGATGAAATTACTCATCAGATCTTTTTAGAGTTGGCTGACAATTTTATCACGCCTTTTGATCGTGAGGATATTCATGCTTTGGCCACCAGTATTGATGATGTCGCCGATTACATTCATGGTTGCGCTTCACGTATTCAACTGTATGGTGTTACTGAATTTAGTAAGTCCATGGAGTTGATGAGTGAGGTTTTGTTGAAGCAAGTTATGGAAATTGACACGGCTATTAGAGACTTAAAAAATATGCGCAATGCCCAGCGTGTGCGGGATGCGATTGTGAGAATCAATTCTTTAGAGAATCATGCAGATGATATTTTTGATGAAGCCATTGCTCGGTTGTTTGCTGAACAAGATAACGCCTTGGTATTGATGAAGCAAAAGGAAGTATTGAGTGGATTGGAGACAGCAACTGATAAGTGCGAAGATGTCGCTAATGTTTTAGAAAGTATATTGGTCAAAAATTCTTAATCCAAGATGGAGTATTCAACTTTCCTCATCGTTATCATTGCTTTGGCATTGATTTTCGATTTTATCAATGGATTCCACGATGCGGCCAATTCTATAGCTACTGTAGTTTCTACTAAGGTGCTAACTCCTTTCCAGGCTGTAGTTTGGGCAGCATTTTTCAATTTTGTTGCTTTCTTCATTTTTAAAGATCACAGTGTGGCCAACACCATTGCCAAAACGGTACAAGATGAATTCACACAGCCGGATCGTCACCCTTTGCCAATGATTTTTGCCGGTTTGTTATCGGCCATCGCTTGGAATTTGATTACATGGTGGTACGGTATTCCCTCCTCTTCATCCCATACGTTGATTGGAGGTTTTGCCGGTGCTTTCTTGGCTGCTTTCGGTTGGGAAGCAGTAAGAGGAGGTGTTGTCGGAGCCACAGCTATCTTTATTGTCGTAGCTCCAGTAGCAGGAATGATCATGGCCTATTTGATTTCCATATGGTTCTTGAATTCTTTTCGCAAAGGACCTTGGATGAAAATGGTTTCTTTGGCCATAATAGCAAGTACTTGTTATCTGGTTTGGAATGCATTAGAATTCAAAAAGGATTTCAATGGATCGCACTCGTACACTTTGACTTTTAATGAAAAGGTAGATAAGGAAGATTTGAAATCAGCACTTAAGTTTAAAGATGAGAACTTAAATGAATACCAGCCAGTTGTTAAAGTTGGTTGCGATAGCACAGGTGCTGAGGATAAATCAGGTAGAATTTATGTTGTTCTCACAGACTACATGAAAAAGATTGGCGATATGAAGGTTAGTGATGAGTTAACCGAAAATCTCAATAAAAACATCAAGAAGAAAATTGAAACAGATTTCGCCATCACTGAGAGTCATAAAATAGGACCTGATGCTGATGACAAAGAGCGTTACGATACGTCTAACTTAAAAGCTGATTTTGAAACGTATTGGTTGAAAGTAGTATTTCATGGCAATAATTTCAAATGGCTTTTGCTTGGATTTATTATGGTGGTGATGGCTGTCTTTACTTTATTTTTAAGTTCTTTGAATAATTCAAGAGCCAATCACTGGTTCAAGAGATTGCAACTTTTTTCGTCTGCAGCTTTCTCAGTCGGTCATGGCGGTAATGATGCACAAAAGGTAATGGGTATTATCTCTGTTGCATTAATTGCCAACGGAAACATTACTTCTATGAAGGAAATGCCCAATTGGGTTCCATTGGCATGCTATGCAGCCATTGCCATTGGTACCATGAGCGGTGGATGGAAAATTGTAAAAACCATGGGGAACAAAATTACCAAGGTGACTCCGTTTGAGGGTGTCGCTGCAGAAACGGCTGGAGCTGTGACTTTGTTCTTCACTGAAGGAATGAAATTCCCATGGAAAATTGGTGGTGAGGTGATCAAAGGTATTCCTGTCTCAACTACCCATACCATTACAGGATCTATCATTGGTGTAGGTGTTACCAAAAGAATTAGCGCTGTTAAATGGGGAGTGACAGGTAAGTTGCTTACCGCTTGGATTATCACCATCCCAATATCCGCAGCTATGGGTGCAATTTTTTATTACGCTTGTGTGATGTTTGGATTGAACTAAATTGAAATAGGCGTGGAAAATAAAAAGGGCCTCTGATGCAGAGGCCCTTTTGCTATTAGGAGATTTTTTATTCAGCTGATTCAGCTTCCTCAACAGGAGCTTCAAAATCCAACATTGCTTTGCTTTGCAATAAATTGTACCATTGGAAGAATTTACGCAAATCACTCTCGTACACACGCTCTTGATCATAATTGGGCAATACTTCTAACATGGCCTTTCTGATGTCCTTTCCTTCAGATTTATGAGATGGACCCTGCTCTCCGCTGTAAACTTTTTTAGCATTCTCCATGACATCTCTCAATGAGACATCCTCATCTGTTGTGAACATCGAAATATCTGATAGGGTACTCACCTTTTGACTGGAGTGAATAGGAATTCTTTGTCCATCCACAATGGATTCAGCAATGACCACATTTTTTCCGCCGCTAATTACTTTGAACAATCCACCTTTTCCAGAAACGGTGATAATTTTATCGAGAGCTGTTTTCATATTTCAGTTTTTTTGAATGGCTCCAAATCTAAACAGGAAAGCCATTCATTTCTGTTAATTCCATTAAGATTCGAAAACTTTTTTCAGAAGTGCTGAGGTTCTGGCTACTGGGTTCTTTCTGATGTTGTATTCCTCTTGTTCCACCATGATGAATAAACCGTCTATGGCTTTTTGAGTTACGAAATCACTCAAATTTGGATTCAATTTGGTAACACCAGGAATTTTGTTGTATTGGAGAACAATAGCCTCATAGTGTTTAGTGGCTCCAACCTTTTTCAAGGACTCCTCAATTACGGGTTTGAATTCAGCGTAAAGTGCTGATTGGGTTTGTTTTTTAAGAAAGTTAGTTCCTGCATTTAAGTCTCCTTTAACAATGCCAATGGCATCAGAAACAGTCATGCCAGCAATAGCTCTGACGAAAATTTCTTTGGCTTTTATACCAGCATCTTCCGCAGCACGATTGATGGACAATATGGCTTGATCAACCTCTTTTTCTAAGCCAATGGCTTTCAACTTTTGCTCTTTGGCCTGGGCATCGGGAGGCAAAGGAATTTTGATTTTTGGATTTCCAAAATAGCCATCTGTTTTTGAAACCAAATCAGCACCTAATGTTGCACCTTTGGTCAAGGCCTCTTTCAAGGCATCGGCAGCTTCTTTTTCTGAAAAAGCAGGCAATGTGCTTTTTACTGGTATTGCTTGATTGGCTTTATTGCTCAAATTTTTAAGGTTTTGAGCAGAACCTAACAATGGAAGTAATGCCAATAAGCCAATGGTCAACTTTTTCATCTTTTAAGTGTTTTGACAAATATAAATGGTTGTAGTCTACTAATTTTGTGCAGATGTTAAAGGATTGGAAAATTGGTCAAACGGTGCGATTTCTGAATGACTCAGGTCAGGGGAGAATAACAGAAATCAATTGGGAGAAAGGCGTTGCCATGGTTGAGGATGAAACGGAATTCTCATTTCCACATCCATTGAATGAATTGGTTTTGGTTGAAAACTTAGGTGATGAAGCCAAAAGTTACGCCCGAGCTCAGCAAGATGTTCAGGAGCACTTTGTCAGGAACACCCATGAAAATGTCATCAATCGGGTGAACAAGGAGTTCAAGATGTTGTACAAGAATGAGCTGGCCTCAAGTGAGCGAAGAAGAGGAGAAGTGATGGAAGTTGACTTGCATATCCATCACTTGATGCACTCACATGATGGCATGACCAACGGAGAGATTGTTACCATCCAATTGGAACATTTTGAGCGCATCATGCGAATTGCTGTAAAAGATAAAGTCAAAAAAGTTGTTTTCATTCACGGCGTTGGACAAGGCGTTTTAAGATCTGAGATTAGACGCATGTTAAAGTCCTATTATCCACAGTGTGAATTTCAAGATGCCAATTGGCAACAATATGGTCAAGGGGCTACGATGGTGTCCTTTTGATTACGGTTTTATTTCCTCAAAAATAATAGCGCCGGAATTGATGCAGTAGCGCAATCCCGTTGGAGGTGGCCCATCATTGAATACATGTCCCAGGTGTCCTTCACATTTTGCGCAAGTAATTTCTGTGCGGATCATGCCATGGCTCTTGTCCAAATGTTCTTTGACGGCGCTGTCATTGATGGCTTTGAAGTAACTGGGCCAGCCACATCCTGAGTCAAATTTCGTATCCGATAAAAATAAAGGAGATTGGCAACCTGCACACTTGTAAATCCCAACTTCATGGTGATTCCAATATGAACCCGAAAAAGCTCGCTCCGTTCCTTTTTCTCGCAGTATTCTGTATTGTTCAGGAGTTAATATTTTCTTCCAATCTTCTTCAGTCTTTTTCATGTTGTTGTTTTTTATTTCAACAGGTTTTTCAGTCACCTGTTGGGTTTGGTTTTGTGCATTGCATCCAAATTGAATAAGCAATAGCGTTGATATGATGATTGTGCCTAGTTTCATTTTAATGCAACGGATTAGGATGGAAGATATTGAGCGGTGAGCGAACCGGATCCTTTCTTTTTGGCTTCTTTAACAGTCCCTTGATAGATCAGTTGTCCTCCTTTGTTTCCGCCTTCAGGTCCCAATTCTATGAGCCAATCGGCACAGTTAATAACATCTGTATGGTGTTCTATTGTGACAATGGTGTGGCCTTCTGCGAGCAGCGCTTCAAAGCTGTTCATGAGTTTAGCTACATCATGTGCATGCAGTCCGGTTGTGGGTTCATCAAAAAAGAACAATGTGGAGTTTTGATTTTTCTTGGACAAGAAGCTGGCCAATTTAATTCGCTGTGCTTCACCACCGCTCAAGGTGCTGGAGCTTTGACCAAGTCCTACATAGCCCATGCCTACCTCTTGGAGGGGCTTTAGTTTATGAATCAAGTTTTTGTGTATCCGCGATGTTGGGTGGTCAAAGAATACAACAGCTTCATCGACGGTCATGGCCAATACTTCAGCAATATTTTTGCCTTTGAATTCCACCTCAATAACTTCATCCTTGAATCTTTTCCCGTGGCATTGATCACAAACCAATTGAACATCCGCCATGAATTGCATGGATACAGTTTGCATTCCTTCTCCTTGGCAGGCTTCACATCTTCCCCCTTCAACGTTGAACGAGAAATGTGATGCTGTGAGCCCTCTGGCAGTAGATGAGGGTTGAGATGCAAAAATGTCTCTTATTTCATCGTATGCCTTTAGATAAGTAATGGGATTACTTCTAGAACTTCTTCCAATGGGATTTTGATCTACAAAAATGACTTGATCAATTCGTTTTAATGCACCTGAGAGCTGAGTGTATTTATTGGAGCCAGGCACTGGCTCTCCCACATGTTGCGCCAATGCCGGGTAGAGGATATCCCTGATCAAAGTTGATTTACCACTGCCACTGACACCAGCAATTGCTGTTAAACCGAATAATGGAATTTTTATATCGATGTGCTGCAAGTTGTTTTCATGTGCGCCCTCCAAAACGATAAAGTCTTTTCCCAATGGAATGGAATTTTTTCTTTGAATGGTGAGCTGATGATTCAGGTATTGCGCTGTGAGTGATTTTTTGTTTTTTAGCAATTCTTTTCCGTTGCCACTAAATACAACTTCTCCACCTTTGAATCCTGCTTCAGGCCCCATGTCAATGATGAAGTCTGCTTGCATCATTATTTTTTCGTCATGTTCAACGACAATGACGGTGTTTCCTTGTTCTTTAAGTTGCCTGAGAACCTTGATGAGATTCTCAGTGTCTTTGGGATGTAAACCTATACTGGGCTCATCTAAAATATAAATGGATCCTACCAATGAAGAACCCAGATTGGTAGCCAAATTGATGCGCTGACTCTCACCACCACTGAGGGAACTTGACAGTCGATTTAGCGTCAAATATTCTAAACCAACATCCATCAAGAATTGAAGTCGGTTCTGAATTTCAGTTACCATTCTTTTTCCAATTTCCCAATCATGTTTGCTCCAAGGAATACCATCAAAAAATTGTTTGAGCACGTGTATGGGCATTTGAACCAACTCCATCAGATTTTTCTCGTGGATTTTTACATATCCAGCATCCTTTCTCAATCGGGTTCCTTCACATTCAGGACAACTTGTTTTGCCCCGGTAACGGGAAAGCATTACACGGTATTGAATTTTGTAGGCTTCACGTTCCAATGATTGGAAAAACTCATATATGCCATGGAAATAGGACGTGCCATTCCAAAGCATGTTCCATTCCTTTTTGTCCAAATCTTTGTATGCTTTGTGTATTGGGAATTGCGCTTTTTTTGATCCAGCAATGAGTTGTTCTTTCCATTCACTCATTTTTTCACCTTTCCAACAAACAATGGTATCTTGGTATACACTCAATCTTTTATCAGGCACTACCAGGTTTTCATCTACGCCAATGATGCTCCCAAAACCGCCGCATTTTTTACAAGCTCCAATGGGGTTGTTGAATGAGAAAAAATTAACACTGGGCATTTCAAAGCTCATTCCATCTCTTTCAAAACGATTGGAGAAGTGGTGGTGTTTGTTTTTTTTGTATTCATAAACACTGAATTCACCTTCCCCTTCATTGAATGCGGACTCTATGGAATCCGCAATTCTGTTCCATTCTCCTTCGTCATCTTTGGCAACCACCCAACGATCTATCATAAGATGTGTCGGGATTGCTTGACCTTCTTGCCATTCATCGATAGCAATCAATTCCTTTCCATTCCAAACCCTAGAGAAACCTTTTTGTAGCAGCGCACCGGGATTCCATTGCTTGGAAAGGGAGACCAATATCAAAACTCGCTCTCCATCTTTTTTTTGAAGAAAATCAATCACCGTGGAGGTAGTGTCATGTTTAACTTGCTCACCTGAAATGGGAGAGAAAGTTTTACCGAGACGCGCAAACAACAACTTTAAGTAGTCGTATATCTCTGTGCTGGTTCCTATAGTGGAGCGTGAACTTTTTGATGTGACTTTTTGTTGGATGGCTATAGCAGGGCTGATACCCGTAATTCGATCCACATCTGGCTTGTCCAGTTTGCCAAGGAATTGACGGGCATAAGCGCTCAAACTTTCAACGTAACGTCTCTGGCCTTCTGCAAACAAGGTGTCAAAGGCAAGACTGCTTTTACCAGAACCACTGAGTCCTGTGATTACGGTGAGGGATCTTCTAGGAATTTCAACCGTAATGTTTTTGAGATTGTGCATTCTTGCACCTTCTATTTTTATATTCTTGCCTTGCTTCATGGATAACCAAAGAACAAATTAACGACATGCAGGTTCAGTTTTTTTTATGTAATATTTTTTTTTACAAGAAAAGTTTGTATATTCGTGATTATAATAAAACACAGTAACACGCCTATCGAATAGACCTCTACTTTTTAAAAATTTGTTTAACCCAAATAAAAAGGAGGTCATCATGTGTTACAATCAACAAACCCCAGATGAGTTATTGGTCAAAAATTACCTTCATGGTGATGAAGGAGCTTTTGCAGTTCTTTTAAAAAGACACCAATCAAAGATTTTTGGAAAAGTGTTGTCCGTAGTAAGAGACCGTGCTGTCGCCCAAGACATTTTTCAAGATGCGTTGATGAAAGCTGTTTTTGCAATGAAGTCAGGCAGTTACAATGAGGAAGGAAAGTTTTTACCTTGGGTAATGCGCATCGCTCACAATTTGTGCATTGATCATTTTAGAGCAAAGAAGAAAATGCCCATCAAGCGTGGTAACGATGAATACAATCCTTTGGATTTTGTTCGCGATCGACATCTCAATGCTGAGCAATCTGTTGTCAAAACAGAGGTCTTGGATGTAGCTCGTAAGTTGCTCGCATACTTGCCAGATGATCAAAAAGAAATTGTCATGATGCGTGTTTACTTTGATATGAGTTTTAAAGAAATTGCTGATCAACTCAATATCAGTATCAATACAGCTTTGGGAAGAATGCGTTATGCCAAAATCAATCTGACCAAGGTTATCGACGAGCAGAATCTAGATTTAATTTTTGCGGAGGTTTAGGGTAGAAAAATTTCTGCCATCATGCACCTTGCGCTGCCGCCGCCAATGGTTTCAATGGTGGGAATCGAAACAATCAAGGGCTCTAGGAATTTTTCCCAGGCCCTTTTTTGTTGGCTTGTATATGCTTTCCATGCGGTTTCGGATATTACGCCCAATGGAGCATTTTTTCCTTCTACTTCGAGAACATTGGCACCAAATTGATTCATCTGTTCAAGATTGATTTCAATCAATTCTATTTGATTTTGCTCACACCAAAACCTTACTTTGTCACTTTCTGATATGGCTTCTAAGCATGTGATCATCCAATGATTACCGATGGATAGTACAACATTGGTGTGGTAGATTTCTTTTCTATTGGCATCGAGCGCATCGAGTAGAATGACGTTGTGTGGGCTATATTGGCAGAATTCATTCAACGCTTTTTCTTGCGAACGAATGCTTCTGCTCATGAATAGGGTTTCAGATGGATGATGGAAGATCATGCTTCCCGTGCCCTCTAGAAATTGTCCTTGTTTTTCTAATTCACTCAAGTCAATGATTTCATTGATTTTAAATCCATGATTTTGTAAAAGAAGATCATAGGCTATTTCTCTTTCCTGTCTTCTGTTTTCATTGGCCATGGGAAAGTAAAAGAGACGGCCATCATGGGTTGTGCTAAAAACATTATTGGGAAACACAGCATCAGGTGTTTGCTTTTGACCACTGGCTACCAGCACCTCCACACCTTTTAAAATAAGCTGATCAACAAACAAGTTGAATTCCTTTCTTGCTAGGTATTCACTTTCCTTATTATTAAGTGAGGTTTTTGTTTGGAAAGCATTTGAAGCCGCTGTTTGTAAGTTGTAGCAAAATCCGATAGGATCGGTCATCAGTAACTTTCGTGTTGTTTGTTTGCGGTTAATGGCCATGTACTGATGTATTTTAGTGGCGTGAAAATACAAAAGATCATTACCTCCGTTGTAATTGTTTCAATACTCTCGTTGTTACTGGGGTGCGGGGATAGTTCAATTCCTTTTTTTAAAAACAAGAAAGAGGGATATATCCGCTATGACGTTTCTTTCCCCAATGAAACAGGTTTGATGGCCCAATTCTATCCCAAGGAAATGATGTTTTATTTTAATGAAAACGAAGCCCATGCGGTATTGGCTTCAGCTTACAATGTGGTAACTACGGATTTTTTTATTGGGCAAAAAGATGAGTTTTTCTCTCATTATTTTAAGTCCTACGGCGATAAGCAGGTCATACACATGCAACATCAAAACATTCATGATTGGTTGAAGCGATATCCAGATGTGCGGTTAGAAAAGACCAATGAAACATTGGAAATAGCGGGGTACAAATGTGAAAAGACCATTGCTCATTTTTTAATTGATAGTTTGCCAACCATCGAATTGTATTCGACAAAAGCATTTGGTCCAAAAGACAACAATTGGTGGAATAAATTTGAGGGATTGGAGGGTGTGTTGATGGGATATGAGGTAAATCTGTATGGTAAGCGAATGAAACTCAGGGCTGCTGAAATTGTGTTTGAAAAGCAAGACCCGTCTGTTTTTGAGAGACCAGAAGGATACCGTTCTGTAAGTTTTGATGAGATGGACTCATCTTTGAAGGCGCTCACGAAGGTTTTTTCGAATTCTTAGTGAACGAAAAAAGTAGTTTCATGTACAGCATCAAAAAAAATGATGTTGTACTTGAAGACACTCCAATCCGATAGTCGCTATTTTCAGATAATAGGACAATCCTCTTTTTTATTGGCGGGAATTTTTTTAATGGGTTGGCATGTTCACCTCCCTCTTTTTTTATGGGCCATTTTTGGCAGTGTTTCCTTTCAAATGTTAGCCATTTATTTCGGATTGGCTAATCAGAATAGTTTACGAAGTGCCTTGATTACCGGTTTGGGATTGTCTTTGTTGCTTAGGGTGAATCATCCACTGTTGATGGTTACAGCAGCAGCCCTTGCAATAGGACAGAAGTTTGTTTTTAAATACAAAGGATATCACTTTTGGAATCCTGCCAATTTTGGAATTGGTTTGTTGGTGTTAATCAGCGGAGATGCATGGATTTCACCGGCTCAGTGGGACCATCATTTGTGGGTAGTTGGCTTGATTGCGCTCATGGGATTTTTTGTGTTGAAGACGGCTAACCGTTGGGATACAGCATTGTTTTTTGGAACAACTTTGGGATTTCTTTGTTGGGTCAGATTCTCTTGGTATTTGGGTTGGGATTGGAAAGTATGGTGGCATCAATTTAACATGGGGTCTTTTTGGTTGTACACGATGTTTATGATTACTGATCCCATGACAACGCCGCAGCGAAAATGGGTGAGAAGGGGATGGGCTGTTTTATTGGCTGCCTTGACCTTTTACCTGCAGCATTTGAAGTTTATTCCCACAGCAGCAGTTTGGTCATTGCTCATGCTGACGCCATTGGTCCCTTTTATCAATCATTTCTTTGTTGCTGAGCGCTGGAAATGGATCAAATAAATTATCAAGAACAAAATCTAAATTTTAAAAAAATGAAAACAAAAAGAGTGATGTTGACGGCAATTGCCCTTATGGCTTTTGCTTCATCTTGGGCATTCTGCGGCTTCTATGTTGCCAAGGCAGATGCGACATTGTTTAACAACAAAAGTGAAGTGATATTGGTGCGTGATGGTGAATACACCGTCATTACCATGGGAAGTGATTTCAAAGGTGATGTCAAGGATTTTGCTATGGTAGTTCCGGTTCCGGTTGTACTTGCGCGCCAAGATATTTCAATAGTAGATCGCGGAATATTTGAACGTCTGGATGCCTATTCATCTCCGCGCTTGGCAGAGTATTATGACTACAATCCTTGTCAACGTCCGATGATTGAAGAGAAGGATTTTGCTTATCCTACGTCCGACAATATGGATGAGTCGGCCAATATGCGCGTGAAGGCATCGACCAAAAAAGAATACGGAGTGACCATTGAGGCGCAGTATACAGTTGGCGAGTACGACATCTTATTGCTATCTGCAACGGAGAGCAACGGACTTAAAAATTGGTTGACAGACAATGGATACAAAATTCCGGCAAAAGCGGAAAAGGTATTGGCGCCATACATCAAAAGCAATATGAAGTTTTTTGTTGTAAAAGTCAATTTAGAAGAAATGAAAAAGGCTGGTTTTGATCAGTTGCGTCCTATCCAAGTGCGATTTACGCATCCTAAATTCATGCTGCCTTTGCGCTTGGGAATGGCCAATAGTGAAGGTTCTCAGGATATGATTGTCTATGCTTTTTCCCGAACGGGCAGAGTGGAATGCACCAATTATCGAACAGTGAAAATGCCGACCGATAGAAATATTCCGTTGACAGTGAAACAAGACTTTGGTCCCTTTTACAAAAGATTGTTTGAGCATCAATGGCAGAAGGAGGGAAAGAATGTGGTCTTTTTAGAGTATGCTTGGAATGTAACGCCCAGTTGGGGAGGAATGAAATGTGATCCTTGTGTTGGTCCACCGCCCATCAATCAGGATTTTACAATGGCGGGTGTGAATGCCAATTGGAGCAATATCTTCTTTACGCGCATGCATGTGCGTTATGATGAGGCCCATTTTCCTGCAGATTTGCAATTCCAAGTTACCCCCAATACGGAACATTACCAGGCGCGTTATGTCGTTACCAATCCCGCTCCTGTTTATGATGGTTTTGGTTGTCCTGAAGGACAAGAGTATTTGATTTCCTTGCACAACAAAAGGAAACTAGAATTGGATGAGTATTACGCATTGTGCGGTCTAAGCCACCGTGCAGTCAAGGATTATCTTTCGGAGTATGATCGTTACCTCTCTCAAATCCCGGAGGAATGGAGAGAGCCAACCTATGAAAATTTGCCTGAAGAGGAGTTGAAGAAAGGAGGACTTAATCCCATGGATTCTATTCCGCAAGCGGTGCATCAAGTCATGCACGATGAGTCTAAGCGTGAAGGTGTTGTTTACTTTCTACTGCTCATTAGCATGGTGGTCTTGGTTGTATGGAAAAGCAACCAAACCAGATCTTAGATTTGATTGAATATGTTGGCCAATTTTTGAGTGGCGGTTTCTGCTGAGAATTGCGTGATTATTTCATCATTGCGCTTATACTGGCCGAGTAAATTTGGATTTAAAATGAGTTGGTGAAGGTAATTTACCAGCTCATTTTCATTTTCAGGATCAATGTTTTTGCCGAGCCCAGAGCTCTCTAAAATTTCTTTAGCCTCAGAGTCTTCACACAATCCAAGTATTGGTTTATTGATGGAAATGTATTCAAATAATTTGCTGGGAACAAAGAGGTTGCGGTGTCTAGGAGAATTGGACTTTTCCAATGGCAGAAACAGAAGATCCATTTCCTTGAGTTGGTTGATGGTATAGGTGTTGGATTGAAATCCTTGAACAAAAATGGAGTCACCCAATTTCATTTCTTCGATGCGTGTTTGGTAATAAGGGTCAATGCTTCCCCAGAGGTGAAACTGAATATCATTGGAGCCAATTGATTTTTCTTTTTTGAGCTTTTCCATTGCTTTAAAAAGGGGAAGGGGTGATCTGAAGCTGGGATCAATAGAATCGGGGCGATAAGTCCAAAATAGATCTGCAATGCCATGCATCCAATGGTTGTTTTTTTTTGGGTAGTGTTGCAGTATACCCGCGTAGCCAATCTTAATCATGGGAAATCATGTTGTGTATGGTTGAAACCTTTTGAGGTGGAAAACCATAGTAACTTATATACAACCTTTTTACTTCATCATTGTTCACAATGACGTGATCCGCTGATTTGAGAAGATAATGTTCTATGGTTCTGCTGATGTACCAATGAATCTTGGAAGGAAAAGTATAGGCATAACAATCGGTGAATGGATCTCTGATGTCAGCCACCCATTTGAAATCATATTTTTTTTTCAGCCACCAGCCCAGCAGAATGGTAAAGTATGGACTGCTGGTGGTGTACACGATTTTGCAGTTGTTTTCTTTGCCAATTTCTGCAATCTTTTTGCTGGAGAGTATGGGCCAAGAACAACCTCTTTCCCAAAAGAAAGGATAAAACAAAAACCAGAATAATCTGTACAATCTAAGACGCTGAAGCGTTTTAATCCAACGGGGATAAATATGGGCTTTTAAGCGATGGATATTGGTTTCAGAGGAGATTAGGTTCAATCCGATTTCATCATGAGGCTTTCCGGTTTTGGTGCTCTCATTATTTTGAATAGTGACAACAATGGGTTGAAATCCCAGTTTTGGAAGGTGATTAACAAATTGGATACTTCTCCTTACCCCAGCGCCTCCTATTGGAGGAAATTGGTAGGCAATGAAGAGAATGTTTTTCATAGTTTGTTTTTCAAAGTCTCAATAGTAATCAATTGTCCGCCGTTATTCTTCACCCATTCAATGTAATCTCTTAGGGCCGACCAACTGTATAAATTTAGGCTTTTGGGATGGTTTAACCAAATAACAAAATCAGCACCATTTTCCCATATTTGCTCGGTAACGGAACGAAAGAGCATTTTGGTTGCGCGATCCGCTTTGTCGAGGGAAGCTGTCCGTGGAAGTATTTCTTTTTTTACGCCCAAATTCATGGGTGATTGTGCACCTGTACCTTCTTCTTCTTGTGAGCTCCATTTGAGCCAACGATAATTGATTGAAAGGGAAGCTTTTTTAAAAAAATCCAATTCCTTGGTAATGGCCTGTGAAATCGGTAATTCTAGTATTCTACCTTGTTGATGCTCCTGAAAGCAACCGGTTTGAGAATCAATTTTCCAATGTGTTTTTTCAGGATGTTTTCTGTGGTCTGTTGTGAAGAATTTGCACTCTTTATAGAAACCGGGGAAAATGCTAGTTTCAATTGTAAAGCCTAGATCCTCTATGGTTTTTAGATAATGTTGAGGTTCTTCAATTGCCAATCCTCCCATTCTAAAAGCGCAAGGAACAATGTTGAATTCGATCTTAAAAATTTCTAGACAATCCTTGATGGCTTGAATCATTTTATTGATTCCGTGATTCTGAACAAAGCCATTCCAAGAATAGTCTGATTTGTTAAAGTTCCAGCAATTTTCATCCGCATTCCATGAGCTGGTTACCCAATGGGGATGCCAATGAAATTGTAATTCATGACCACAAGTTGAAAGCCAGTTCAGTTGATCTTTGATGCGTTTGTATTCTGGTTCGAAACCACATCTCTTGAGCGCCTCTAAGTAAGCGATGTCAATGAAGAAAGAAAGTGGCACGGATTGGTGATTGGCGATGTCTGTGAGCTTCTGGGTTTTGGTAATGAGGTGCTCCAGGTCGTTTTGACCATCAAAGAAAATTTCATAATCAAATGTTAGTACACTTAGCCTTTTCACAATTCCAGTTAGAGCCTTACAAATATAGCAATGCATTTTATTTAACTTCATTATTGCACTATCTTTAGAATAAATTTTAAATCATGAATTGGATAATTTTTGGCGCTTTAGGCGTCGTGCTGTTTTTAGGGTTAAGGACAGTTCAACAAGGAAATGTTGCGGTTGTCACCATATTTGGTAAGTACCGAAGGGTGATAAGACCGGGACTTAATTTTATTATTCCCTTTATTGAAACCGTTTTTAAAAGGGTTTCTACTCAAAATCGATCGGTAGAGTTAGAGTTTCAAGCGGTGACCAATGACCAAGCCAACGTTTATTTTAAATCGATGTTGCTGTTCAGTGTTCAGGATGCAGAGGAGGAAACCATCAAGAAAGTGGCCTTTAAGTTCATCGATGACAAGAGTTTGATGCAAGCGCTTATTCGAACCATTGAAGGCAATATTCGTTCATTTGTGGCCACCAAAAAGCAAGCAGAGGTATTGGGATTGAGAAGAGAAATCGTTGATCATGTGAAAGAGCAAATTGATACCATCATTGAGCAATGGGGTTATCATTTGCACGATTTACAAATCAACGACATCACCTTTGATGAGATCATCTTGAAATCCATGAGCCAAGTAGTGGCATCAAACAATTTGAAGGCGGCAGCTGAAAATGAAGGTCAAGCTTTATTGATTACCAAAACCAAGGCCGCAGAAGCAGAAGGTAATGCCATTAAGATTGCAGCGCAAGCGGAACGTGAAGCGGCACAGTTGAGAGGTCAAGGAGTTGCGCTATTTCGTGAAGAAGTTGCCAGAGGAATGCAGAATGCGGCCAAGGAGATGCAAGAGGCCAATTTGGACGCCAATATGATTATGTTTTCTATGTGGACTGAGGCCATCAAGAACTTTGCAGAATATGGCAAGGGCAATGTGATTTTCTTGGATGGGTCAACAGAAGGAATGCAGAAAACGATGAGAGAGGTAATGGCTATGGGTAGAGTGGGTCAAGTAGAAAAATAGGAGAGTATCTAAAATAAGTTGCTGAAAATAGGAGGGCTTGCCCTCTTATTTTTTTCCATTGACATACCAAGCCAACAGAGACATGGGGATATAAGCCAAGGTCAAATCTATAGCATTGAACCAAGTGGGTGCGGGTATCATAGCAACAGCGCTAATTCCGGCCATGAGAAAGAACACTCCAAAGAAAAGGGCAATGCTCTTTTCATTGCTTTGGGCAATTTTCATGGCTACCCATGCGCCAACAAAAGTCCCTAGGGCATGCGCAAGGAAGGGCATGATGAAATGTTTGGGTTGAAACAGATGGATGCTGGACTGAAGTCCCTCAGCTGTTGTGACATCAACATTTTCCGGTGGAGCAATGATCATGGGGGACAGGGTTACAAGCCCCATGTTGGCCAACATTCCAGCGACAATGCCAATGACAATCGCTAGGATACTTCTGATAATTTTTTTGTTGTTCATGGTTTGAATTAGAGTAAAAAAAAGGGCCTTGATACAAGACCCTTTTTTGGTTTTAAATGCAATTAATAATACATGCTGCGACGAACCTTGGCTACATATTTTGCCAAGCGAATGACTTGCTTGGTGTAACCAAACTCGTTGTCATACCAAACATACAACACAACGCCTTTTCCGTCTGGACTGACTATTGTGGCTTGGCTGTCGAACACGCTGCAACAATCATTGCCTACGATATCGCTAGACACCAATTCCTCACTTATACTGTAGAAAATTTGATTCACCAAATCGCCTTCTAATGCAGCTTTTCTAACCATTGCATTCACTTCCTCCTTGGTGGTTGGCTTATCCACATAAGCATGAATGATGGCCAAAGAACCATTGGGGGTAGGGACACGAACAGCATTGGAGGTTAGTTTATTGGCCAATGTGGGAATAACCTTGGTAACTGCTTTTCCAGCGCCAGTCTCAGTGATTACCATATTGATGGCAGCGCTGCGACCACGTCGGCTTTTCTTGTGCATGTTATCCAACAAGTTTTGATCGTTGGTGTAGGCATGAACGGTTTCAATATGACCTTTGTCGATGCTAAAAGAATCGTGTATTGTTTTTAATATTGGACAGATGGCATTGGTGGTGCAAGATGCTGCAGAGAAAATGGTTTCATTTTCTATGTCCAAATCGCGGTGATTGATTCCGTAAACAATGTTAGGGATTTCTTTACCTGGCGCGGTTAACAATACTTTGCTAACGCCTTTGGATTTCAAATGTGCGCTCAACGCCTCTCTGTCTTTCAATACTCCTGTATTGTCAATCACCAATGCATCATTGATGCCATAGATAGAGTAATCAATTGCTGCAGGATCTTTGGCTCCAATCATAAAAACCCTTTGACCATTGATGATCAAACATTTGTTTTCATAATCGGTTTCAACGGTTCCTTTGAAACGACCATGCACTGAATCGGTTTCAAAAAGCGCTGCACGTTTCTTGATGCTCAAGTCATCATTTTCTCTAGTAACAATGGCACGCAAACGCAACTGCTGTCCGCTTCCAGCTTGTCTTACGAGCTCTCTGGCAGCCAAACGACCGATACGTCCAAATCCATACAATACCACATCTCTGGGTTCCAATTCGTGACCGGACTCCTCGATGAAGTTTTGCAATTTATCTTCTAAAAATTCTCTTTGATTTTTGTAGTGTTCACGAGAAGTAGACCATTCATTGGCCAATTTCCCAATGTCAATTTTAGCAGGAGCCAAATTCATGTTGTACAATTCTGTCGCTAATTCGGCAGAATCAAAAACACTGATGGGTTTGCCAACTACTTCAGCTGCGTATTTGTGCAGTCTTAAGATTTCAGTAATTCTGGTGTCCGCAAGGTGATTGCGAAAAAGCACCAATTCGATAGACTTATCGAACAATAGTTTTCCAACCATATGGGCCAACTCAACAGCGGCTCTTTCTTGGTTGACATACACGCTCAGTTCATTGCTGTACGTGTCTTTTGACAAGTTGTTTGACATAAATAAATAATAAAAATTTGAACGTTTTGACCAAAAGGGTTCATTGACTTTTGGTAAGGCAAAGATAATGCAATCCGTTAAGTGTTAAAAGTAGGAATTACCTTGACTTTTTTTTGAAAGGTCGGAACGATTTTTTCTTGGCGCTTTGGGCTTTGGGATTGTATTCTGGTAAATCTCCAAACTTGGCGTCTATGGGCAGTTTTTCAACCGTAGTTTGAATCAAGGTTTCAATTTTCTTGAACTTGTATTGATCCTCAGGAACGATGAAAGTGACGGCTTCTCCCTCTGCCTCAGCCCGCCCTGTGCGGCCAATGCGGTGCACATAATCTTCAGCATCACCAGGTACATCAAAATTAATGACGACATCTACACCTTTGATGTCAATCCCTCTGGACATTACATCCGTTGCAACCAATATTTTACACTGTTGGTTTCTGAATTGATTCAACGCAAATTCACGCTCTGATTGTTCCAAATCACTGGACATGGCCAATGAAGAAAATCCTTTGCGTTTGAGCATGTTTTGAATCTCACTTACTTGTGATTTTCTGCTGCTGAATACGATAACACTTTTGTCTTTTCGTGTTGTCAAGTAGTCTACAAGCACGCCAATTTTCTGGTTGTCAAATAATACAAAGGCGCCTTGCTTTACATTGGATGGAGGTTTGCTCAATGCAATATTGATGATGGTCGGATTTTTCAGAATAGATGACGCAAAACTGAAAATATTATCGGGCATTGTTGCGGAGAAAAGCAAACTTTGTTTTTCTCTTGGTAATACTTTTAATACACGTTGAATATCTGGTAAAAATCCCATGTCGAGCATTCGGTCTGCTTCATCGAGTATGATGAATTTCAATTCAGAGAAATTGACATAACCCAGGTTGATGTGCATGTTCAATCTTCCTGGCGTTGCCACGATGATGTCAATGCCAGATTCGATAGCATGGCGCTCTTGGTTGAAAATTTTACCATCTCCACCACCATATATCGGCATAGAAGAAATGTCTGTAAAATAGCCGTAAGCAGCGATGGCTTGGTCAATTTGAGTTGCTAGTTCGCGTGTTGGAACAATGATCAGTGCAGAGATGTTTTTTCTGTTGGTTTCTTCCGTAATTTTTTGAATAACGGGTAGCAGAAATGCTGCTGTTTTTCCTGTTCCCGTTTGGGCGATGCCTAGAATGTCTTTTCCTAAAATGATTTCAGGAATAGCCTGTGATTGAATGGGTGTCGGTTTATCAATGCCCATGGAATTAAGGCCATCAATAATTTCTGATTTTAAGTTGAGCTGTGTGAAGTTTTCAGTCATTGTTTAAGTTTTTTAATTGATTTTGCAAATCATTGAGCATATCCATTTGAATCTTTTGAATTTTAATGAGTTCTTGCTGCTGATGCATCATCAAATGGTCCATTTTGTTGTGAAGCAAACGTATTTCTAATTCAGATTTTAAGTTTACGCTGAAATCTTTTTTTGCTCGGTCTCTGTCTTTTTCCTCTTGCCTATTCTGACTCATCATAATGATGGGCGCTTGCAAAGCAGCAACGCAAGATAAAATCAGATTGAGGAAAATAAAAGGATAAGGATCAAATTGATTCTTGAACAAAAGAATAGAATTTATCACAATCCATAATCCTATGAAGAGTAAGAATGAAACAATAAAGAACCAACTTCCGCCGAATGAGGCTACTTTATCCGAAAGTTTTTGACCAAAGGATAAATTCATGTCATCATTCATTTCTAACTCATCGGAATTCAAAGTGTTTTTTTGTAAGTTGTTGGCTCCCCTTTTTCTAAGTTTATTGATTTCCTTGTATTCGGCAATCATTTTAGATGCAATGTATTGCCTTCTAAATTCATTCAGTTCATCAATGGATAGGGCATCTAATTCGGAGAAATTGGGGTGCTTTTTCTTAATCAATTCCATTATAACAGAATCAATTGTTACTGATTTGATTTGGTGAGAAATGGGAAAAGTTTGGTTGGAAATAGCGCTGATAAAAGTTTTGTTATACATTACTTTTTTTCCGAAAGTAAGCAACTATGTAGGAACGTAAAAATAAAGTTATTCATCTTCATTAAGAACAATGGTGAATTTATGCAAGAGAATGATATCATGAAGGTGGCAATTGAACTTTTGACTTTTATGGTTTGCGGTTATCTTTGATTAAATAAAATTACAAATGCACACCATGAGAAATTTGAGTATTGTCCTTTCGATGACCTTTTGTTTTCTGTTGTATTGCTCATTAAACGTTAAAGCGCAAGGCTACTTTCCACTCAATGGACAGCCATGGGAAACGGTATCATTTGAAGACGCAGGTTGGTGTTCTGATAGTCTCAATGCTTTGATAAATTTTTTGGATTCAGAAGATAGCAAAGCTTTTATCTTATTGTATGATGGCAAGATTATCGTAGAGCATTATTTTGATTCTTTTACAGCGGATAGCTTGTGGTATTGGGCCAGTTCAGGGAAGACATTAACAGCAGCTTTGGTTGGAATTGCGGAGAGTGATAATGGTCTTATGTTACAAAATTCTACATCGGATTATTTGGGTACAGGTTGGACTTCATTGACACCTCAACAAGAGAGTTTGATAACAGTGCGCAATCAGTTGACCATGACCACCGGTTTGGATGATGCTGTCGCTGATGATGATTGCACATTGCCCAGTTGTTTGAGCTATGTTGCAGATGCTGGGGCGAGATGGGCTTATCACAATGCTCCTTACACTCTTTTGGATGGTGTTATAGAGAATATTTCTGGTCTTACGTTGAATCAGTTCTTTGCGCAAAAAATTGGACAACCTTGTGGGATTTCAGGATTGTATTTTCCCAGTGGCGCGTACAATCAAACATTTGTTAGTACGCCAAGAAACATGGCCAAGTTTGGACTTTTATTACAATCTCAAGGAAATTGGAATGGGACAGAAATTATCCCTAACAATTATTTCCAAACTATGATTTCGCCCTCACAAGCTATTAACCCGGCCTATGGTTATTTGACATGGTTGAATGGTAGTAATTATTTCATGATTCCTGAAACTCAAATCCAGTTTCCGGGCATGATGGCGCCCAGCGCGCCGTTAGACACCTACGCTGGACTAGGAAAGAATGGGCAGGTGGTTTGTGCTGCACCAAGCAAGAATGTTTCTTTTATTCGAATGGGCAATGGGAATAATGAATTGGTGAGTGTGACCATCTTGGAGAACATTTGGAAAAAGATGCAGTGGTTTTTTTGTTCAAATGACATTCAAGAATCTAAAGAGAATTTTGTTGTTGTAAATAACAATGGATCAAGACCTGTTGTTTCGTTTAAAACGACTTGCGATGTTTCAATTTTTGATTCAATGGGAAAGAAGGTCAATGCTGAAATTGAACAATTGCCAGTTGGTGTTTACTTTTTG
>CANNHA010000029.1 GCA_947504275.1 Flavobacteriales bacterium
CTAGCCCTTTACCTGATATTAAATAAGTTTGAATGCATGGCGTTAGGTGGATATTTAGCATTTGTATTTCATGACAACAGCTCTTTGGTAAAATCTTTTATTTTCCGTCATCTCAATAAGTTGCTATTGTTTAATGCACTAATCTTTGCACTCAGCGCGTATTGCCTGCCTGAGCAATGGGCCAATTTCAACTACCTCTTTGTTTCGTCATTATCTGGAATACTCATTTTCAAAGTTTCACAAACAAATGAAAGACATTGGTTAAATCACAATTGGATTATGCAATTGGGGAATGCTAGTTATGCTATTTACATTGTCCATTTTCCAATTGTTCTGGCTGTAATTAATGTTTTTTTTTACAATAAACAAAGCCATTTGTTCAGCGGCTTAGAAGACTTACAGCTATACAGCATGGTCATTTTCTTATCTATCACTTTAGGAATGAGCCTACACCGATGTATTGAAGTTCCATTGAAGAAGGTGCTATTGTCCAAGCGTTAGTTAGTCGTTCTAGCGCTATACCATCCTTCCGTCCATCATTTCTATTGTTCTATCACTTGCCCTGGCAAAATCATTGTCATGCGTTACCGCAATAATGGTCTGCTTGTTTACATGGGCCAACTCTTGCAAAATGTCAAAAACAATCTGTGTATTCTTTGAGTCCAAATTACCTGTGGGTTCATCGCCCATGATAATCAAAGGATCATTGATCAAGGCCCGAGCAATGGCGACGCGCTGCTGCTGTCCTCCCGATAATTTAGATGCGGGCTTCAAGGCTTGATCCTCCATCCCCAACATGCGCAACTTCTCCATGGCGCGGAACTCAATTTCTTCTTCGGTCAATTTTCCAAGACGCAATGCAGGAATCATGATGTTTTTCAAACAAGTAAAATCAGTCAACAAATAATGAAACTGAAACACAAAGCCAATCTTCTCATTGCGTATCGCAGACAAACGATTCTGATCATATCCGACAACATCCTCTCCATCTATCACCAACCTGCCTGAATACTCTGTATCCATCGTCGACAAGATGTACAATAAGGTGGACTTTCCACAACCTGACTTGCCGACCAATGTCACAAACTCTCCTCGCTCGATATCAAAAGAAATTCCATTCAATACCTTGAACTCAATCGGATCATAAAATTTCTTCTCTATGTTCTCTACTTGTAAAATCATTTTCTGAAAATGCTTACGGGATCCACTTTTGCCGCTTTCTTAGCCGGTACATATCCCGCCAAAAATGTGATAAACAATCCAATGAATATTCCTCTAACAAAAACCCATGCCTCAAAACGGATAGGGAAATAACCAATGTCACCACCAATGTATACATGCTGAAGGGCTTGAACCAATATCAAGGCCAACAACACGCCCAAGATCACTCCAAGAGCGCCAATCGTAAGGGCTTGATAAACAAATATTCGAATGACATCTCCTCCGTTAAATCCCATCGCCTTCAAAATGGCGATGTCATTGATTTTTTGGCTCACCGTCATGTTCAAAATGTTGTATATACCAAAACTGGAAACTATCAACAAAGTAAAACTAATGAACATGATCACAATTTTCCTGATCCGTGAAGCCGCCATGTAGGTTTCATTGGCCGCAATCCAGTCTTCCGCTTTATACCCTGTTAAATTGGTCAATTCTTTCGCTACTTGTGGCGCGCGGTCTGGATTATCAATGTTCACATTGATGTCTGTAACATAGGCGTTATTCTCCTTTAAAAACTGCTGCCCCGTGGCCAAATTCACATAAGATTTGGTCTTGTCTTCTTTGGAATTGTTGGTCTTAAAAATACCAACAACTGTCAGTGTTAGATTAATGCCTTTGGAAGACGTCATGTTGATTTTATCTCCGGTCAACAAGTTCATCTTCTCGGCAATGCCACTGCCGATGATGATCCCATCTTGATGAGTAGATAAATCAGCTATGCTTCCTTGTACCGTGAAGGTAGAAATACGAAACATCTTGTCCGCTTCAACCGGATCAAAACCAATGGTGGTCCCTGTAATTTGAGATTTTCCATTGTTGTAAAAAACAGGGCAACTCACTTGTGGAAACACAACAGTAACTTCCTTTTGCTTGCGGATTAACTTCACCCAATCCATGGGATTATCAATGGTGTTAATAGAAGGCACAACCTTGGGATTGACAATCAGTGTTTTTGAATTGGATTCTTCCTTCAGTGGTTGGCTAATCTTATCGTCCTTATACACCCTAATGTGAGGAGTGGTTTTGAAGAAAGACTCGCCCGAAGTTCTGTCAAATCCTGCGGCCATAGAGTTCATGAACATAAAGATGGATACCCCAATAACAACCCCTAAAATCGCTACCATTGTCATTTTCTTGGAGGCAATAAAATAAGTCCACGCTATGTTCCGATTGATATTCATGACGTCTATTTTTTCAACGGAATCAGAATGTCCTGCTCAGACAATCCTCTTTTAATTTCAACCCACTCCGTACTTCTAATGCCCACCTCTACCGCTCTTGCATCTTCCTCTCCTTTCAACTGAACGGTATTGCTATAGCTCAAATAACTTCTAGGTATCAGCAACACTTGCTTGCGTTGCGCTATATCCAGGTTGGCCTCCAATCTTGTTCCAACGACTTGAAAATCCAATGGTTTTTCAAATGAAACGTCGCACAAAAAAGACTGCGTTGTCTCATCATACAACGGATAAATGGTTCTAACAACTCCATCTAGCACTTTTCCTTTGTCAACGTTCAATTGCACGTGCGCTCGTTGTCCTTCTTTGATTTTCTTGATGCTATTCTCGTCAACATTGAGCTGAGCCACCAATTGTTGATCACTGGCCAATACAGCTAACACATCGCCTTTCCTAACAAAATCTCCAGCTCTTTTCATCAATCGCAAAACAGTGCCTGCAAACAATGCCTTGACTTGATTGTATTGAGAAGCCTTTCCTTGTTGCACCGCCTGTGCTTGTTGTGCCGCCAAGGTCCAATCCGCCTGTTGCTCTATTTGTTGCAGTTTCTTTTTTGCCGCCAACCAATTGTTCTTGGCTGATTCATACGCCAATTGGGCATTTTCCATTTCCAATCGCGAGGCGCTCTGGGCTTGGTATAAAGACTCATACCTTTCCTTTTGTCGCTTTTCCTGCTGCATCTTCTGATCCGTTGTCTCCAATTGCAACTTTGCCTCTTGCCATGCTGGCGACTGTTCTGTTGCATTCTGCTGGGCAATTCGCAATTGCGCTTGCGCTGCGGCAGCGCCAGCGTCTGACCCATCATTATCAATCTCAGCAACCAATTGCCCCGTGGTCACTTCTGATCCCTCGGTTACCAGTATAGCTGACAGATACCCCTCTGACTGGGCCGTCAAATTGTAACGGTCATTGGCCACCAATTGTCCGGAAGCAAATACTGTCTCTGTGATGTCATTGCGCACTGGGCTTACCTCTTGTTGTTTTCCTTTACAACCCCATATTGAGATCATCACCAAAGAAAAAATCCATGTTCTAATTTGCATAATTAATGCGTATTTTTTGTTGATACATCTGCTGATTGATTCTGGCATTCAACACACTCAATTGCGCAGAAAGCCATTTGTTTTGAGCCAAAATAAATTTGTCCAAACCAATCACTTCCTTTTCATATTGATCTCCCGCCTGCCGGTAACTGTCCTTTTCCAATTGGGCCATCAACACTTTCTCCTCCAACTCCCTTTTGGCATTCTCCCAATCTTTCATCAATTGCTCATTTCTAACTTTGGTGTTCCTTTTCTCTTCCTCCAAAAGAATTTCCGCAATTTTGAAATTGATTTTTTTGGCGCGCACATTGGTTGCCTTCACAGCATTGGTGGGCAAGTCCCATGTCAACTTGGCTCCTACAAAGCTGCTGTAAATCCATTTGCTCGCAGGATCCATCCATTGCGTATTGCTGTTGTTTTGATAGGCCAACGAAGACTGAAAACTCAACACCGGCAATTGTTCCAATTGTGATGAGCGGTACATCATTTTAGCGTAATCCACCTTATGCGTTGCCAAGTTCAACGCTGTTAGATTTTGAGCTGGCTTAACCATTTCCAATTCCTCCAAACCCTCTATCGGCTCTATTTCAACAGTAACTCCAGCAAGTGCCGACAACAACGATTGCTGATAATTCAACTGATGCTCAATATTGCGCAGCAATCCCTTTTGCTGTATAACATTTACTTGCGCATCATTTCTATCCTGAAGCCTTACCAATCCCGCTTCATACTTCCTTCCTACTATTTGAGATAAACTATCCGACAATCCTACAAATCGCTCCAACATCTTTTGTTGTTTCTTCAGTTGTATTATACCACAATACAGCACATTGACCTGCTCCAACATCTTGATTCGATTCACCGCACCTTCATTAGCTACAACCTTGGTGTTGGCCTTAGCCACCCGTATATCCTGCCATTTGGCCACATTCACAATGTCCAATTGAGGCGCCGCAGTAAATGAACTGATGTATTGCTGACCAAATGTCACCTCTCTAAAAGTCCCTTCCGGTCCTCCAAAAACTTGCCCTGGAATAAAATTCACGGGTAAATCAGTATTATTCAACCAACTTGCTGTAGTTGGGATTCTAGGGTTTATCGTATTTACCCAAGAAGCCTCCTCTGTCAATTCCGCCAAACGCAACTGCTCCTGGTTTAATTGCATAACTGTGGCATTTTTTAGCGCCCATTCCTCAAGCGCATTCCACGTGGAAAAGCGCTGAACCGATTGTCCAAATGCCGTTGTTCCAAAAAACAAAAGCAGTAAGTACAAATATCTTCTCATGCTTTCAAAGTTTTCATCACCCATTTTACTATACTATCCTTTCTGCTCTTCAGCATCTTGTCATATTGCTTTTGATCCATATCACCCACAATTTGCAGCATGGGCGGCGCCATAATCAGATTTAAACAATGATTTTAATCAAATGATTAAATACTACCCAAGGTATTGATCTACTATTCCTGGGTGTATCAAATAGAATTCTTTTTGTATATCTTAAAATTCGGTCCTGCTGATATGAGATTATACTGTTTATCCAGCTCTTTTTGCAGATCTTGAAATGATTGGCTCACAGAAAACTTATTGATGTCTCTGAAGTATCGTCTACCCGAACCAACTAATTCAATAAAATATTCCGGCCTATCACGCTGAATAGTCTTTAAATAATGCTCTCTTACCAACTTTAAATTTTGATATTCGCCGTATGCAAACTGAGGGTATAGAAATCCAGTTGTGCGATTAAAATCAAACAATATAGGAGTAACTGTATCCCAACCCCACAACACTACATCCTTCTTTGAAATTTTATTCTCAATCAATGAAAGAATAAAGGGATCTTCTCTCCATTCATCAGACTTTTTCTGATAAGATTCAAACGCCCGCCATGGTCGAGTATTTCCAACCCTAATATCATTAATCATGATGAGAAACACCAACCCAAAAATGAAATGAATTGATCGAAGTTGCAGTTGTTGAAGGTGTCTTATCAAAACGCTCATGAAAAAAAGCAATCCGGGCCATAAAAGTAAATTGTAATGCATACATCGATTGCCCGGGGCAAAAACACTATAAATAGCGATTAAAAAGCCCAAGACGTAGTATCCAAAGATTGTCTCATGATTACCCCTCGGATTCTTGCTAAATTTTATTACGCCAAGTATTAAACCAAAAACGGCCATTGGAAAAATCAATAGCATTTCTTTATTGAGCCACCTGAAATGCAAAAAAACAAGTAGCTTGTGGCTTTCGTCCACCGCTTCCCCAATGAGGCCAACCTCCTTATAATCCAAAGAAATTGAAAAAATCCATAACACATTGTCTAAACCGTGTATCATCAATACCATAAAAAATAATAGTCCCCCGCCTAAACACGCGCCCAAAACGAGCTTGATACAATCTTTGTAACTCTTGCGCATTATTTGATAAACCACTATATACAGAAATGAAACAATCGCAATAAAAGCGGATTGCTCTTTGGCAAAGGGCATTAAACTCAATAAAAAACCAATAAAAAACCAACCCCTATTGGTCTCGAGGGCCTTCACAAAAAACAAAGTTGATAAACTGTAAAACAAAATAACAGGCACTTCACTATTGTATAGTCTATAATCATAGTGATTGGACATTGTAAAATACACAGCAAACAATGCCAATACTATTATGACTGTATCCTTGTGAAACAACTTTTTTAGAATAATAAGCTGTATAAATATGAAACCAATAATAGAAATCAAAAAAATGATGTGAGCATCAAAATAGGTAACACTCCCTTTTAATAAAAACAGAACTGCCAATGGTAAAATGGTCAACATCCTAGTAAAATCAAACAAAGAATAATTCAAAATCCACTCCTTGGGATTATCAACCATGCTCTTTGCGCAAATAATCCATTGTCCCAAATCTGGATTTGACCACCAGTACTCAAAATCAAAAAACCTCACCGTTATTATGAATGCTATCGTCACTATAACGACTTTTTTCGTAGAAAGCGTCTTTGAATAATAGAGAGAGTAAAAAATAAAAAGCAAATAAGCAAATGAAAGGATTTGGCTTAACTGACTATTAAGTAAATTAATGAGATTCATTATCGAGCGCTACTGTTTTTGTATTTACGTAAATTTCTAAAACTACTGATTCTCTATAATTTGCCGCAGCTTTGAACCATTGATATAAACAAATATAGAAAGCTTGATTCACTTTTAACTTTCAATCCATTAACTTTAGTTCAGATTCTGAACAATACAAAAAGAAGAAATGCATTTTTAACCACCTATCAATCAAAAAACTGAAAAAACCCTATCGCTCCAAAATATGAAAATACCAATTTGCATTTTAATCCAAATCACCTATTTTCCCGGCTAAATTCCATAATAATAGCTCCGTGATTAGATTAGCGATAATTACATTTTTCATAATATCTCCTCTATTTGTTAATGCCCAACGCTGCGGTGGTGGAGTATTTACCTTTCATTTGGACAATCCTGAAAATGAAGACATCACTGTAACTGTCTACCCCCTTGAAGGTGCTTATTACAATGAATTTAAAAGTCAATACTGTTCTGGAGGATGTGAACTCACCGAAGAAATTGCCCAAAAGTGGCGTCTTATTCAGCACACACAGCGCAGCAAAACAGAATACTTCTTCCCCCTTTATGAAGAAACCAAAATCAGAAAAAACAAAGTAGATTTCAACACGCGTGAATTGGCTTTTGAACCCCGTGTCCTTCTTTTTGAAAGTGAAAAAACAAATAAAAGAGTATTCATCGCTGCCAATATCCACGGAGGATGCGACTACCAAAGAACCATTAAATGGAATGTAGAAAAACCGTTTTTGGTTCCTTATGGTCAGTGAAGATCTTTAATACCCTCCTCAATCATCTTCTCCAACTTCAACACTTCCTTGGTGTGGTACTTACCTGTTGCTGGGCCATTAAATCCAGTGTGAATGTGTATCACTTTTCCCTCGCTATTCACCACAATCATCGTGGGAAAGGCTATTACTTTTTCTAGCTGTGGAAATACATTTTGCGCACGTTCCTTGCCCTTTCCATCTGCTCTCCCTAAATAGGCCTCATAACCGCAATTCAATTGCGCCATTTGCTTTTGTATTACGCGCTTATTCTCTACAATATCATCTGATCTTTCAAAAGCAACAGGAATAATCTGCAATCCTTTTGCTCCGTATTTCTTGTGCATCGCGGACATCACCTTGCCTTCATCTGTGCAATTGGGACACCACGTGCCCATGAGCTGAATGATGCTCAAATGACCCTTCCAATCCTCTGCTCCAAAGGTTCTCATATTGCCTTGCAAATCCATTGCACTAAATGCAAACACTTCTCCTTCTCTTCCCGCTCTTAGCTTGACCAATTCCTCTGCGGGGCGCAATTCAAAAGTTTGATCATCTTCTCCTTCCCATTTTTCGGAATAGGTATTCCCACTGTAAAATCTTCCATTTATAAAACTCCCGTATTCATGGGCTATTTCCGCTGTAAAACAAAACAAATGCGCTCCATCCAAACACTGCATTTGAATGTGTTCATTATTCCATGATCCCTTTAAAAATCGATAGTCACCAGTCTCTGTACAAAAAGTTCCTGTGCACATTCCATTGGAATACAAATCAAATAAACCAATGGCGTTGTAGGCGTCTGGAGTGCCTGGCTCAAACACCACTTTCTGTCGCTTTTCAATCACCAAGTCTTGCTTAAGCTCATTAGGCATGGTTTCTTCCTCTGCGCTCGTGTACGGCTGTCTTTGTGCGTCGAAATAAACCGGCTTTCCTCCTTTCTTAATAAACCAACCCTTCCAAGCCATATCGCCTTTGTCGGCTGGCTTCCACTCAATTTTAGTTTCAAAATAAGGAAAAAGAAAGCCAGGATATTCCTGGCCTTCTATGCTATGCAAATAAATCGATTCTCCGCCGTTTTCAATGGTCATGCCCATGGTGCTTTCCCCATGTTCTACCAACACATCAAAAACTGCATCTACCGAATCGTTCAAATGAAACTTCATTTTCCACGATTCTGTCTGCGCTTGAGTCATTACTGAAATCATAAGAGATAGAAGGAGGAAAAGTTTTGATTTCATTAGATGTCAAATTTAATTCCTTGCGCTAAGGGCAATGAGGTTGAATAATTGATGGTATTGGTCTGACGGCGCATGTAATTTCTCCAAGCATCAGATCCGCTTTCACGTCCTCCACCGGTCTCTTTCTCACCTCCAAATGCACCTCCTATCTCAGCACCACTGGTTCCGATATTGACGTTGGCAATTCCGCAATCTGATCCTTCACAACTCAAGAAACGCTCAGCCTCTCTCATGTTCAAAGTCATGATAGAAGAGCTCAATCCTTGCACTACTCCGTTTTGCATCGCGATGGCTTCATCCAATGTCTTGTAAGACATCACATACAAAATAGGGGCAAATGTCTCGTGTTGCACAATGGCCATATCATTGTTGGCTTCGATGATACAAGGCTTCACATAACATCTAGAAGTATATTGCTCACCGGTCAATACTCCACCCTCTACCAAAACCTTTCCGCCTTGTGCCTTTGCTTGCTCGATGGCGTTCAAATAATTGTGTACTGCATCTGTATCGATAAGCGGACCCACGTGATTATTGGCATCCAATGGATCACCAATGCGCAATTGTCCATATGCTTTTACCAAACTCTCTTTGGTCGCTTCATACAAACTCTCGTGGATAATCAAACGACGTGTAGTGGTGCAACGTTGACCAGCCGTTCCTACTGCACCAAATACCATCGCTGGAATGCACATCTTCAAATCTGCACTGTCCGTAACTATGATGGCATTGTTTCCTCCCAATTCCAATAAGCTCTTTCCGAAACGCTCAGCTACTTTAGCACCTACGATTCTTCCCATTCGGGTAGATCCCGTAGCTGAAATCAAAGGAACACGTGTATCATTCACCAACCACTCTCCTTCCTGAACTTTTCCTGTAATGATGCAAGAAATTCCTTCTGGCAAGTTGTTTTCTTTAGCAACTTCATTCCAAATATTCTGACAAGCCACCGCACACAATGGCGCTTTCTCTGATGCCTTCCAAACACAAGTATCTCCACAAATCCAAGCCAATGCTGAGTTCCAACTCCAAACAGCAACAGGGAAGTTGAATGCAGAAATAATTCCTACTACTCCCAGTGGATGCCATTGCTCATACATTCTATGCCCTGGACGCTCACTGTGCATGGTCAATCCATACAACTGACGACTTAATCCTACTGCAAAATCGCAGATGTCTATCATCTCCTGAACCTCTCCCCATCCTTCTTGTAGGGATTTTCCCATTTCATAACTCACCAATCTTCCCAATGCATCCTTCTTTGCACGGAGTTTTTCGCCAAACTGACGAACAATTTCACCACGCTTAGGTGCTGGCATCAAGCGCCATTCTTGATAAGCTTTTTGAGCCATTAAAATCACTTGCTCATACTCATCTTTTGTCGTTGACTTCACATCTGCGATGTGCTTTCCATCAACTGGAGAATAGGATGAAACCACTTCACCTGATCCCATAAACTTCAATCCTGTTGAAGTTCCATCATTCACTGCTGATAACCCTAAGGTCTTTAATATTTCTTGCATCTTATTAATTATTTATTGTCTCTTATTATTTATTTTTCTTTGAAATCATTGGCCACATCCACCTTCAACTTTTCTGGTCTGTTGGCTACTTCCCAAGCGGTATGAAAAACCAACTTTCCTATTTCAGCCATTTTATCATACATGATTTTTTCTGGGTCATCTCCTGGTTTGTGGTAATCTTCATGCACTCCACTGAAGTAAAATATCACAGGTATATTGTGCTTCGCGAAATTATAGTGGTCAGAACGGTAATAAAATTGATTGGGATCATTGGGATCATTATAAGTATAATCCAATTGAATATTCGTGTATTTCTTATTGGCCTCCTCAGAAATCTGATGAAGTTCAGTACTCAATTTGTCAGAACCTATCAAATAAACGTACTTCCCGTCTTGATGGTCTGCATCTTTTCTTCCAACCATATCCACATTCAAATCACAAACTGTATTGGCCAATGGATATACTGGGTGATCTGAATACCACTCACTGCCCAACAATCCTTTCTCCTCTCCACTCACATGCAAAAACAGGATGCTCCGCTTGCTTCCATGTCCTTCTTTCTTAGCTTGAATAAAGGCACGCGCCATTTCCATCACACTCACTGTTCCTGATCCATCATCGTCCGCTCCATTGTGTATCTCTCCATTGATGATGCCCACGTGATCATAATGCGCACTAATCACCACAATTTCTGATTTCAATTCAGGATCTTCTCCCTCCAAAAATGCCAACACATTATCAGAAACCAAATCCTCTCTTTTCACGTGGAAGTTGACTTTTAATACACCACCCAAATCTTGTCCCTTAATCTTCTTCTTGGACATTGCTTTTTTCTGAAGGGTCTTATAATCAGGCATTCCAAACATTGCCAATAATTCCTCAGCCATTTTAACAGAACAATGCAGATAAGGAATACGCAAATCTTCCTCATCCTCTGAACCTCTTTTATCCAAAGTCATGCGAGGGGTTTGCAGATAATACTTTACACGACTCATGTATTGATCAAAATTTTGATCAATTTGAATAAACATCTTAGCACCCTTTTCAATAGCCACTCTTCGCTTGGCTTCACGATCTGTTGTCCAAGTCGAATACTCTTTCTGTCCTGTAATTCTACTTTTTCCTTTTTTTACAGGTTCTCCTGACAAACAAATTACTGTCTTTCCTTTGACATCCATATTCTTGTAATCATCCCAGTTGTCTGCAGATATTCCATATCCAACAAAAACCAAATCAGATTCAGTGATGGTTTGGGTTTTATCCGCACTAAAAAAGTAAAAGTCATCAATAAAAGAAAATTGCTTTTTTACACTTTTTACTTCATTTTGCAACTCAACAGTTGAAGCTAAAAAGCTCAACCGTTTTAGCGGAAAAATTTGTCTCTGTGTTTTAATGCCAATACCTGCATAATACTCATCCAAATACTGCGCAGCTTTTCGCTGTCCCTCCATGCCTGTTTCACGTCCCTCATAAGCGTCGGATGCGATAACATAAAGGTGTTTCTTTAACTCCTCTTGCGAAATTTGTCCTCCATAATGTCCTGACCAATCCTTTTGTCCATATCCAATAAAGGATATGGCTAATAATATTAAGACTACTATATTCTTCATTACATGCAAATTTTATTGACCCTATTCTGATGTCTACCGCCTTCAAATTCAGTCTCTAAAAAAGCAGTAACAATTTCTTTTGCTTCTTCTAATGAAATGAAACGAGCGGGAATACATACCACGTTGGCATCGTTGTGCTGTCTGGCCAATGAAGAAATCTCTTTGGTCCAACACAGTGCTGCTCTAATTCCCGCATGTTTATTAGCTGTGATACAAACGCCATTAGCTGAGCCACACAATAAAATTCCTGGCGTATTTTCGCTCTCTACATCTCGAGCTACAGCATGCGCATAATCAGGATAATCCACACTTTCAGCAGAAAAACATCCTTTGTCTTCACAAGTATGTCCTTGCGCATTCAACCATGCCTTCAATTCTTCTTTCATAGAAAAACCAGCATGATCACTTCCTATAATAATTTTCATTCCACAAAAATACAATTTCTTTTATCTACATTTTGGATTTGCAACTTGTTAATTGGTGTTCATAACCATGCACAACTATTGTTGACTTTGATTTTTTCCTTTGTCCTTAGTTCTTCCTATTCCCCTAAACAAAATTTGTTTTGGTATTTTCTACACAAGGATATGAAATCACCATCACCAATATCAACAGCTTCAAACCATTCTTTTTTATTCACACCACCCCAAGTTCTTAAGATATTAATAACCTATATGGTTTTCTCAAAACCAGTATTTTACAATAAAATAACATGTTCATAACCATGATAATTTTGTGAATTACAAGAAAAACAAATGTTTTGGACGAATTTTACCAACGCTACTAACAGCTTAATAAGGACACCATCTCTTTTATTTCAAAAAAAATTTTAGTTTTATAATGAATACCAATGGGGGAAAAATAAAATCATTTTTCTTTTTGATGTTTTTCATTGTCTGGTCAAACTTGGTTTTCAGTCAAATGGAATACAAGACATTTTACCATCCAAATGGAAAGGTATCCAGTGAAGGGTATTGGTACAATAATCAGCCTGAGGGTTTTTGGAAAACATACAATACTTATGGTGTGCTTGTTGCCAGTGGAAATAGAAAGGGAGGTCTACTGGATTCCACGTGGAAGTTTTTCGACAATAAAGGTCGCATTGAAAAAGAGATAGGGTATAGAGAAGGTAAGAAGAATGGTTGGGAGATTGAGTTTGATACTTTAGGGGTTAGAGTAACGGCCATGCAATACCTTGAAAACGTGAAGCAAGGCATTAGAGAAGAGTATTATGCAAGCGGAAAGGTACATTGGCGCATACCCTTTGATGGCAATAAGGAACAAGGAAAGGCTAAAGAATATAGTGAAGATGGTACATTGATAGGCATCACCAAGTATACTTTGGGTTTTGTCAACAGTGTTGAGCGTTTCAATCGTTACAACAAAAATGGACAAAGGGAAGGTTTATGGAAGGAGTTTTTTCCTGAATCTGAATTTGTTCTGAAAGATGGTATTTGGTCCAATAGCAAGAGAAACGGACTGTTTCAGTTCTATGATAAAAAAGGAATCGTGATCAGAACCGAGCTGTATGAGAATGATGTTCTAGTCACAGACAATGGTGGAGTAGGTAATTTGACTTTCAAAGTAGATACATTGCCAGATGGATTACTATCCAGGGGTGGTTATTCAGGAAGTCTGAAACAGGGCATTTTTCATGTGGAACGTCCTTCCGGCGAGCGAATCACCAATCAAGTTTTTCAGCAAGGTGTAAAGGTGGCTGAGGGATTGTTGGATGTTGATGGTATGCGTCAAGGTATTTGGAAAGAGTTTTTTCTTTCTGGTGAATTGAAAGCCCAGGGTGAATACAAAGACAACGAACGTATAGGACCTTGGATTTATTTTTCAAGAGAAGGGCAATCAGAATTATTGGGTTCTTATTGGAAAGGCAAGCCGGATGGTGAGTGGTTGTGGTATTATGAAAAAGAAAAACTGCAAAGAAGGGAGCATTTTTCACGTGGAAAGTTAGATGGAGAATATGTGGAATGTGATACTTCAGGTGCTGTAATTCTTGAAGGTATGTACAGCGATGATGTAAAAAATGGTTTATGGAAGTTTCAAATGAATGATCATTTGGAGATAGGGGAGTATCTTGATGGTGAGAAGAATGGTATTTGGAAATGGTATTATTACAGTACAGATCAACCTGCTTTTGAGGGGGAATTCAATTTGGGTTCACCTGTGGGTAAACATAAAATGTGGTATGCCAATGGGATGGTGATGGAGAAAGGTCAATATGAAGGTGGTTTGCGCTCCGGTGATTGGACTTATTTTTCTGAGACTGGTCTTTTGAAAATGACAGTGACTTACAAGGATGGTGAAATATTTAAAGTGGATGGAGTAAGGATTCTCCCGAAGAATGTCGCTGAAGATTCCTCAGAGAATTGATTTCATGTGAAACATCCAAGTTTATTGTTCAATCTGTTTGAATGTTCTTAATTTTTTCTGATATTTCTGGTAGTTTCATGTGGTGCTAATAAATGGCAATCTACCTTTTTCTTCAAGTTTTTATGGGGTTTGATCAACCTGATTTATTTGAAAACAGGTAAGCTGTCACGGCAATTTATTGGTTGATTTATCAGGATGATTGATTCTTGCTCACATCAATTCTTTTCAGTGTAAATCCAATCCGCCGCATTCTATCGTCCTAATGGGTTGTTCTTAACAGCATATATATTCCTGAGAACGATTAGTTCACATCTCGCTGTTTATCTTATTTCCTTTTTCCTGATTTGTAGATGGCCCAAAAATCGACTTTTGTTGATATGGCGGTATCTATTTATTTCCAAGACTTAAAGAGGCCTCATTTCGTCTCTAATCAACGCATTTCTTCCTGGTTGCATGCTTTGGCACATCAATATGGACGTTCTATAGAGGAATTGAATATTGTGTTCATGTTTGATGACGAATTGCTCAAAATCAACCAGCAATTCCTTCAGCATGATTACTACACAGATATCATCACCTTCGATAATGGCACCACAGAGAAAATGATTCAGGGTGAATTGTACATCAGTTTGGATCGTGTGAGAGACAACGCCAAAACCATGAGCGAAAAATATCAACAAGAATTGCTTCGTGTTATAGCACATGGATTACTTCATCTCATTGGTTTTCAAGATAAAAATAGTGAACAAATTGTTGAAATGAGGGCTTGCGAAAGTCATGCAATTTCATTATATTTGTCTATGAATTCACCATTGAGAGAAAAGAATAGTTGAGAAAGAAGAAAGGTATGATGAAAATAATACATGAATGTTTCACGTGGAACAAATGAAAGAAAATACTTTTGAAGTCATCGTGATTGGTGCAGGACATGCAGGAAACGAGGCCGCATCTGCATCTGGTAATTTGGGTGTAAAAACACTATTAATTACCATGGATATGAATAAGATAGGTCAAATGAGTTGTAACCCAGCAATGGGTGGAATTGCCAAAGGTCAGATTGTGAGAGAAATTGATGCGTTGGGTGGATTGAGTGGAATTGTCTCTGATAAAAGCGCGATTCAATTTAGGATGCTCAATGTTTCAAAAGGACCTGCAATGTGGAGTCCAAGATGTCAGAGTGATCGAATGATGTTCGCTGAGGAATGGAGGCTGCAATTGGAGTCCATTCCCAACGTCTTTTTTTGGCAAGATTCCGTGAAAGAAATTTTGTTTGAAAATGGAAAAGTGTCGGGTGTACGCACTTCAATCGGTGTTGTGTTTTACGCCAAAAAAGTGATTGTGACGAGTGGCACTTTTTTGAATGGTGTGATTCATATAGGAGAGCAACAATTGGCAGGTGGTAGAATGGGTGAGAAAAGATCAGAAGGCATCACGGAACAGTTGGTTTCATTGGGCTTTCAAGCGGGCCGAATGAAAACAGGAACCCCTCCTCGAGTAGATGGACGAAGTTTGAATTACGATAAAATGGTGGAGCAGGAAGGAGATAAAAATCCATCTAAATTTTCCTATTTATCTTCAACAGTACCATTACAAAAACAACGCTCGTGTTGGATTACCAACACGAATCAAGCGGTGCATGATATTTTGGCGGAAGGTTTTGAAAAATCTCCCATGTTTACCGGTAGAATCATTGGTTCGGGTCCGCGGTATTGTCCATCGATTGAAGATAAAATTACTCGATTCGCGGATAAGGATCACCATCAATTGTTTGTAGAACCTGAGGGTTGGAAGACGGTTGAAATATATGTCAACGGATTTTCTACCAGTTTACCAGAGGAAATTCAGGTCAAAGCTTTGCGTCAAATTCAAGGTTTTGAAAACGCAAGAATCTTCCGTCCTGGATATGCCATCGAGTATGATTATTTTCCGCCGAATCAATTGCTGCATACATTGGAATCCAAAGATGTTCCGGGATTGTATTTCGCTGGACAAATCAATGGAACCACAGGTTACGAAGAAGCCGCATGTCAAGGTCTGATGGCTGGAATCAACGCTGCATTGGCTGTAAAAGAAGAAGCACCTTTTATTCTTACCAGAGACCAAGCATACATCGGTGTGCTCATCGATGATCTCATAACAAAAAGTACCGACGAACCCTATCGCATGTTCACCAGTCGCGCGGAGTACCGAACTTTACTTCGTCAAGATAATGCAGATGAGAGGCTAACACCAATGAGTCACGAAATTGGTTTAGCCAGTGATGAGCGCATGCACGATTTGGAACACAAAAGAAGGGAGACGCAAGAAATCATGGAGCTTCTCAAAGAAACCAGTGTGAAGCCTGAAGAAGTAAATGCGTACTTGACGGAAATGGGTTCAAGTGAAATACCCAACAAAACCTCCGTTTTAAGCCTTTTATCTCGCCCACAAACGACTTTAAACGGTTTGATAGGTGTAAGTGAGCGAATAGCTGAAAAAGTAGCTTTAAATAGCTATAAACAAGAATCACTGGAACAGGCAGAGATACAAGTCAAATATTCTGGTTACATTGAGAAAGAAAGATTGCTAGCGGATAAGTTGACCCGTTTGGATTATGTAAAAATCCCTATTGATTTCGATTACCACCAGATGCAAAGTTTGAGCACAGAAGCCCGACAAAAGTTGAGTGCTGTTAGACCAGAGACCATTGGACAGGCTAGTAGAATATCGGGAGTTAATCCATCGGATATAGCGGTGTTGTTGGTGAAATTTGGTAGATAGGGGTTTTGTTAGATTTCCGCGTTAATCAAAATCTCAGGGGTTGGTCCAAAGCATAAAACCCCATAATTTATAGGTTGTATTTTAATTCAATTCATTTCAATTTTGTGAAATGAAAAAAAAGGGATACAAAAGGTTCAGTGATAAATCATTGAGGAGACCCTATTGGGATTATCGGAGAGATGGGGCTTATTTTATAACCATATGCACAAAGAACAGAGTGCGGTATTTTGGTGAGGTGATTGAGGGAAAAATGGAATTATCATCATTGGGTGTTATTGCAAATACCTTATGGAATGAAATACCAGAACACACCAGGAATTGTCGGTTGGGAGCATTTGTGATTATGCCAGATCATGTTCATGGGGTTTTGATTTTGAAAAATAATGGGGGTGATTCACAACGTAGCGTCGTTGCATGCAACGACGCCCCTAATCCCACCAAAATCAACGACGCCCCCAATCCCACCAAGATCGACGACGCCCCCAATCCCACCAAAATCAATGACGCCCGCAATGCAACCAAAATCAACGACGCCCACAATTTAACCAATAGCAACGATGCCTTCATCCAAGATTTATTTGATATCTCAATAGAAAAATATCACCCTTCAGATTTTGGCAGATTTAAAAAGAATGTGAATGTCATGTCACAAATTTCTCCCAAAGCCAATTCAATATCAGCCATCATACGTTCGTATAAATCTGCAGTGACGAAAAGGGCTAATGAATTAGGCTATTGCTTTCAATGGCAGAGTAGGTTTCATGATCGCATGATCAGAGATAAAAGAGCCTTTTGGGTCATAAGTCGGTACATTGAAAATAATCCGAGGAAATGGAAAGATGTATTTAATTCCAGGAAGATGAAGAAATGGGGCTCATGATCATTAAAATACACCGTCAAGAATATGAAATAACCATTTTAACCTTGGTTCAATGGTTACGGAATTAGACATCGAGAAAGAGTGATGGGAAAATTTTATATTTGTCTCACAAACCTTAAAAAATGAAAAAGACCGTCTTTCGAAGCGCAATGTTATTGATGATTTTTTTCCTCATTACCTCATCACTTCATTCCCAATCCCCTCAAGGTATTCCTTATCAAGCGGTGATGCGAAATGTAGATGGGAGCATAATGGCCAATGCTCTAGTGAACTTGACTTTGATGATTCACGATGGCGCCGCCAATGGTTCTGCTGTTTATGAAGAGAGTCAGGCATTGACCACAAATGATCAAGGTTTGATAAGTTGTGTTGTCGGTCAAGGATCTCCGGTTCAAGGTTCATTTGCAAATATTGATTTGGGCAATGGATCCAAGTTTTTACACGTCTTGATGAACGGCGTCGATATAGGAACGCAACAGTTGATGAGCGTTCCGTTTGCACTTCATAGCAACGATGTCCCAGTTAGAGTAAGTGAAGCAGGGGATTCACTTTTTGTGGGAAATAAGGTAGTTATTGTACCCGGAATTAGTACAGCGAACAATGTTCCGATGGTTATGGGTTGTATGGACAATGCCGCTTGCAATTATAACGCGTCGGCTAATACTGATGACGGTAGCTGCTTAATAGAAGGCGCAACATGCAATGACAACAACGCTAACACCATCAATGATATCATTACAGTTGATTGCTTATGCGCCGGAACACCTTCCCTTTTTGTTCAGGGCAATGGCGTTACAGACATTGATGGCAACTTTTACCCTTCGATTATTCTGGGAACCCAAGAGTGGATGCAGAAAAACTTGGCCGTGACCAAATATAGAAATGGCAATGCTTTGGTGAATGCAGTAACCAACTCATCTTGGAATACCACAAATGGTGCTTATGGAATTTACGGCGGAAGTGATGTGAACAACACCAATTACGGTAAATTGTACAACTGGTATGCTGTCAATGATAGTCGAGGGCTATGTCCAACAGGGTGGCATGTTCCTACTACGATTGAATGGAATGCCATGGAGGATTATTTAGGTGGTGTGTCTGTTGCGGGTGGTAAGCTAAAGACCATTGATGGTTGGAACTCACCCAATTTGGGAGCTACCAATGAAAGCGGTTACACTGGATTACCTGGAGGGTATCGTTTTACAGATGGGACGTATTTGTTTAACCTTCAATTGGGTCAATGGTGGACGTCAACCAATTCCAACACAACCACAGCGCACGCCTCTCGTTTGTTTTATCAAAATGCAGCAGTACTTAAATCAACGTACGATAAGAAAATTGGTTCAAGTGTGCGTTGTTTGAAGGATTAAGCCACCACCTCTCTCCCAATTACATCAAAAGACAATTTTACAATCCGGCCGCCATCTTCAAAGGAACAGGTGTCTGCCAATTGACGCATTAAGAAAACGCCACGTCCATGCGGCTTTTCAAGGTTTTCTGGAGCTGTGGGATCGGGTAGATTGTCATAATCAAAACCAGGACCCTCATCCTCAATATCAAAATACATATGGCGTCCATCCTCATGAAAGGTTACGGATACTTGTTTGCTAGCATCCAAACGATTTCCATGCACAATGGCATTGTTTACCGCTTCTGTCAATGAAATCAGAATCTCACCAAAGAAATCCTCTTTCACATTGTGGTTGGTGCAAACGTCATCAATCATTTGCTCTACCAAATGTATATTCTCAATTTCTGAGGCAAATGTGAGGACTTGTTCTGAGGCCATGTTTTATTTTGTTAGTCAAATATGAAACGAAAAAAGTTTATTCGGGTTGCAATTCAAAAAAAAATTACAAAAAAATCGTTTTACGGTTGAGGACTCAATAAATATTGATTGGCCTTTTCCTTGTAATACGGCTTTAGTTGCGGGGGCAATGTTTGTAACAATTCAGCTTCTTTGGTTTTCTTTTTCATGTATTCTTCCAATCCTGGAGGTGGAGTGTTATTGAGCATTTGTCCCTCTTTGCTTTCTCTCTCCTCCTGTTCCCCTTGCGTTCTTTCTGCATTTTCAGCGCGCAACAAACGGGTTAGGATGTCCCGTTGTCTGCGCAATGTTTCCTCTGTGATATTGTTGTTCACAATGTCCTTTTGGATTTGCTCCATTTCCTTGGCAATTTGTTTCATCTCATTGCCTTTTCCGCTTCCATCTTGATTGAGCTCACCAGCTTTGTCTTCCATCATCTTTCGCAAGGCGGCTTGTTTGGCGGCTGCACCAGCCAATTCTTTGCTCAATTGAGGGTTGTTTCCTGATTGACTTTTTCCTTGGTTTTGTCCTTGTTTCTTCAAGTCTTCTAATTGTTTGGACAAAGCTTCTTGCATCTTTTTAATTTGACCTGCAGAAGGTTTGGGTTTTCCCTTTCCTTTTCCACTGGATCCAGGTTTTTTGCATTTTCCTTTACCTGATTTTTGTTGCTGCTGTTGTTGTTGCTGTTGTTGCATTTGTTGCAACGATTCATTGAGCATCAATGCCAGATTGTTTAATCCGGTCATTACAAACTGTTGCTCTGCGCGGGCTGCAGGAATTTGTCTTTCTGGAATCCATTCTAGTGCAGCATCCATGTGATCTTGAACATCATCTACCTCTTTGTTGATGAATGCGGAAAGTTGGGTTACTCTTTTACTCAAAGCAAAAAGAGAATCTTTCACCATTTCCATGTCATCATTGATTTTGCGCTGACGCTGTCCGTATTTATCGTAGTTGGGATCATTGACATTGAGCTTGGAGAAATCTGCCATCAGCTTCTCTTGGTCAAAACTGAGATGGACCAAGTTTTCCAATAATTGTCTCAGCGCAGCAGCATCTTCCTCTTGCTCCTCTTCTTGTTCTTCCTCGGCAGACTTTTCCATTTGCTCCGCCATTTCCTTCATCTTCTGAGCCGCATTCTTTTGACTTTTCCCTGCGTTGGATTTTTTTCCCTTGCTCAATTCTTCAGAACTTTTTTGTTGCTCCTCAGAAATGTTTTTCTGTATTTCTTCTGTATTGGGAAGGTCTTTGGGTTCTTCCAGTTGCTGGTTGAGTTCCTCCAATTTTTTCAAATCATCCTTGACATCTTTGAATTGCTCATTCAGTTCATTTTGCTCTTTTTTGAGCTGTTCCAAATCTTTCTTTCCCTCTTCAGCTTCTTTGGACAATTGCTCTTGTTTTTCAGAAAGATCTTTAAGCTCCTGGATGGTTTTTTCCATCTTTTGCTCTACCTCTAATTCTTTGAATTGTTCCAATGCGCGATCCAACTCCTTTCCCAAGTCCTCTTCGTTTTCACGAAGTTTTTCCATTTCTTTTTGCAATTCATTTTTGTCGAGTTGATCCATCATTTTCTTCAGCTCTTCCATCATCTTTTTGGTTTCAGGATCAATGAGCTGCTCCATGAGCTGTTCTAATTTTTCTTGCTTTTCCAATAGCTCTTCATTGAGCTCCATTTGCTTTTCTTGGTTCTCCTGGTGCTTTTGATTTTCTTCTTTTAATTGCTCCAATTTCTTTTGAAGATTTTCCTGCCTCTTCAACAACTCTTCTAATTTCTTTTTGTCTTGCCAATCTGCTTCTTTCTTTTCCAATAACTTTTTCTCTAGGTCTTTTAAACCCTGTTGGATTTTCTCTGCTTCCTTTTGGGCTTGACTCAAATCTTGAATGAGTTCTGTGCGTTGCTCATCAGATTTTGCTTCAAGTGCCTCTAGTGAAGGCATGACAAATTTTTGAATTTGTGTTTTAGAAGACTTGGCTCCATGCACGCCGTCGTTGTCCCATACTTCAAAATAATATTGAATGGTGTCGCCGGGGTTGAGGGAGTAAGGACTTAAATCCAGGGCGTGGTAGTATATGTCGGAAATGGCGCCAGGGTTGATGTTCATCGGTGATGATGACCACTTAGATCCAGGCGTTTTTAGATTGAACTGCAGCTTGGAAATACCGTAATCATCTTGAATCTCTCCTGTCAAGATGTGAAGCGTTTGACTATTGGAATCAATTTTATCGATGAAAGAGATGCGGGGGTATTGGTCAGGAACAACATTGACATAATAAGTCAGGGAATCTAGGCTTTTGGCCAATGCTGATGCTGGGAAAATTTGGTAAGGAAAGGACTGCATTGCTGTCCAACTCAGTTGCGCTTGGTTGTCCTCTATGCCAACTTGTTGCTTTTGCCCATTGATAACAGCATGGATGTAATCCGCATGAAGACAATTGAAAGTCCAGGTGATTTGCGTTCCTTCAGGTAGGGTAAGGTCGCCTGCTTGTGTTAGGTTTTCAGGCGCACGTTTCAAATATGCGGGGAATTGTAGAACGGCCTGAATACCCGTCATCTTGGGCTGTGGAATGACAGACAAACTAAAGGGTTGGCTAGAGTAATCCGCAGCGACAAAATAAAAATCAAAAGATGCGTTGACGTGCGGAATGGTGATGGTATGGTGCAGCAGATCTTTTTTCTCTAACAGCAGTTTTTGGCCATCCTTGATGAGGTAAACCCTTTCAGGAATCTCTTGTCCGGTAAGCTTTAGCTCAATTTCAGCATCTTGGTTTTCAAGAATGTTGGTTGGAGATTCTAGGATAAATTGGAAAGGTGCATCCTCCTCCGCTTTGTCATATTGTACAATTCTTTTGGTGGGCCTTGTGATGGTGGATGGGGTAGCAAAAAGGAGTACGCTAAGCAAGACCAAAGGCGGTAAAGCGTACTTCAAGTATTTCACATTGTCGCGATAATTCACCGCGTTTTGAAATGGAACGGGTTGAAGTTCTTTTTGCTTTTGTTCGATGGCAGCGTAAAGAAGTTCTTGGTTTTCTCGTTTGGCCGCTTGTTGCAATTGCAAGGTGTTGAGCAATTTGTCTTGGATGCCACTGAAGTGTTTTCCAATAATCAATGCAGCTTCCTCACTGGAAATGGTTTTCCCCAATCTAAAGAATTTGAGCAAAGGAAATACCACATAAAATCCCAAAATGGCGAGCAAGGAAGCCGAGAATCCGAAAAATAAAAATGCACGAACCCCAGAGCTAAATCGACCAAGGTATTCTAGGAAAATGATCAATAAAAAAAGCGAAACGCCAAGCGCCATACTGTACAGCAACCCTTTGATCATTCGGTTTTTGTAGTATTTCCGAATGAAAAGATCTAACTTTTCTACCAATATTTTACTTTCTGCACTGGCCATAACGTACGTGGTCTAAGGTACGAAATAGCGCCATGTCACAGCAAAATTCTAACAGAAATTCACAATTTAAATTCTACCCATTGCCATTGTCCAATCATTTGTTTTTGGATGAATTGTTTGGCTTGCATGTAACAAAGGCGTTGTGTTTTAAACCAAACGGTTTTTTCATAATGGGTAATGATTTGCCCGTCGGTAAGGTCCACTATTTCAATTCCCCTCAATGGTGTTTTGTTTTTTCTCAAAACGTCTACTTCATTGAGTGCCTCGTTTTTATTGAGGAAGGTGGTACC
>CANNHA010000030.1 GCA_947504275.1 Flavobacteriales bacterium
GAAAACTGCGGGGCATTCAATCCTCCTGCCCATGAATTAGCTATGTAGTAATTATCAATTTTAACAGGAATATTATCATTCCGCTGAAGCCATTGGGCAAATGAAGAAGTTAGACTAAGCAACAAAAAAACAAAGAAGGAAAATCTCTTGTACATTCATCTAATTTAATGACATCTTTGCAAAAAATTGAAAGCAATGGAAAATTTATGGATTGTTTTATCTTTAATTGCCACCACAATAGGAATCACGTGGTTCTTGAATAAAGAATGGAAACAAATCGTTTTGCGCAGAGAACGTTTGGAAACCCAAAGAGAGAAGAACAAACTTTTTATTCCGTTGAAACTTTCGGCCATTGAAAGATTAACGATTATGTTGGAAAGAACCAAGCCTACGCATTTGATCTTAAGACAACCTGTCAATCAAATTTCCGCAACACAATTGCAACATGAATTGATGAAGAATATCCGTGAGGAATATGACCACAACATGGGGCTTCAAATGTACATTCACACTTCAACTTGGAAAAGTATTGACCTAGCCAAAGAAAGCACCATTGAATTGATAAAGGCAGCTTTTCAGCATGTTGGCATAGAAGCCAATGCCATGGAATTAAGCAGCGTAATATTCCAGCTTGAAGCCGAAACACAAAACAGTGTTATTCAAATCGCACTGGATAAATTAAAGGAAGAAACGACGCAACTATTATAATCAAGCGTTGCGCTGAATACAATTCAAATCTTCAAAAGCCATTTTCAATCGTTGAACAAAGGTTTTTTCACCTTCTCTCAACCATACACGCGGATCATAATACTTTTTATTGGGCTTATCGGCACCTTCTGGATTCCCAATCTGCGCTTGCAAATAGGCTGACTTATTTGCCATGTAATCGCGAATACCCTCCGTATAGGCCCACTGCATATCCGTATCGATATTCATTTTGATGGCACCATAACTGATGGCTTCTCTGATCTCTTCTCTCGTTGACCCGCTACCACCATGGAAAACAAAGTGTATGGGCTTCTCGATGGTGCTGAATTTCTGCTGAATGAACTGCTGAGAATTATTTAATATAACAGGCTGTAACTTGACATTTCCCGGCTTGTAAACACCGTGAACATTTCCAAAAGCTGCCGCAACAGTAAAACGATGACTCACTTTCTTCATGTGCTCATAGGCATAAGCCACCTCTTCTGGCTGGGTGTACAACTTACTGCTGTCCACATCGGAATTGTCGACGCCATCTTCTTCACCGCCTGTCACACCCAATTCAATCTCCAGGGTAATGCCCATTTTATTCATGCGTTCAAAGTATTGAACGGACAATTCAATATTCTCCTCCAATGATTCTTCAGAAAAATCCAACATGTGAGAAGAGAACAATGACTTTCCAGTACGCTCGAAGAAAGATTCACCATGATGCAACATACCATCCATCCATGGCAATAAGTTTTTGGCACAGTGGTCAGTGTGAATAATTACAGGAACTTGATACAACGCGGCCATTTGATGAATGTGGTGGGCTCCACTAACTGAGCCTGCAATTGCCGCTTGTTGATCCGCATTGGACAACCCTTTGCCTGCGTAGAATGCACCGCCTCCATTGCTAAATTGGAGAATCACAGGAGAGTTAACCTCTCTTGCTGTTTCTAAAACAGCATTGACACTATTGGTTCCAATGACATTAACCGCAGGAATAGCATATCCTCTGTCTTTGGCATCGTTTAATAAATCGGTGACTTGATCTCCGGTAAGAACTCCTGGTTGAAAGCGCATAGTGTTGGGTTTATTCCAACAAAAATAAGCAAACCTGCTATTGAGACAAAAGTTGATTGGCCTTATTTCGATTGCGCTCGATTAAAAATTTATCAACGAGCACTAAGCGATGGTCCCAATCATATATACTTCCTTTGATGATGTCCAGCAGAGCCAGCTTGTCATCCTCTAATTCAAAATCACCAAACACTTTTGACCATTGTTCTACAGTACAACATGTGCCTTTGGACAACATTGAAATTGTTTTCAGTTTCTGAGCGGACATAGGATTGGAGTGTACTTCTTTGAAAAAAACACCCCATTGATCATCACTCATGGGCAACTGACAATTCTTTGATCCACTGTAAACAGGATCCAAGGAAACAACGGAAGTCCAATCTGCCGAATCCAAAACCCATGAATTTTCTCCAACCAATTGCCACTTCCAAACATTCTTTACTTGCTGCAAATCAAAATCTTGTTTGAAACCGCTTTTGTAGTTCAATGTTTGAACGATTGAATCACCATCGGCTAGAACGGTTGTCACCTGGAATTTCTTGTCCTTGGTCTCCCAATCAAATCCCAAACGATGCACAGGATACAAATTCATTGCATGCCCATTGACTTTTAAAACAAAAGAAACAGGCGATTTCAAATCAACACGCATTTGGGAAAAAACATCACTTGCAGCGCACAAAACTAAAAAGAGAACTACTAAAAATCTCATATCAGATCCAACCAATTAATATCTTTCTTCAACATGTCCAAAGTATCCTTTTCAGGGCTGTTATCTGTTGGGGCGAAATTGTATTTCCACGAGGCATACTCAGGGAGGCTCATCAATATGGATTCAATTCTACCCCTTGTTTCCAATCCAAATCGTGTCCCTCGATCATAAACCAAATTAAACTCCACATACCTACCCCTACGCATCAATTGCCATTCCTTTTGCTGAGCAGAAAAAGATTCATTCTTGTATTTGGCCATTAACGGAACATAAACTTGAACAAAGGTTTTGGTCAATTCCAAAGCGTAATTCATCAGCGCATCATGACTAAATTTTCCGTCAGCGGGTTTTAAATAATCGTAAAATATACCGCCCACACCCCTGGTCTCATTGCGGTGCTGATTAAAGAAGTAATCATCCGCCCATTTCTTCTGAGCCGGATAAAATTCTGTATCAAATTGATCGCAGACATTTTTCAGTGCCAAATGAAACTGCTGTGCATCTTCCTTAACAACATAGATGGGTGTGAGGTCAATTCCTCCACCAAACCAAGCATCACCTCCGTTGGTTTCAAAATACCGCACGTTCATGTGTATAATGGGAATTAATGGAGAATGAGGATGCAACACAATTGAAATTCCTGTTGCAAAAAAATGGGTTGATTCAGCGCTAACATGGTTCTTCATAAAGCCAGGTATCTCTCCCTCCACTGCGCTAAAATTCACACCGCCTTTTTCCAACACTTGACCGTCTTGAATAACCCTTGTAATTCCGCCACCACCTGAATCATGATTCCACTCCTCAACGCTAAATTTACCTAAACCATCCTCTGCCTCCAACGCCGCACAAATTCTAACCTGAGCATCTTGGAATGCCAATTTTATTTTGTCTTTAAAAACCATATTACTTTACTCTAATAACCGCCCCTTGGCGAGACTCCATAATCACAACACCAACATTCTCAAAACCATTTCCTCGACCCACTTGAACCAAATCAATGTTACAGAAAAGACCGTTGATGATCATTTCATTGGATAACAAATCCATTTTACCCATTGCCTGCTGTTGTACAAATGATTTCAGAATATCATGCCCACAAAATGAATAATCCGTTGGATGTGTGAAATAAGCTTTGTGGTATTGCTTGATCCAATCATTGATATCGGGATCATCCGACTCAGATTGGGCTGATTTGGTAAAAGTAAATTTGAGCTTATTTTTCACCTCGCCTTCTGCATCGCCTTCTGACAAATGATCTACCCACTCAGACATTCCCAGAATCCAAGTCCTTTGAAACAGATGACTTTTAGCATTGAATTTTCTTGCCAATTCTGGAGATTGAGAAGGCACCACAACCACCATCGAATCCATTTGACCTGCGCGTGCAGTAAATAAAGAATCCAAGTTATTGGATACCTTCAAATTCTTTAATCCTGATTTGACATATCGCGATTTAAAGGCCTCAGCTCGCTTCTTCTCTGCCTCTGTTTTTCCGGCATAAAGAAAAACAGGCACCTTATCGGATTTCCTCTCTAACACATACTTTGCTGTGGCACCCCATTGAGAGACATCACTAGGAAAAGCCTTGATAATGCGCTCATTGCCCATCAAAATTTTATTGCTGATAGGCACCGGACAAACCAACCAAATATTCCGCTTTTTAGCCCATGGAGCCAATGCCTCCAAAGACTCTTTGAATAATGGTCCAATGATCAAATCTGCATCATTCAAGCGTGTTCCTTGTGTCCATTGTTTCACCAACTCAACGTTGTCATAAAAATCAATAACTTCTATTTCCACCTTTATCCCGGACCTTTCCATTTCTGTTTCCGTCAGCAACATCCCTCGGTATAATTCCAGAGCTGTTTGTCTGATAACCTTTTGTCTTGGGGTGATGGTTGAGTCTGGAACTGCTGATAAAAAAGGCAACAAAAGATACACCTTAAATTTCCCCTCACTTGCCTTAGGAGCTACCTGAAACTCACTTGCAGCAGGTGTTTTGGATGAAATTCTCAATTTCTGATTCACTCCAATTCCAATCTCAGCACCAGGATTCAGCGCATAAAATTCATCCAGCTTCAATTTGTACTTTTGGGAGATGCTAAATGCCGTTTCTCCCGGTTGCACCAAATGATAACCAGACTCCACATTCAAATTGGCATTGGATTTATCGGGGACCACCATTTGATCTGAAGGATTGGGCATTCCACTTCCTCCTTTTCTAATCTTCAACGTTTGACCCAACTGAACTCCTTCAGCTGTAAGACTATTTGTTTTCTGAATTTCCTTGATACCAACATTGTACATCTTTGAAATGCCATACAATGTCTGTCCTGGCTCTACTTTGTGCATGTAATAATCTACCCCATCAATTCTTTGCACCGGTGCGGTAATTTGAGACCACAATGAAGTTGAACAAAAAATGAAGACAATTAGTAAATATCTCATAGAGTAAAAGTAATGAATATTACAGGACAAATATTATTCCCATTCAATTGTAGCTGGTGGTTTAGAGCTAATATCATACACCACTCGATTGATTCCCTTCACTTGATTAATGATATCGTTGCTCACCTTGGCCAGCAATGAATAAGGAAGATCCACCCAATCCGCTGTCATACCATCTGTGCTGGATACCGCGCGCAGTGCCACTGCTTGCTCATAAGTTCTTTCATCTCCCATGACTCCGACACTTTTCACAGGAAGCAAAATCACGCCAGCTTGCCAAACCTTATCATACCATCCCTCAACCTTTAGTGCATTGATAAAAATAGCATCCGCTTGTTGAAGCAAATTCACTTTTTCAGGTGTGATATCTCCCAAAATTCTGATTCCTAAACCAGGACCAGGAAAAGGATGACGGGCCAATAAATGCTGAGCAATTCCCAAGCTCGCCCCTACACGTCTCACCTCGTCTTTAAACAATGAACGCAAAGGCTCAACCACTTTCAATTTCATATAATCCGGCAAACCCCCAACGTTATGGTGACTCTTGATGGTCTGTGATGGGCCGCCTGAGGCGCTTACGCTTTCTATCACATCTGGATAAATGGTACCTTGTCCCAACCATTGTGCATTCTCTATTTTCTTTGATTCTTCATCAAACACATCAATGAAAGTCTTACCTATTGCTTTGCGCTTCGCCTCTGGATCATCTAATCCTTTCAACGCTGCGTAAAATTGATCAGCAGCTCTTACACCTTTAATGTTTAATCCCATGTGCTCATAATCCGCTAACACCTGGTCAAATTCATCCTTCCGCAACAAACCATTGTCTACAAAAATGCAATGCAAACGATCTCCGATGGCTTTGTGCAAAATGACAGCAGCCACCGTAGAATCAACTCCTCCGCTCAATCCCAAAACAACATTGTCATCTCCCAATTTGTTCTTTAATTCAACAATAGTCTCATCTACAAAAACCGCTGGAGTCCAATCGCCAGTGCATCCGCATACATTCATAACAAAGTTCTTCAACAATTGCATGCCCTCTGAACTGTGATATACCTCTGGATGAAATTGCACCCCAAAATGTGATTTGTCCTTTATTTGATAACCAGCAAATTTCACATCTGCAGTGCTGCAGATAACTTCAGCATTGGAACCGGCTGACTCGATGGTATCACCGTGTGACATCCACACTTGGCTATTCATAGAGACACCATTCAACAATACATTCCCACCATCAACATGATTCAACAATGCCCTACCATATTCGCGATGTGTGGAACGCACTACGGAACCTTGATTTTGAATGGCCATGAGTTGTGCTCCATAACAAATTCCTAAAACAGGAAGCCTATTGTAAATATCATTCAAATCAGGCATTGGCGCGCCTTCTTGATGAACAGAGAAAGGGCTACCTGAAAGAATCACTCCCTGCACTAGCTCTGATATTGCGGGAATTTTATTCCAAGGATGAATTTCACAATACACATTCAATTCACGCAAACGACGCGCAATCAATTGGGTCACCTGGGAACCAAAATCAAGAATTAAAATTTGTTGATGCATGCGCAAAGGTAGTCCTTAACCGCAATACCTTAGCAAGATGAATATTGATAAATTTCAGCAATTAAAAATCGTATTGGCCTCACAATCTCCCAGAAGAAGGGAATTGCTGCAATCCATGGGATTGACCTTTGAATCCATTGGTTTGGATATCAATGAGGACTTCCCCAGCGTTTTAAAGGAGCATGAAATTCCAGTCTATCTCTCCCAAAAGAAAGCAGCTGCATTGAAGAATCAGTATGATCACGAAACCATCATCATTACCGCAGACACAATAGTATGGCACAACCACAAAGCGCTGAATAAACCAGTGAACAGAAATGAGGCCATCAACATGTTGAAACAACTCAACGGACAATGGCATACCGTTTACACTGGTGTCACCCTGGAACAAGGAAATGTTAGCATCTCTCAATGGGACAGTACCGAAGTGAAGTTCGTAGAACTCGAGGAGCATTGGATTAACTATTACGTTGACCAATACCACCCGATGGACAAAGCTGGTAGTTATGGGGCGCAAGACTTTTGGGGATTGATCGCTATTGAGGAACTCAAAGGCTCTTATTACAATGTGATGGGGCTGCCCACACATTTAATTTTTCAAATGCTTGACGAGATTACGCAAAGAGAAGGATGAAGCCAATGGTGGCCAAAATCATCCAAATTTTCATCAAGCGGGCAATGCGTTTGTAATCTGCGGGATTTTTAGCAATCCAAACAGGAAACCAACCTACCACACCGGGACCTGCCATTAGCAAAAGAGCCATTGAATCTTGATGTTCCAACATCATAAAATGAAACAAAATCACGCAGAGTAAAAGTGCGATCCAAGACCATTTCACCAATTGAGTAGCTGAAGCTACACCCTTTGCTAAAGCAATACTGTTGTATTGACCAACAGCATCTCCTTCCACATCTTGAACGTCCTTGATAACCTCTCGGATCCAATTTGAGCAAAAAGAAAAAAACACCATTGCCCAAATCAAAAATTCTTTTTGTGGTTGGGCTACATCCATCAATGCCCACCACGGTAGAATGGACACCACAGCCGCCACCAATACATTGCCCCAAATCATGGTCCGCTTAAAAAATGGAGTATATATCAATAATCCGACAACCAAGATCAATGCGGAAATCCAGTAAAAATGATTTTGATAGTGGTAACCAAGAAAAAACGACAAAACCAATGCGAGTGCACTGAGAATAACATGAACCAAAATAGCTCGCTTGCCAGCAATGTGAACACCCACCACTTGCTCATGTGGTTTGTTGATGGCGTCCGCCTTTTGGTCAAAATAATCATTGATTACATAACCGCTTGCCGCAATTAACGTAAGCGTTATGGCTTTTAATACAACCACAAATCCTTCAAAACTGATTAACACCATAGCCGGATGAACCAATACAGGCAGAACCAAAACGGTAAAACCTATGATTATCAAATTAATAGGACGTACAATTCGTAAATAATTCAACATGTTGATGAAATCATGAACAAATTAAACCCAAAATTGCTTGCAAGGCTTATTTTTGCATCGCGAAAAATTTGTGGGTATGGAAGAAATGGCAACCAAAAAAATATTGATTCTCGGCAAACACCAATACATGGTGGACAATATCCAATCTATTTTGGAAAAAGGCGGATTCTCTGTAGTTGGCTACGCCGCTGTTGAGCAAGTCTTAGAAGAATACCAATCAGAAACTTTAGATATGATTGTATTCACTGGTGCGGTAAGTCCTTCAGATGAAAGTGATTTGATCCAATGGAAAAACGAGAAATTCCCTGCAGCCATGATCTTTGAGCATCATGGTGGCCCTGCTACAGTTTTAGAAGAAGTTCAAGCCAAGTTTTCAGCTCAATAAACTTTTCGAAACAGTTACTTCAGCTTTTCCTTCTCTCCAAATGGCGTAGGTAAAACCGGGGTGCACACTGTATGCGCCAACTTCGCCTTGAATGTTGCAAGCTAAAAAACATGCTTGGTAATCGACAACTTTCAAAATATGTTCATTGATTTTCACCAATCTTTTAATGGCTTCCTCACAAGCGGCCTGAGGATGCATTCCTTGTCTCATCAATTCAACAATCAAAAAAGATGAACAAGATCGCAGGATGGTTTCTCCCAAACCCGTGGCAGTGGCTGCACCCACTTCATTGTCCAAGTATAAACCAGATCCGATAATCGGTGAGTCTCCAACACGACCGCGCATTTTAAAAGCCAATCCACTTGTTGTACAAGCTCCACCCAGATCTCCTTGCCCATCCATGGCCAAAATACCAATGGTATCATGGTTCTCAATGTTGATGACGGGTTTGTATTCACTTTTCACCAACCATTCTTTCCACGCTTTTACCGCTTCTGGATTTTTATAAGTATCTCTTTCAAATCCATTGCTCAAAGCAAATTGTTGGGCTCCTTCTCCCACCAGGACAACATGAGGTGTTTTTTCCATGATGGCTCGCGCAACAGAAACGGGGTGTTTGATTTGTTCTAAAAAACAAACCGACCCCGCCTTTCCCTCATGGTTCATGATACATGCATCCAACGTAGTGTGGCCTTCTCGATCAGGAAAACCTCCTAAACCAATAGACAATTCACTCAAATCATCCTCCATTCTTCTTCCCGCGGCTTCCACCATATCCACTGCTTTGCCACCCTTTGCAAAATTCTCAGCTGCAGCCTCATTGGCTTTTAAGCCAAAATTCCATGTGCTGATAACCAATCCCTTCTTATAGCGCTCACCGCTGAATTTTGGTTTTCGGTGATCACCTCTAAAACTTAAAAAAGGAAGCGCTCCCAATGCAGGAAGCGCTTTCAAAAAATTTCTTCTTGTCTTCATTAATGGATACAAAGTTGAAGGCTCTGAACGCCGTAATGATGTTTTATTTGAACAATGTACATGCCGGCTGGCATTTCATCAGCATTGAAAAAAACTTGCTTCTCACCGATTGGTGCAGGACCATTGAAAAGATTGGAAACCGTTCTTCCTGTCATGTCCAAAACATCAATTTGATAATGACTCACAAATGGAGAATTCCAACGCAAACAAGTCATGGCTGAAGCAGGATTGGGAAACAATTTGGTCTCAATCACTGGCATGATGTCCGCAATGGCATTAACACCAACCACATTAAAATCCCAGTACCCAGCAGGAGCGGTGATGGGACGCACTTGTACTTTGCCTGAAACAGATTCTCCTTGTACATAATACTGAACCGCTGACCCAATGGCCTGTGCAGGAATTGAAGCCTGCCAATTGCCATTCCCAATATTAACCATGACAACTTCATTGTAGGTTGTACTTCCTGACAACCTCCAATACAATTTGGCATTGGATATTCCCGATCTGTGTGACAAATATGCGGTGACTAAATAAGGATCTTGATCATTGTCAGTATCAGGAAGTGACTGATGTGTAATCAACATGGGATCTTCCACTCCGACACTATGCGTTATGCAATGAATAGCACCACTTTGACTGATGATGTTCGATGTGTTATTATCACAATCAATCCCTACAATGTTGTATCCGGGCATAGACTCTCCCCAAATGCGTAACGCAGTAGTATCCACCTGTTCACGGTAAGTTGGCAAAATGATAGTCTTGTTCACAAAAACAGCATTGGTAAAAGTACGATAAGACGACCCCGTGCTTGGCCAACCGCCTGTTGCAGAGCTCGGCATGGGTATGCGTATAATGTGATAAGGTGTTCCCCAAACAGAATTGTAATTGCTCAACACGTATTCAATGTTGGCATTGATTTGAGGACCATCCGAAACGCCATCAGGGTATTCTCCCACCAATAAAGTTTCCTCATCCAAGAGCTTCATGTGCATGTCAATGTGATGAATGCCATCATAAGGCAAGGTGTTCATTTTGATGTATCGATCAATACCCAAATAGTCATTGACCATCCCATCAATTTGACTTTCGGTTTTGGCTGATACACCGTAAGGATTTCCAGCAATGTTTTCCTCTAAAATCAATTCAGAAGCGAAGGCTGTTCCTAAACCATCTACCATCCAATTGCCTCCCGTATTTACCAAATCATTGGGTGCTTGTGTCATGGTATGAATGGGAATTCCCAATTCATTGGCAATACACTCAGGAGAAGCATCATCATTGGGGCGTGTGGGACGGTTGTATATCCAATCCACTAAAACTAGACTATCTACTTCATTTTTATAAACTGTATTCCCAGCGTAATCGCGCATCCAAATCGAATCAAAATTGCAAGGCAAGATGGTCACGTTATTCAAATCGGGCAATGCCGTTCCTCCTTGCGTGGACAACAAATAATCTTGGGTGGCCTGAACATCTTCAGACAAAATAATCACACGGGTTTCCAATTTGGCCGCGGCAACAATGGATTTCAGAATATTGGTATATCCAGTCCAAGCGATGGTTAAACACTGTATCTCTTCCCATTCGGCAGCGCTGCGCACATAACTACCCACAGGAGGTGTTGTGATGCCATTGGGCAAAACAACAGGGTTTACTTCCCCGTTCTTTACCATCTGCCACTCTAAATCGGTAAATCCGTTCGGCAATTGTTGTGCAAAAAAGGCTTGGGTCAACCCCAAAGTAATGAGCCACGCAGACAAGAATAATTTTTTCATTTTAAAAAATACTTTTAGTAAATATAATCCAAAGTGTTTTGTACAAAAGGATCAATGTATAAGCTGTCAAAATATTGCAAAGGACCTGAAGGACCGTTTGAATCAATCTGGTACTTCAAATATCTACCACCCGGGGCATAACAAGTCTTGCTAAGTTCATCCAATCCTTCAACATGAAAAACGCCCATATCGTCGCAGTTGCATTTTGAATGGCTGGAGAAAACCTGCAAATCAATACTCGCCGAAACATCCGTTGTTTTTAAATACACCAAAACAGAGGACATCGGTGTGAGCACGGTTTGCTTTTCAAGCACCTCACCAACAGAGAACTCATCGGGGTTGATGGTAATAATCTCTGTAAAATATTGTGAGCGCACCACCTCCAATTGAAGCGATGCATAACTATCTCTTTCAAAATGCAAATTGGCATTGCCAGAGCCGTTTGTGGTGGCGGAAGCAATATCCGTCCATACATCGCTGTATACACCCGAAGACAATTTCTTCCCCTGCAATTTCACCTCTACACCAGAAAGATTGGACATGCCCAAATCCTCCTTGACATTCAAGTTCAACTCCCAGTGATTGTCTTTGTCCTTGCATGAGAATAAGGCAATACTAGTAACAAAAATCAATAGCAATTTTTTCATTTCACTTTGGATTTAAAATGATCATAAAAACTCAATACACGGTGCACGAAATGATAGGTCTCATGGCATCTGCAATAACCGCTTTTCACACCAGGTAAAGTATAATATTCTTTTTGTGCTTTCAACAACAAGTCATTTTCCACATGATTAAACCAAAGAGAATCTGGCGTTTTGTTGTAATGCGCAATTTCAATGGCATCCAACACATGTCCCAAACCAGCATTGTATGCCGCTAAGACAAATTTGATTCGTTCTTCCTTGTTCCTCACCCGCTTGCGCAGTGACTTGTCCAATTGCTCAATCAACAGAGCTCCTGCTTGGATATTTCCTGCCACAGAATCAGTGCTATCACAGCGATACTTCAATGCGGTTTCAGGCATCAACTGCATCAAACCAAAAGCACCATGGCGAGATACTACTGACGGATCAAAATTGGACTCTTGGTAACAAAGGGCTGCCATCAATCGCCAATCCCATTCTATGGACTTAGCAGCGTCTTTAAAATACCCATCGTATTCAGAAATTTGATTTCCTTTGATTTTGGGCATTGTTACATCAGAATGGAACAACGCTACATGGGTAGTATTGGATTTGAAATAGGCTTTGCGCAAATCTTTGATCAGCCACTGCACCCTTTCTTTGGATAACCATTCATTAATTTTGTCCTTTAGAACAACTGAATTTTTTCTCACCACCCAAGCAATAGGTTCAGGAACAGTGATCGATAAATCATACTGAATATTGGGATAATCCTCACTTAAGATGCCGGCCAAGCTGGCATCGGTGACTGTGGCTTCGATTTTACCCTCTGCCACCAAACGCACCAAATCATCCGTAGAATACTTTCCAGGGGCTGTCAATATGTTCCAAGTTTTGCCAGCCTGTTTCTCCATCTCCTTTAATCGACTGTGAAAGGTTGAATAGGCATGCACGCTGATGGCCAAAGAATCCAAAGCCGATGTGTCCGATACACAAGGATATTTCTCATTTAAATCCGTCGAAGCCCATCGCTGAACCAAAACCTGTTTAGTTGTATAAAGCGGTTTGCAGAATGAAACAATCGAATCTCGAACAGTGGTCTGTGTGATGTTGGAGGCAATGATATCCGCTCTACCATCGTTCAAGTATTGAAACATGGAATCCACATCGTCCATTACTTTAAAAACGGGCGTGATTTGATTGGCTTCACAAAAGGTTTTGATGAGCTCATAATCGAAACCCTTTTTCTCATCACGGTATTCAAAATAAGTGGATGCACTGTTTTCTATCAATACGATGAGCTTGTCTTTGGCGACAATCTGATCCCAATCGCGCAAGAAAACAGACTTGCTTTTTTCCTTGCAAGCCATGATCAATAAAAAGATTAGGGCAATACCAATGGACCGCAGCGGTTTCATGCCTCTAAGGTAACGCTTTTCTCCATGAAAGTTTGCGTATTTTTACCGCTGACTTATGACATTGATAAAATCTATTTCAGGAATTCGCGGCACCATTGGTGGGATGCCCGGAGACAACTTGACCCCGTTGGATGTGGTCAAATTTGCATCTGCTTTTTGTGCAGTGCATCAAGATCAATTGAACAAAAAAGACATCACCATTGTACTTGGACGTGATGCCCGCATATCTGGTGAAATGATCGCCAACTTGGCTACGCAAACACTAGTGGGCATGGGTGCCAAAGTCATTGACTTGGGATTGAGCACAACACCTACGGTTGAAATGGCGGTTACGCATTACAAAGCTGATGCGGGAATTATCCTTACTGCCAGTCACAATCCTGCGCAATGGAATGCATTAAAATTGTTGAACAACAAAGGTGAATTCATCTCAGCTGCTTTGGGGCAACAAGTTTTGGACTGGGCCGAAAAAGGAGTAAACTATGCCTCCGTGGATGCATTGGGTTCGATTGAAAAACAATCGGATTGGTCGTACCACCTCAATGCGATATTGGAACACCCCTTGGTCAACGTTCCAGCTGTAGCCGAGAAGAAAATAAAAGTTGTTGTCGATGGTATCAACTCATCCGGATCTTTGTTCATTCCAGAACTCTTGCGCGCCATGGGCGTGAAGGACATCATCGTTTTGAATGCAGAACCCAACGGACACTTTGCCCACAATCCAGAGCCGCTTGCAGAGCACTTAGTAGAAACTTGCAAAGTGATACAAGCCGAAGGAGCGGACATGGGTATTGTGGTTGATCCAGATGTGGATCGCTTGGCTTTCATTGATGAAAATGGTGTTTTGTTCGGCGAGGAATACACCTTGGTGGCCATTGCTGATTATGTCTTAAAACACAAAAAAGGAAATACCGTTTCTAACCTCAGCTCTACCCGTGCCTTGCGTGATGTTACCATTCAACACGGAGGCGAGTACCATGCTTCGGCTGTTGGCGAGGTGAATGTTGTTGAGAAAATGAAAGCGGTCAACGCCGTGATAGGCGGAGAAGGAAATGGTGGCATCATTGTTCCTGAGTTGCATTACGGACGTGATGCATTGATTGGCATTGCACTGTTCTTGTCACACTATGCTGAAGTCAATGTGAGTCTATCTGCTTTGAAACAAACCTTCCCTGCCTATTACATGGGCAAGAAGAAAGTAGATTTGGATCCCACCAAACCATCAGATAAAATATTGGCTGCTTTGACAACCAAGTTTGCCCATGAAAATACCAACACCATTGATGGATTAAAAATTGACTTTCCGGACTACTGGGTGCATTTGCGCCGCAGCAACACAGAGCCCATCATTCGCATATACACCGAGGCAGGAAGTCAAGAAATGGCAGATGCCATGGCCGATCAATGGATCAAAGAAATCAATGACATTTCGATTGCATGAAAAGTATTTATTTAGACAACGCGGCCACCACACCATTGGCGCCAGAAGTATTTGAAGCCATGACACCTTACTTGAGGGATCATTATGGCAATCCTTCTTCCAGTCACCATTTGGGACGCGTTACCAAGTCGGCAATAGAAACCGCGCGCCGCACCATTGCCAAAAATTTGAACTGCCAACCCGGAGAAATTTATTTCACCAGTGGAGGAACAGAGGCCGATAATTTGGCCATGCATGCAGCCATTCGCGACTTGGGATGTCAGCACATCATTACAACGCCCATAGAGCACAGTGCCATTGTCAAAACGGCGGAGTTGTTGGATCAACAAGGAAAAGCCAAATTGCATTTTGTTGACTTAACAGACAACGGCAGTGTCAACTTGGAACACTTGGAAACCTTGTTGCAAAACAACACCAACAGTTATGTCACGTTGATGCATGGCAATAATGAGATAGCCAATCTATTGCCCTTGCAAGAAGTGGCGGAGATGTGTAAAAAGTACAATGCCATTTTCCACAGTGACACCGTACAAACCATGGGGCATTATGCATTTGACTTGCAGCAAACCCCGGTGATGATGTTGAATGCGGCGGCGCACAAATTTCACGGGCCAAAAGGAGTCGGCTTTATATACATCAACAAGAGTTTAAAGCTCAACGCCGTTATTACAGGCGGAGGACAGGAGCGTGGATTGCGTGGCGGCACGGAAAATATTTCGGGCATCATTGGCATGACCAAGGCCTTAGAATTGGCTTATACCCATTTGGAGGAGCACCAGCAGCACATCAGTTCCATGAAGCAATACATGAAGAGCAGATTGCAGGAGCAATTTCCCAGCATTGTCTTCAATGGCAACAGCGCAGCGGAGGACAGTTTGTACACCGTTTTGAATTGCACCTTCCCTGTACACAGCAACAGCGACATGTTTTTGTTCTTGTTGGATTTGGAGGGCATTTGTGCATCGGGCGGCAGTGCCTGCAGCAGTGGCGCCACCAAGGGGTCGCATGTCCTCACGGCCATTGATGCCTTGAGACCGGGACAAGCTAGTGTGAGATTTTCGTTTGGTCGCTACACCACCAAGGAGGAGATTGATGAGACGATGGGGATTTTGGTGAGGTTGATGGCATAACAATAATCGTTGACTTAAAAAAATTAACGCAAATAGCGAAGCATCGCTACACAGAGAAGGCGCGAAGAGCGCGAAGTAGACACTAAAACATATTATTTCTCCTGCGTCCTTTGCGAGAACTTTGCGTGCATTGCGTTTAAAAACAATAACGCAAAGAACACGAAGAAGGCGCAGAGTGCGCAAAGAAGACACTAAAACATATTATTTCTCCTGCGTCCTTTGCGAAAAACTTTGGGAGCTCCGCGTTTAAAATCAATAACGCAAAAAGCACAGAGATGGCGCAAAGAGCGCAAAGAAGACACTGAAAGTCATATTATTTCCCTTGACCCGTCCTAAAAAAGTTTAAGATTTTACTATTGTTTTTATTTATTGTCCAAGCAAAATTTATTTCCATAAACTTATTAATCCATCCACTGACCTAAAAAAAATGCGATAAAGTTCCGATAAAAATCGAGCTAAAATAATTGTAACAATAATATTTACTATCAGAATAATCAGCAATTTAACTGGCCAGAACATTCTTAAATGGGGAAGTAAATAATACATCCACCCGGAGGAAATCCCTTGTGCAGCGTAAAAAAAGATTGCTTGCCTGCTTAAATACTGCAGAATTGACACTTTTTTCACTCTTTTAAAAAAGAAAATAATAATAGAAATGGACAAAAAAGAACAAATAACGTATTTAAGCCTTGGTGGAAATTTGTATTGCTGCAAATTGAAAGGCTCTGCATAAAAATAAAAAATACAAATCATCAAAGACAAGCAAAATGAAAAAATAGCAAACCACCATACTTTTTCGTTATCCCTATAATGCTGGTAAAAAATATAACCAGAAAGAAAGAAAAAAAGATAGGCGAAAATATAATCAGGTGTAACTCCAAAAATTTGAATTGAGCTCAAATAAGAAAGGTAATCATATTGATTCAATAGCAACAGCAAGGCCGCACACATAGACAACTGAATGCGCTTATCTTCGATTAACTTAACAGTAATAAATCCAATTATATATACTAAAAATAATACAGGAACAAACCACATCGAAGAAGATAAAACTTCCATTTGAGGCACCCATGGAAAATGAATAAAAGAACTTCGAAATAAGAATTCTAACAACTTATCTCTTTCAAAAATTAGGGCATAGAGGCAGAATACAAAAACAAACACTCCTACCATTCTTACAATACCTGAAAATGGATTTGGTTTACTAAATGTAAATACGGCACTGGCACCGCTCAAAAAGAAGAAAACAGGAACATCAAAGAGTAAACTGCATTGAGCAACCAAATTGGGCACATAAGTCTGGCCACTCCACCAAACGGTATGAATAAATACTATACTCAGGACCGTGAGTCCTTTGAAAAAATCTATTGAATTATCTCTACTCACCATTGATTCTCACAGTAATTATTGAATTACAGTTTTCTCCTCCTTCGGAACCAGAAACAATAAGAAGAATCCCAGAATAAAAAACACCACCAAGGCCAAAATGCTTGCGCGCATGGTGCCAAAGGTGCCTTCTAAAAATCCAAAGGAGAACAAGCCAATGATCAATCCGAGTTTCTCTGTCACATCGTAAAAACTAAAATAAGACGCCGTGTCGTCGGTCTTGGGTAAGAATTTAGAATAGGTGCTTCTCGCCAAGCTCTGCGTACCACCCATGATAAAGCCAATGATTCCAGCTGCAATGTAAAATGTCACCACTTCTGTTACACCAAAATAGGCATAAGCGCACACTCCGACCCAAATCAACAACGCCATCATCAACATGGGAATATTGCCCAATTTCTTAGAACCCCATGAAAACAGCATCGCACCAGGAATCGCGATCAACTGCACCAATACTATGGCTACAATCAATTGAGATGAATCCAAATTGATCTCCTTCTCTCCAAAAAATGCCGCCATCTGCATGATGGTTTGTATGCCCATCGAAAAAACAAAAAAAGCGACCAAATATCTTTTCAAAGATTTTATCTCCTTCATCTGTTCCCACACTTTGCGCAACTCATTGAATCCTTTTTTCCATGAGGCGCTTGCATCTTGCTGATGAATCACCTCTTCTTTCAGGTGATAAAAAGTAATCTGTGCAAAACCAGCCCACCAGATGCCTACACTCACAAAACTCCAACGGGCACTCATGCCAAATCCTTTGATGGCAATCAAGTTCATGATCAACAAACTGACGCTACCGATGTAGCCCAATGAATAGGCCTTTGCACTGACTTTGTCTTGTTCATCTTTGTCTGCAATTTGAGGAAGGAATGAATTGGCAAAAGCATATGAACACCAAAAACCAATGCAGGCAAGCATAATGCTCACAAAGGACAACTCCAAATGGGCTGGATCAAAAAAGTAGAGTGAAGCACAAGAAGCCGCTCCGATGTAACAGAAGATCTGAAGAAAACGTTTCCGCATGTGATAGTAATCCGCAATGCCTGACAGCAAAGGAACCAAGACACTCACAACGGCCAATGAAAAAGCCAAAGCATAAGACAAGGCTTCTGTATTCTTCAAAGTCCACCCAAAAAAATGAACTTTATCGTCGATGATGTCTCCATTGGCGTTGCGCACCGATGTGACTGCACCATAAAAAATGGGGAAAATGGCGGAACTAATGACCAAGTTGTAAGTAGAGTTGGCCCAATCATACATGCCCCAGGCATTTTGAATTTTCTTGCGTTGATTCATAGTTGAAATGTAATCATTTAACCCATGACTATCTTACTTTTGTCCAAAGAAAATTTGAACATGACACCGTCATATGACATCATCATTGTAGGAGGAGGAATTGTAGGCGCTGCAACCTTCTACAAAATGCAACGCCGCTTCCCCAACTTTGATATTTTATTGATCGAAAAAGAAAATCGATTGGCTGATCACCAAACGGGGAACAATAGCGGTGTCATACACAGCGGCATCTACTACAAACCCGGTTCCTTGAAAGCTGTCAACTGCGTTAATGGTAGGAGAGAATTGGTGGATTTTGCCAAACAATACAACGTCCCCCACGATGTTTGCGGTAAACTCATCGTTGCGGCAGACGCATCAGAATTGCCCTTCTTGGAAAAAATATACCAACACGGCGTGGCCAATGGTATTGAAGGAATGCAGCGCGTGAACCCCAATCAAATTCGTGAGATTGAACCACACGTCAAAGGGATTGACGGCGTGCATGTGGGCTGCACGGGAATCATTGATTTTAGAAGAGCTACAGAGGTAATGTGCGAATTGAGCGTTGGCATGAACAACAACAGCAAGGTCAATCTTGGAGAGGAGGTTATAGGTTTTGAGAGAGACGGCGGTTTTACCAAAGTAAAATCATCCAAAGGTGAATACCAATGCAAATACTTAATTGTCTGCGGCGGATTGCAAGCGGATCGTTTGGCTAAAAAAGACGGTGTGGATCTGAAAGAAAAAGTAGTTGGTTTCCGCGGTGATTATTATGAATTGGCCGATCATGCCAAGCACAAGGTGAAACATTTGATTTACCCGGTGCCTAACCCTGAATTCCCATTCTTGGGCGTTCACTTCACGCGCATGACGGACGGTTCCATCGAGTGTGGACCCAACGCTGTGTTCACCTTCAAACGCGAAGGATATGGCAAAACGGATTTCAGTTTGCGCGACACCATTGATGCCCTTTCCTACATTGGAACATGGCGCTTGTTCATGGGGAACATGAAATACGGCTTGGACGAATACAGAAGAGCATTCTCAAAAAGATTATTCTTGAAAACCTTGCAACGCTTGATTCCTGATTTGACCATGGAAGACATTGTTCCAGGTCGTGCAGGTGTTCGTGCATTGCTTTTGAGAGAAGATGGTGACACGCGTGATGACTTTAGAATTGAGTACACGGATCACAGCATCCATGTCCTGAACGCTCCTTCGCCGGCCGCAACCGCTTCTTTGGCCATTGGAGACAATATTGTAGAGATGGCAGTAAAACATTTTGGATTGATTTAAAACACAACAATATGAACTTAGCAGATCAAATCAACGAGGATATCAAAAACGCCATGAAAGGCGGTGACAAGGACAAGTTAATGGCCTTGCGCGATATCAAATCAAAGATATTATTGGAAGCCACCAAGGATGGTTCATCAGAAGTTACAGACGATAAAGTCATGTCCATTTTGTCCAAACTCAACAAGCAACGCATGGAGAGCATTGAGATTTTCAAAACCCAAGGACGCGAGGATTTGGTGGAAGAAGAACAAAAACAAGCGGACGTGATTCAGGCTTACTTGCCGCAACCCATGAGTGCTGAGGAGTTGGAAAAAGCTGTGAAAGAAATCATTGCGCAAGTGGGCGCTGCTGGCCCTGGTGACATGGGTAAGGTAATGGGCGTCGCTTCCAAAACTTTGAGCGGAAAAGCAGATGGAAAAGCCATTAGCGAGATGGTCAAGGCTTGCTTGGTGTCTTAAAATTATTTTGTATCGAATAACAAAATCCACGACTGACTGTTGTGGATTTTTTTTGTCTCCGCTTCACGTACCAACATAAGCGCATCGTGCATCGCGACATAGTTTTCATCTGACAAAGTTTCAACCTCGTCCAGGACTTCCTTTAAACCCGTGGCTGAGCGACTGAAATTCCAACCCCAACTTTTTTCCTTTAATAGAACCCAAGGCGTTCCTTCTGCAACCACAACGGGCAATCCCATGAATAGGGCTTCAGCAATGGCATGACCGTAATTTTCACCACGTGTTGGCGCAAACAAAAAATCGCTTTTCCTCATCCATTTGGTGACTTCATTTGGTGGGACATCTCCAATCCATTGGATTCTCTTATTGTTGTTTAATGCAATACATGACTCCACCTTTTTTTGATAACCTTTGTCTGAGCATGAACCTATAATGGTCAATTCAGCAGTTGAAGATAAGGGGTGATTCACCCACCATTCCAAACCTTCCAAAACGCCTTTCTCTTCGCTGAGTCTATTGACCATCAACCAACGGTTGCCTTTAACAACCGGCCGCTCTTTGATTGGCGAAAGCGTTGGTAGATTTTCTGTGATTGAAACCTTTGCTTCATGTCCAAACTGCTGCTGGATGTACTTTACCTCTTCGGTGCTTGTCGCTTGCCAATGAACGTTCTTGGTCCAACCCATCCATTTGATCACTGTAAGAAACAATCGCTTCTTGCTATGCTTAATCTTCATCGCATTGGGATGCAGCATTCCTCTAGGAGCCAGAACCACCTTACCCCGAAACCCCAAATTTCGAGCGGTTAAAATAGGACGCCAAGTAAAAGTCCAAGAAAACATCGAATTCAAATACAATGCCTCAGGATTTACTTCTGTGATCAATTGAGTGAAACATTCATTGGATAAACCACCCGATGCATACCAAACTTTTACATTTTCTGAAAAATCAATCCAACAATCAGATACAACCTGAGAATAGGGTTGATCATCTCCCCAATCTTTATTGGTCGTAATGATATAAAATTCAAACGGAAGGGCTACCACCATGTTCTGAATGGAACGGATGGGACCTCCAGCTTTATAACCTGGAGTAAACCATTCGGTCAATATGAGTACTTTACCATTCAATTTTATTCTCCTCCATCCAATAAGAAAGTACAATCCAATGCCAAAAATAATTCCAAGGATAGCTATCATCACCGTTGATAAAACCTTCCCATTTTGTTTTTAAGGACAACTTCATCAGTTGCGGCTGATCAGCAATCCCATTCAAGTAATTTGTACAAAAGTCTTTCAAAGGTCCTCTCATCCAAAGTTTCCATGGAAAGGCAAAACCTTTCTTCTTGCGATTATAAATACTTTCAGGAATAAGATCCATACATGAATCGATAAGCAACTGCTTAGGAAATTTCCCTCGCTTCAATGCATCAGGCAAAGCTATTACCTTCTCCACCAATTGATGATCTATCAAAGGAACCCGCACTTCCAAAGTACTGGCCATGCTCATCTGATCTGCATCGCGAAGCAAAACATGCTGCATATAAGATTTCATCTCAGCTATAGACAAACTGCGCATCAAGTGCGTTTGGGGTGACTCCGACCAAAAAGTTGCATCAAAAGGTAACGGAGATGTATTGGGTAAAATACTCCGATCCAACGCGTACAAAAACGGATTGGACCAATTCCCTTTGGACACCATCGTCTGAATCTTTTCTTGCTGAATCACATTCCAACGTTTTTTGACCAAAGAAAATCCTGGAATGCTCTTCAACTGAGGCAAAAACCTCCTCCAATGTGCAGACCGACAAAGCCTTTCAAAAATGGGATATCCTCCAAACAACTCGTCCCCTCCCAACCCTGAAAGCGCCATCTTAACGCCTTGTTCACGGGTGACTTTGGAAACAACAAAACTATTTATGCCATCCAATGAAGGATGATCCATGGCCTTCAAAGCAGGCTCAATATTCTTTAAGAAATCTTCCGGTGAAAGAACCAAACGGGTATGATCTGTTTTGTATTGCAATGCAATTAAA
>CANNHA010000031.1 GCA_947504275.1 Flavobacteriales bacterium
TGAATGCAATGGGTACTGCACGTCAGTAATCATTTGAACTGAAAAGAAACATTAACAAACTTAAAGTTTAAATAGATGGCAGGCGGTAAAGAAACCCCCAGGCAGAAGATGATTGGTATGATGTACCTCGTCTTGACAGCCCTGTTGGCGATGAATATTTCTAAGGATGTTTTGCAAGCGTTCATTCAAATTCAAAAAGGATTGGGAAAGACCAACACAATTTTGGAAGAGAAGTCGCAAAGAACTATTGAAGGAATCAATGCTTCTACAGAAGGAGCAAAGGCAGTGCCTTTTCAAAAGGCTGTTGCTGAAGTGGATAAAATTTCAGATGAACTCATTAACTTCATAGAAGAAATGAAGGCTCATGTTATGGCTTCTTCAACAAAGGCTAATGAAACCGGTGAAGGATGGGAAGAGTACATGAAGGATGAGGGAGGGAAGAGAATAGCGATTCCAGCGGATGAAAAAAATGCAGACGGTAAGGTGATTATATCCAAACCTGACGAAAATCAAAACAATACTTCATTGTTGATTGGTCATGAGCCAGCATCTCCAAGAACAGACCCTTTTTCTGCTTCTGATTTGAAAACGAGGTTATTGAAGTTCAAAGATCAGTTGCTGGCTGTAAGAGTAGAGCGCGCTGATAGTGGAGCGGAAGCTTTTACCTTGCCGGTTGATTTGCAAGAGGCGATTAAAAGCACCTTTAATTTTGATGGTCCATATTTGGCCTCAGATGGTAAGGAAGAATCTTGGGAGGTGAATAATTTCTTTCACATGCCTTTGGTTGCCGTTTTGGCCAATTTAACCAAGTACGAGACGGATGTAATGAACGTTAAGAACAACGTTTGCATGGCATTGGCTGCTGGTATCAACGCTACTGACATGAAGTTCAATGACGTAACAGTGGCTGTTGTGCCTAAGCAGAGTTACATCATTCGTGGTGGAGAGTTTGAAGCAGAGATTTATTTGGCTGCCTACAACAAGTCCAGCAAGAATAAAATTTACATGGCTGGTGAAACAGATCCAAAAGCAACACCTGTGGCCTTCGAAGTTGGAGGAAGATCTCCAGAAGGAGAGTCGGACAGTGAAGGGAAGTGTCACTTCAAAGTGAGTACAGGTGGATTGTCAGTTGGGCCTCATGCTTACAAAGGCCAGATTGAGTACATGAAGAATGGAAAACCAGAGTACATTCCTTTCGTGGTACCTGCTTTCTTTGTTGGAGAGCCGGTTGCGGTGGTGAATGCTGTGAAATGTAATGTTTTGTACAAAGGTTTGGAAAATCCGGTCGAGATTTCTGTACCTGGTGCAAATGGTGAGGTGAATGCAACTTGCCAAGGTTGTGAGCAGATGAACAAAGTGAAAAGTGGTTCATATCTAATCAAACCTGATAAGAACCAAAAGGTTGCCAACATCAGCGTTTCTGCTCAGATCAATGGGGAACAAAAGTCAATGGGTTCAAAGGAATTCCGTATCAAGCGTGTTCCAGATCCATTTGCGATGTTTGCGGGTAAGAAATCAAGTGATTCTAAGATTACAAAGGGAGCATTGGCTGGAGGTGATAAAGTATTTGCCCAAATGGATCCAGACTTTATCTTTGATGGTATCACGTACCAGGTTAAAAAGTTTACGATGACCATTGCGTCAGGTGGCAAGCCATTTGAAGAGAACGGATCAGGAGACCGTCTAAATGCGAGTATGAAGGCGGCCTTATCTGGCTGTAAAGCAGGAAGCACAATCATCTTCTCCAATATTGTAGCAGTGGGTCCTGACGGTGGAGAGCGTATCTTGGGAAATATCGCTTTGAAAGTTGAATAAAAAACAAAAACAAATGAAGAAGTTTATTGCTTTGTTGCTCGCATGTTATGGTTTGTTCATGACAACACATGCTCAAACTGCATTGGATGGTGCTTATGTTCCAGAGCATAATCCTACCCGTCGTGTAGTACCTTATCCTTATTTGCGTCAAGCTGATGTGATGTGGAAGAAGCGCATTTGGCAGCGTGTGGATTTGAAGCAGAAAATGAACTACTCATTGTATTATCCTACAACTCCAATAAAGAACCGTAAGTGTTTGTATGATGTTATCCTTGATGGTATCAAGGATGGTCAGATTACTGCATACAGTACCAAGAATCCTTTTAATCCGACTCTTCCAGATGATGAGTTTAGTACGCCACTTTCTCCAGAAGATGCGTTGAAAGAGGCCGCTAATGCGGATATCATTCCGGAGTTTGATGAGAACGGTGAGCAAATTGGAACGCGCGATACCATTATTCCAATTTTGGCTGATAAAGTGAAATTTTATGAGATTAAAGAAGATTGGATTTTTGATAAGCAGCGTTCTGAACGTTATGTACGCATCATTGGAATTGCTCCAGTAGTTGAAAAGAAGTATGGAGGTGGAACGATTATCAGAAATGACCCTGTCTTTTGGTTGTACTTCCCAGAGTGCCGTTATTTGTTTGCCAATGCTGATGTTTTCAATTTACACAATACATCACAGCCCATCACCTTTGATGATTTGTTCCAAAAGAGAATGTTTTCCTCATATGTTGTCAAAGAGGAAAACGTTTACGATAGACGTATCGAAGAGTATTACAGAGATCCAATGAAAGCCATCTTGGAGAGTGAGCGCATCAAGGAAGACTTGTTCTTGTTTGAGCATGACCTTTGGCATTATTGAGAAATATTGATGAAAAGCCACCGCAAGGTGGCTTTTTCTTTTTCAAAGGATTACTTTTGCAACCGCATGGTAACAATAGGAAATCTTACAGTCAGTTTTGGATCGCGTGATCTATTCTCAAACATCACTTTGTTTATTGGACCTAGAGAGCGAATGGGCTTGGTAGGGAAGAATGGGGCAGGCAAGTCCACCATGCTGAAAATCTTGGCTGGATTGCAGAATCCAACTTCAGGAACTGTTGCTTTTACAAGAGGAACAACTGTGGGTTACTTGGCGCAAGAAATGGAGCATACACATGGTGTGACGGTTCGTGAAGAGGCTGCTGCTGCATTTTCAGAGACACTGACATTGCAGAAAAGGATGGATGAATTGATGGATGCCATTGCCAACCACCATGACTATACCAGCGATGACTACGCGGATAAAATTGAGGAGATAGAAACCATTAGCCATCGCTTGGCCCTAGTGGATGCCACCAAGATGGATGAGAAGATTGAAAGGGTTTTACGTGGTTTGGGTTTTGGCCCAAGTGACTTTGACCGACAATTGTCTGAATTCAGTGGTGGTTGGAAGATGCGGGTTCAATTGGGAAAGTTGTTATTGAAGAACCCTGATCTTCTGCTTCTCGATGAGCCTACCAATCACTTGGATATTGAAAGTATACAATGGCTAGAAGAGTTTTTGGTTGATTATGAAGGAGCCATTGTGTTGATATCGCATGATAGAACTTTTCTGGATGCAGTTACCAAGCGCACGGTGGAAATCTCGAAAGGTAAATTGTATGATTACAAGTTTTCATATTCCAAGTACATTGAGCAGCGCTTGGAAGAAATTGAGCGAGCAGAGAATGCAGCTGTCAATCAACAGAAGTATATAGAAAAGACTCAGGTCCTAATCAATAAGTTTAGGGCAAAGAAAGACAAAGCAGCTTTTGCTCAGACTTTGATTCGGAAACTCGATAAATTGGAAAAGGTAGAGGTGGATGATATAGATGGAACATCATTACACATGCGCTTTCCACCAGCTCCGCATGCAGGTAAGGTTACCTTGAAAGGACATTCTTTGGGTAAGGCATTTGCTGAAAAGCGATTGTTTTCCACTGTAGATTTCATGATTAATAGAGGCGAGAAAATTGCTTTGATTGGAAAAAATGGTGTAGGAAAAACAACGTTGCTCAAAATAATTTTAGGTCAGTTGCAACATGAGGGAGAGATAGAGTGGGGACATGCCATTCAGATGGGTTATTATGCGCAAAATCAATCAGAGGAATTGGATGGTGAGAAGACCATTTTTCAAACCATTGATGACGAGGCTGTAGGTGAGATTAGAACGCAGATACGCGGTTTATTGGGTTCGTTTTTGTTTGGTAAAGATGAAATAGACAAAAAAGTCAAGGTTTTGAGTGGAGGGGAAAAGGCCAGGTTGGCATTGTGCAAGTTGCTATTAAAGCCAACCAACTTTTTAATCATGGACGAACCTACCAATCACTTGGATTTAGTTTCCAAGGAAGTGTTGAAGCAGGCGTTGAGTCAATATGACGGTACATTGCTTGTGGTTTCCCATGATCGTGATTTTTTGAATGGATTGACAGATACCGTTTATGAGATCCTGCCCAATCGATTGAAAGTATGGACGGGTGATGTTTTGGATTTCCTAAAAGAGAAAAAAGCAGAGAACATTGCCGTTTATGAGCAGCAACAGAAAGAAGCCAAGAAGAAAGTAGAATCTAATGTTCAAATTGGTCAAACTGGAGTTGTGTCTAAAGAGGATCAGAAAGACCGAAAAAAACTAGAGCAACAGTTGGCCAAGGTTGAGAAAAAGATTGAAGAGATTGAAAATGAAATTTCAGCCATTGAAGAGAAAATGGGTCAGTTGGATTATACCAATACTCAATTGGTTAAAGAAATTACTGATAAGCATGAATTGAAAAAGAGCGAGCTCAGTTCACAATATAAGGAGTGGGAAAACATTACCGAACAATTGTGTTAAAATGAAAGAAGAAACAACCAAATGAGTTTACTTTTGGTCTAATCAGTATAACTAAACTTTTAATCAATGAAATTGAAATTTACCCTTTTGTGTTTAGCCTTGGTAGCTGGCCTGCAATCTTGGTCTCAAGGTCTTCCGTTCAGCGGAATTATTAATGGAGGAAATGGTTCCATGCCAGTAAACATATTTTATGTAGACTCAATCACTGGTGTTTCTGGTGATATGGTGGTTAATTCAGGTCCCAATGGTGGTTTTGATGGTTTAGTGCCAGTAACAGGTAATGTAATGGGACAAATGATGGTTTGGGCTTGTATTTCCAACTGTCAGGGTCTTCAGGCGTGTGACAACACCGTTTGGATTCCAGGAACCATCATGACATTTGAATTGGAATATTGCTTTGGTAATCCCAATGCAGACAATGATGGCGATGGTTGGGATGAATTTTCTGATTGTAACGATAACAACCAATGGATTTATCCAGGAGCTTATGAAGAGTGTAATAATGGAATAGACAATGATTGTGACGGTTCAGTCGATGAGGGTTGTAATGGTGACTCAACTTTTGTAGACAATGATAATGACGGTTTCACCAGTGATGTAGATTGCAATGATGCCAATGCATGGGCTTTCCCAGGCGCATTTGAGGAGTGCAACAATGGTGTTGATAATGATTGTGATGGCCTAGTAGATGAAGATTGCGGTGGTTCAAGTTGTGAAGCCAATATTTTTATGGTTACAGATTCAATGATGAATGGTGCAACAACTCCATTTGTTGTTTGGATTGTAAATGTTACTGATCCTTCTAGCAATGCCCAGTATGTGTGGTCCACTGGAGATGGTGGTACAATGACTGGAGCTTTCCCTACATGGCAGTATTCTGAGACAGGTACTTATGAGTTGTGCTTGTACATGTATTGTGCTGATGGCACAGTTGACACAACATGTTTGTCTTTCATTGTTGAAGGCAATGGATCTGTTTTCCCTGGTGGTACGCAACAAACAGGATTCACTTTGAATGTTGTCGGAGCAATTCCAACTTCAGTTAATGAAACAGAATTGACCACATTCGTAGTTTCTCCTAACCCTGTTGCTGAGAATACAACAATTCGATGGAATGCAACAACTGCTGGTCAGTATAACATTAGATTGTACAACGCACAAGGTCAGTTGGTCGTGATGGATCAGTTCAATGGTCAATCAGGCACCAATGTTTGGAATTTGGATGCCAATGATTTGAGCGCAGGTGTTTATCAATTGACTATTCAATCTCCAAATGGAATTGTATCTTCAAAGCAGATTGTGAAATAATACAAACTCAGTGTAATAATGAAAATGGTTGCGGAAACGCAACCATTTTTTTTACTTAGAAGTCAATCTTAGTTTTTCAAAAAACACTTTGCAGTGCTGATTAAAAATCTCAGCCTTTTCAAGGCTGACCAAGTGACCGCAACGATCAATGATTTGAATTTGAATGTTGCGAAATCGCTCCGCATATTCCATAGCTGGTTTAAAGAACATGTGATCTTGTTTGCCAACCAGAATAAAAGTGGGGACCTGCGGACAGGCATCAAAGAGCTGTTTTAATTTAACATCCAAGTATTTTCCATACATGGAAGTCCATTTTTTGTACTCTTTGTTCGATAGTAGTTTACTTTCTCGAACAAAAATATCCCTGGATTTCTGGTGGTTTTTTCTCGGCATAACCACTTTTGACATTAGCGCGTAGAAATTGCGGTAGCCAATGACTTTTGCGGTGGTCAATCCAATTTTGGCCCAAATTCTCAATTTGTTATTCAAAGCAACGATGGGTCCTGCAAAAATCATGGATCGAATGGCCTTAGGCCTAGTGTGGTACATCTGCATGGATATAATACTACCGAGGGATACACCCATAAGGTGAACGCCGTTGATTTTAAGGTGATCAACCACCCGCCAAATTTCCTCACTGATCCACTCAAAACTGTAGTTGTTTTGCCATAAACAGGCTTCTGAAGATGCTGCATGACCGGGTAAGTCAATGACAACAATATTGTGAGAATCAAAAAAGGCCGGTATTTGTTTTTTCCAGGTACGTGTGCTTCCACCAGCTCCATGAATCATTAATATCCATTCCGTCTGAGTGGCATTGGACTCATGCGTTTCGAAATTTAATAGTGGTCTTATCCCTTCCATCCTTCAGAAATTTGATAAGCAAAAATGAGCAATAAAAAGGATAGTCCGACATTGAGGAGCAGATATGCTGAACAATTCAGCCACTCTTGATTTTGAATCATTTTGAAACTCTCCAGACTGAATGTCGAGAAGGTGCTGAGACCGCCGCAGAATCCTGTTGCAATCAGTAACCACAAGGCATTTTGATGGCTGGAAGTCTCATGCGCCAACAAACGGTAGGAGAAGCCTAACAACATGGCAGCAATAACATTGGAAAGCAAGGTGCTGGTCAACAGATGTTGCGCTCTGAAAAGAGGGATGTTTCCGAGTCCCCACCTCAACAACGCTCCCAATCCCCCTCCAATAAAAACAAGAAGAACATTCATGTTGGAAAGTTCGTAAATCTTCTTGATTTTTTGAATAACAAAGCGAAATTGGATGCAAATTCGCAACTAAATTTGGTTCAATACCTTTATACATCTGAAAATGTCAAAATTTGAAATGAAAGTCCCCTCTCCTGGCGAGAGCATCAGTGAAGTAATCATCGCCAATTGGTTGGTGAAAAACGGGGACTATGTGAACAAAGATCAAGTTATTGCGGAGATAGATTCTGACAAGGCTACTTTGGAACTAGCGGCTGAAGCTTCTGGTTCTATTGAAATTTTGGCACAAGCTGGAGATACCATTGCAGTGGGTGCAGTGGCATGTATTATTGACGGATCGGCAAAAGCACCTGAAGGAGTTGCGGTTGTGAAAGAGGAGAAAGTTGTTGTAAAAGATACCGCTCCGATTCCCAATCCAATGCCCGCGGCGGCAAGTAATCACCCTGCTTCAGGTCATCCATCCCCAAGTGCATCCAAGGTGATGGCAGAAAATGGAATTACATCTGCTCAAGTTGCAGGCTCTGGTCCAGGTGGAAGAATTACCAAAAGCGATGTGTTGAATGCATTAGCTGGAGGTATTGATGCTGGCGCTATTCCTCAGCGTGGAGGCACAAGAAATGAGCGCAGAGAAAAAATGACCAACCTAAGAAAGAAGATTTCTGAACGTTTGGTTTCAGTTAAAAATACAACGGCGATGTTGACCACATTCAATGAGGTGAACATGAAGCCGGTGATGGATTTGAGAGCCAAGTACAAAGATGTTTTCAAAGAAAAGCACGGAGTAGGTTTGGGCTTCATGTCCTTCTTTACCAAAGCCGTTTGTGAAGCCGCTTTCCATTTCCCTGCAGTAAATGCAAGAATTGAAAATGGAGAAATTGTATTTCATGATTTTTGTGATGTAGGTATCGCAGTGAGCACACCCAAAGGATTGATGGTTCCAATTGTCAGAAATGCAGAAAGTTTGAGTTTGGCGGAAATTGAAAAGACCATAGGGGGATTGGCAAAGAAGGCCAGAGATGGAAAAATTACAGTGGATGATATGGCTGGTGGAACATTTACAATTACCAATGGTGGTGTGTTTGGTTCTATGTTAAGCACTCCCATTATCAATCCTCCGCAAAGTGCCATCCTAGGGATGCACAATATTGTCGAAAGACCGATGGCAGAGAATGGTCAGGTTGTGATTCGCCCAGTCATGTATTTGGCATTGAGTTATGATCACCGAATCATCGATGGTCGTGAGAGTGTTGGGTTTTTGGTGAAGATAAAAGAGATGTTAGAGAATCCAGAGCGAATGATCTTTGGAGGGAAAACAGCAGAAGAAGTTTTATTGGGTTTATAATACAAAATCGGTAGAGATGATAAAAGTGCATAATTTTTCGGCAGGGCCAAGCATCCTTCCGCAGCAAGTGATTGAGCAAACAGCTCAAGCCATTCAAGAATTTGATGGAATGGGATTGAGTATTTTGGAAATCTCTCACCGTTCAAAGAACTTTGAGCGAGTGGTTGCAGAAGCCAGGCAGAGTGTTAAAGAAATTTTGTCTTTACCTGACCGATTTGAAGTTTTGTTTTTGCAGGGTGGAGCAACTTTGGGTTTCCATATGGCAGCCATGAATTTTATGAAGGAAGGTGGCAGCGCGGTTTATGCCAATACGGGAGTTTGGGCAAGTGGAGCTATCAAAGAAGCCAAGATTTTGGGTAAAGTGGATGTTCCCTTTGACAGCTCAGACAAGAATCACAGTTATATCCCTGAGGTTGTATTTGAAGGCAACTATGATTACGCGCATTACACATCGAACAATACTATTTTCGGAACGCAATATGCGGACATTCCCAAATCATCGGTGCCGTTGATTTGTGACATGAGTTCTGATATTTTTTCAAGAAGGGTGGACGCTCCTAGACATGCATTGATTTATGCTGGAGCGCAAAAGAATTTGGGCCCCGCAGGAGCTACATTGTATATCGTTGACCAAGAACAGTTGGGCAAAACGGGAAGAAAGCTACCCATTTATATGGATCTTCAAGCGCACATCGAGAAGGATAGCATGTACAACACGCCACCAGTCTTGTCTATTTATACTTGCATGTTGACTTTGCGCTGGATTAAGGAACAAGGAGGATTGCAAGGCATGGAGGCAAGAAATTTTGCAAAGCAAAAATTGTTCTATGATGAATTGGATCGCAACGGTTTGTTTCATGGTCATGCTGTGAATGAGGCAAGATCATGGATGAATCCAACTTTTAGATTGAATGATGACACCATGGGCGCTGCATTTGATGCAATGTGGAAGTCGGCAGGAATTAGCGGTATAGCAGGACACAGAAGTGTAGGTGGTTACCGTGCTTCTATGTACAACGCACTTCCTATTGAAAGTGTGCAGGTATTGGTGGATGTGATGAAAGAATTTGAAAGAACACAAGGGTAATGAAGATATTGGCAAACGACGGCATCGACGCTGGTGGAAAGGCGGCGTTGGAAGCGCAAGGACATGTGGTAGAAACCAATTTTGTTCCTCAGGATCAATTGGTGAATTATATTACAACCAATGGTGTTCAAGGATTGTTGGTTCGAAGCGCCACCAAAGTGCGCAAGGATATCATCGATGGTTGTCCTGAATTGAAGTTTGTTGGTCGTGGTGGAGTGGGTATCGATAATATCGATGCAGCTTATGCCAAAGAGAAAGGTTTGTTGGTTTTTAATACACCGGCATCAAGTTCTCAAAGCGTTGCGGAATTGGCGATGTCCATGATGTTTGCAGCGTCACGTTTTATTTATGCAGCAGGTGGGAGTATGCCCAGCAATGGAGATTCGCAGTTTGGAGATTTAAAAAAGATATATAGCAAAGGTGCTGAATTGAGTGGGAAAACACTCGTCATTGTTGGTTTAGGTCGTATTGGGAAATCCTTGGCTGCCTATGCACTTGGATGTGGAATGAAGGTTGTCGCAACGGATAAGACAGATAAAGTTTCTTCTAATATTGAATTGAACATAGCTAACCAATCGATTAGTATAGAGATTCCTCATATGCCGCTCAATGAAGCATTGGCTATTGCTGATTTTGTTTCTTTGCATGTTCCCAAGCAACCCAATGGTGATGCTGTGATAGGCAAGGCTGAGTTGGCGTTGATGAAGAAGTCAGCAGTCATCTTGAATACTTCTCGTGGAGGTGTAGTCAATGAAGATGACTTGTTGGAAGCATTGAATAATCATTTGATACAATGTGCTTGCTTGGATGTTTTTGAAAATGAGCCTAACCCTCGCAAGGATCTTTTGGAACACCCACGTGTAATTGCTACCCCTCACATTGGAGCCTCAACAGCTGAAGCTCAAGAGCGAATTGGATTAGAAATTGCCAGTATTGTGGCGGGAATCGCATAAGCCTCCATGGCCAAATTTGAACCATTCAAGGGAATCAGGGCTACCCGGGACAAGATGCATTTGGTAGCATCTCGTTCATTTCTGTCATATTCTGAGTCAGAGTTGCAGAACAAACTAAGCACAAACCCTTATACTTTCTTGCATGTAATTCATCCTACGCAGAAGCGAGATGTGGCGGAGCATTTGAAATTTATGGAGGTGCGCAATTTGTTTGATGCCTATGTGCGCAATGGTGTGCTGGTTCAAGAAAGTGATGAGAGCTATTACCTCTACCGTCAAGTCAAGGCAGGCAAGACCTACTTAGGTTGGATAGGTGGTATTTCTATTGAAGATTATAGGAAAGGAGTAATCAAAGTGCATGAGCATACCATTGAGAGCAGAGAGAATCTTTTTTCAGAATACCTAGCGGTAACAGGGATCAATGCAGAGCCTGTATTGATGTTTGGGCATTTGGATACAGCATTCAAATTGTGGATGCAAACCATTGCACAGCGCCCCCCTTTTGCTGATTTCTCCACTACAGATGAAGCCCAACACACACTATGGTGCATTAGCGATTCTTCAGAAGTACAAAAAATACGAGAGTCTTTCTTAAAAATGGAATCGGTGTACATTGCCGATGGACATCACCGTTCAGCATCGAGTGAACGTTTGTATAAACAGCATCCTGAATGGCCAGGAGCGGCTCATTTCTTGAGTTATGTTATTGATGAAAGTGACTTGACCATACATCCTTTCCATCGTTTGGTAAAGGATGTTCGTTTTGGAGAGGAGCAGATTTTGCAGATTTTGCAAACCAAGTTTGTTCGTTATAAAGGCGAGGTCTTTAATAATCAGCCGCCCTCAAGTGTATTTGGTGTTGTTTTTAAAAACAATATTACTTGGTGGAGTTTTATTGAGGATGGCGCTATTGATCCAGACCGTTTGGCCAATCAAGTATTGGCACCAATTTTTGAGTTTGAGGATTTCAGGAAAGATCGTCGATTGAAATATTCAGAGGGCCCCAAGGGCATTACATACTTGCAAGAACAGATTGGCTCGGGCAATGCAACAGTTGGATTTGTTTTGTCTCCAGTGAGTGTGACTCAGCTCAAATCAGTTGCAGATCAAGAGGGCATCATGCCTCCAAAGAGTACTTACATTGAACCCAAGTTGCGCAGTGGTTTGGTTATTTATCCCATCACCTATGGCGTTTGATTTTTCTCACTATAAAAAGATACAAGATGAGCTTCCCGCACATGTGATGATCTTGCCGGTCTCTAAAACCAAGCCAGTAGAGGATTTGCTTGATGCGTATGATAATGGAATAAAACAATTTGGTGAGAACTACGTGCAAGAGTTGGTGAGCAAAGCTGAGGTGATGCCCAAGGATATCCAGTGGCATTTTATCGGTCATTTGCAGTCCAACAAGGTAAAATACATCGCACCATTTGTGAAGATGATTCACGGAGTAGATTCCTTGAGTTTATTAAAGGAAATAGGAAAGCAGGCCAGGAAGAACAACCGAATAATAGAGGTCTTGTTGCAATTTCACATTGCGCAGGAAGAAACCAAGTTTGGTTGGTCATTGGATGACATTGATCAAATCAAGAAGGAATTAAAAGACAATGATGTGCCTTTGGTCGTTATCAGAGGTGTTATGGGAATGGCTTCTTTTGTTGATGACACAACGGTGATTAGAAAGGAGTTTGGTCAGTTGAAAAAATGTTTTGATGGTTTAAAGTCTCAAATGTCCGTTCAATTTGATATCATTTCTATGGGAATGAGCGGTGATTGGCCCATTGCCGTAGAGGAGGGCAGTACACTGATAAGATTGGGGTCGGTTCTTTTTGGTGCAAGAAATTAACGCACCATTGTAAATACAAATTGTATTCTGGGCAATAAGTTGTCGGAAAAGCCCGTAGTATCGCTTTATGATTAAGGTGGGAGTTTTGGGTGTAGGACATTTGGGGAAAATTCACCTCCAGTGTTTGTTGAATTTGTCCAATCGGTTTTCTTTGGTTACTTTTTTTGACCCTTCTACTGCCATGGCAAAGGCTGCCATGGATATCACAGGTCTTATGCCCAGTCATAGTGTAGATCATTTATTGGAGCAAGTGGATGCGGTGATTATTGCCTCATCAACAGCTACACATTTTGAGTTGGCCACCAAGTGCATCAGATCGTTTAAGCATGTATTTATTGAAAAACCCGTTTGCGTGGATATGCAACAGGCCAAATCATTGTTGCGATTGGCGCAAGAAGCTGAGGTAGTAGTTCAGATAGGACATGTGGAGCGATTTAACCCAGCCTTTCAAGCTGCGATGAAAGAGATTAAGTCGCCCAAGATGATCGTCTGTCATCGCTTGTCACCGGTGAATGATCGCGGCATGGATGTTTCTGTTGTTTTGGATTTGATGATTCATGACATCGATTTGATTTTGAATTTGACAAAGGCCAGTCCAAGAAAAATATTAGCTTACGGAATTCCTTGGAAAGGCAATGAGTTAGATGTTGCGCAGGTGACCATGGAAATGGACAATGGTACATCGGTTCACTTGTATGCTTCGCGGGTCAATGATACATCCGTCCGGAGAATGCAATTGTTTATGGCTGATCAATTGGTGGAAATTGATTTTTTAGAGCACCGTTGGCGAAAATTAAGCGCCGTAGAACCCAACAAGGCCTTGGAATGGGCGTTGGTTGAAAAAGGCAATGCAATCATGGATGAGCTCGTCAGTTTTGCCAATGCAATAGAGAAGAATTCAAAAGTTGAAGTTTCTTTAGAAGATGCCATCAAGTCCTTGGAAGTGGCATTGAGCATTGGTTCCCGATGTGATCAATCATTGTTCAGCAACAGACCTGAAAATTTTGAGACCTTTTTGCAATAATTCTCAGGGAGATGCGTTTCTCTCATCGGCTTGCGTTATTTTCGTTGGCCGATAACCAAAACAAAGTTGTTACGATTTAGGTGGATGATATGGAGTGGTCTTGCTTTGCTGATGTTTTCGCAATGCAAAAAAGCTGTGGTTCCAGCTTTTATTCATATTCCAGATTACTCGTTTAATGTTCGGCCTGGTGAGGGAACCAGTGATCAGAAAATTACAGAGGTGTGGGTGTACAATGATGAGCAACTTTTAGGTATTTATGACCTGCCCGCCGTAGTTCCGGTTATCGATGATGGAGCTGCCAACATTCAAATTTTTCCTGGAATCAAAAACAACGGAATGAGTAATTCCCGAATCAAATATGTTTTTTGTCCTGGCTTTGATACCACCGTTTCAGTGCAGCCCGGCGACTCGGTTTCCGTTACTCCTAAGTTCGAGTATTTTGAGCAGGCGGTGATTGAAGAGCTCGGTTTTGAGAGCGGTAATTTTCTTGTATCGATGCCCGGAAACAATGGGATTTTTTCGGCCATCACAGATCCCAATGTTGTCTTTGAAGGCAACCGTTGCGGCAAAGGGATTATTGATGCCAGTCAGAGCAGATTGTATTTCATGCGGGATGAAAATTTGGGTTATTCAGCCGGTAATTATTATTTCTTAGAAATGAACTACAGTGCCAATAATAAGTTTTCTGTTGGCCTTCTGATTACTGAAGGAGGTATTGAATCCAAGTATTTTGCGTTAATCATCAATTCTACTCAGACCCACAATGGTACTCCCAATTGGAATAAAATCTATGTGGATTTTGGAGATCTTCCAAGCAAGCATCCACAGGCAACAAGTTTTAAGTTTTTTGTGGAAATGATTCCTGATGAGAGTGGTAAAGCTTGTGAGTTGTATTTGGATAATTTGAAGTGGGTGCAGTGGTGATCAATGAATAATGCAAAACAAATAGCAAAGTACATCGTCACCGACGTGATAGCGGCATGGATGTCATGGTTTGTTTTGTATTCATTCCGAAAAGTTTATTGGGAATTTATACCAGCTAATGATTTATGGAAAATCGAATCACATGATCCAAATTTCATTTTGGGTTTGTTTTTCATTCCACTCTTTTGGGTAGTGTTGTACTTTTTATTGGGGCATTACAGACAAATTTTTAAACGACATCGGTTAAAGGAAATTGGTGAAATGACTTTGGCAACCATCATCGGAAGTTTGCTTTTGTTCTTCATGATTTTATTGGATGATCGCTTGCCTGGGTATACGTCTTATTACCGGAGCATTTCTGTTTTGTTCCTTTCTCATTGGATTATCGCTTTGACGTTGCGCTTGATTTTGACATCAGCTACAGTGCGTAGGATGAAGAGCGGAGAGTGGGGATTTCCGACTTTGATTGTTGGTGGCAATGCACGGGCTTTGTCCTTGTACGATGAAATTGTATCTGGAAACAACATGGGCGGTTATCGTTTTGCAGGTTTTGTAAGAATCAATGGCAAGGACGATTTACTGAAGCAATACATGCCTTTTTTGGGCCAGGTGGATCAGTTGGCAGCATTAATCAAAGAGCACCGAATTCGTGAGGTGATCATTGCAGTGGAGAGTTCGGACCACAAGCATTTGTCCGAAGTGATGTCTGTGTTGTTGGATTTTGATTTGGATGTGAGCATTATTCCGGACACCTTTGATTTGTTGAGTGGGTCAGTAAAGATGACCAGTGTTTATGGAGTTCCATTGGTGCGCATCGATCGGGAATTGATGCCCACATGGCAAATGAGTTTAAAACGATTGATGGATGTCGTGTTGTCATTAATTGCAATATTGATTTTGTCACCAGTTTACATCACCATCGCAGTGGCCATCAAATTGACATCAGATGGTCCCATCTTTTTCTGGCAAGATCGGGTGGGCATTCATGGGCAGACTTTTAGAATGTTGAAGTTTAGGACAATGGTTGTGGATGCGGAGCGCCACGGGCCGCAGTTGTCTTCTTCCCATGATCAGCGTATCACCAAGGTGGGTAAATTTTTACGGAAAACGCGATTGGATGAAATTCCTCAATTTGGTCATGTGGTGATGGGGGAAATGTCGTTGGTAGGACCCAGACCCGAGCGACAGTATTACATTGATCAAATCAAGGCGCAGGCGCCGCATGTCAAGAAGTTGTTGCGTGTTCGTCCCGGCATCACCTCATGGGGACAGGTCAAGTATGGCTATGCTGAAAATGTGGAGCAGATGGTTCAAAGGCTCAAATATGATATTCTGTACTTGGAGAACATGACGCTTGCGATGGACATCAAGATTTTATTCTATACTGTGGTCACGGTGATCAAGGGAAGAGGGAAGTGATGAGGTGTTGAGGTGATGAAGTGATGAAGGGATGAGGAGATGAAGTATTGCTATCGCTACCTCATCCCTTCACCCACTCAAAAGCGGCATGCATCAAGGGGCTCATGTAGGTGTCGGTTTCGATGAATGGGATGACTTTTCGGATGGATTGGTGCGCTTCTTCAATCATGAGAGAAGATTGTAATGGGCGTCTAAATCCCAATGCTTGTGCTGCTGTGAACGCTTCTAGTCCAATAATTTTTTCGACATTGTCCATGAGGCGGTGCAATTGCGTTGCGGCATTAGCCCCCATGCTCACGTGATCCTCTTGTCCATTGCTGCTGTCGATGGTGTCAATGACAGCTGGTGTACACCATTGTTTGTTTTGTGATACAATCGATGCAGCGGTGTATTGCACAATCATGAAGCCTGAATTCAATCCTGGGTTGGGTGTCAAAAATGCAGGTAGATTTCGCGTTCCACTGATCAATTTGTAAATTCTTCTTTCTGAGATGCTCCCGATTTCAGCCATGGCTATTGTCAGGTAGGAAAGCACCAAAGCCAGCGGCTGTCCGTGAAAATGTCCACCGCTGATGATTTTGTTTTCATCCACAAGAACCACTGGATTGTCCGTTACGGCGTTGATTTCCGTTTCCACCACGGTTGTCACATATTGCAACGTGTCCCATGAGGCACCATGCACTTGTGGTATGCAGCGAAAACTATAAGGGTCTTGCACATGTGCTTTTTCTTGTGAAGCAATCGAAGATCCTTCCAAAAGCCCACGGAATTGCGCAGCAATGTGCAACTGACCTGCGTGTGGACGCACGGCGTGTAAGGCATGTAAAAAGGGTTCTGTTCGACCGTCATAAGCCTCTAAGCTCATGGCTCCTGTAAGGTTGGCTTTGTTGATGGCATCTTGTGCGCGCCATACATTAAAGGTGGCATAAGCGCTCATGAATTGGGTGCCGTTGATAAGCGCCAATCCTTCTTTGCTTTTTAATACAATGGATTTTTTTCCGAGAATGGAAAGAGCTTCTTGTCCTGAAATCTTTTGTCCCTTGTAATCAACCTCGCCCAGTCCCAAAAGGGGAAGACACATGTGGGAAAGTGGAGCCAAGTCACCGCTAGCACCCAATGATCCTTGCTCGTATACAACAGGAGTCATTTTGTTGTTGTATAAGTCCAAAAGGATTTGGACAGTTTCTAATTGAATCCCACTGAATCCTTTGCTTAAGCCAAGAATTTTCAGCAATAACATCAAGCGAACAATTTCAGAGGGGACCTCATTACCCATTCCACAAGCATGCGAAATGAGCAGATTGCGTTGCAACTGACTCATGTCTTGGTCAGGAATGACAGTATTGCAAAGAGAGCCAAATCCAGTATTCACACCGTAAACAGGAGCCCCATTGGTACCGCTAAAAGAGTCCAGATAAGTTCTGGCTTTTTGGATTTGTTGTATTGCAACATCGGAGAGCTCAAGGCTCTCCGATGAATAAAATAGGTCTTTCAAAGCTGACAGTGAAATGTCAGAAGTTGGAATGATCATGCGGTAATTTTTGGAGCAGCTGCCATGATTTCTTCATTGGCAAACTCTCTGAATTTTTCAAAATTAGCAACAAACTTTTCAGCCAGTTCATTGGCCTTTGCATCATAAGCAGATCCGTCTTTCCAAGTTGATTTTGGATCCAATAATTCTGCAGGAACATCAGGACAAAAGGTGGGCATTGATAAACCAAAAACCTCATGGGTTTTAAATTCAACGTTATCCAATTTACCTTCTAATGCTGCAGTAATCATAGCACGGGTGAATTTCAATTTCATACGTTCTCCTGTACCGTATGAACCACCGCTCCAGCCTGTATTGATCAACCAAACCTTGGCTCCGCTTTCGTCAATTTTCTTACCCATCATCTCTGCATATTGCGTTGGATGAAGTGGAAGGAAAGGAGCACCGAAACAAGCGCTAAATGTGGTTGTTGGCTCAGTAATTCCAGCTTCAGTACCTGCTACTTTAGCAGTGTATCCACTGATAAATTGGTACATGGCTTGACCCTTGGTTAACTTGCTGATGGGAGGCAATACACCAAATGCATCACAGGTTAAGAAGAAAATATTCTTGGGAATACCGCCCATGCTAGGATTCATCACGTTATCGATGTGGTGAATGGGGTAACTTACACGGGTATTTTCAGTTCTTGATTTGTCTTCGTAGTCTGGTGTTACTCCATCTTCTTCAAAACCGATGTTCTCCAAAATGGCACCAAACTTAATGGCGTCATAGATTTGAGGTTCTTTCTCTTTTGTAAGATCAATGGTTTTTGCATAACATCCACCTTCAAAATTGAAAACAGTGGTATCCGTCCATCCATGCTCATCATCACCAATCAATTGGCGATTGGGATCAGAGGATAAGGTTGTCTTTCCCGTTCCACTTAATCCAAAGAATACGGCCGTATCTCCGTCTTTACCAACATTGGCAGAGCAGTGCATGGGAAGCACTCCCTTTTCATGCGGTAGGACGTAGTTTAATACAGTAAATATTCCTTTTTTAATTTCACCTGTATAACCAGTACCACCAATGATGGCCATTTTTTTGGTAAAGTCGATAACCGCAAAATTATGTTGTCTTGTACCGTCAATTTCAGCGTCTGCCATAAACCCTGGAACACAGATGACGTGCCAATCAGGTTGAATGGTTTTCAACTCCTCTTTGGTCGGGCGCATGAACATGTTATAGGCAAACATATTGCTCCAAGGAAATTCTGTTACCACACGCACGTTCATTCGGTAGCGTGGGTCAGCGCACACATAAGCATCACGAACATAAACTTCTCTGCCCGTCAAGTAGGCTTGCATTCTTTCGAATAAGCGATCAAACTTGGCGCTTTCGAAAGGAATATTGAATTGGCTCCACCAAACAGAATTTTCTGTTTTGCTATCCTTGACAATGAACTTGTCTTTTGGAGAACGTCCAGTGAATTCACCGGTGTCAACGGCAAGAGCTCCCGTGCTTGTTAAACTTCCTTGTTCTAATGAGATGGTTTCTTCTACCAATTCTGCTGGAGATAGATTCCAAAAGGCCGTGGCCAAATTTTTTAGTCCCAAATAATCGAGTGTTGCTCCTTCAGGACGAGTACCTACATGGTTCATGCATTAATGTTTAAGTTCGACTTTCATTGAATCGTTGGACAAAGGTAATCAATATGAAAAAAAGGGAAAAATGAGAATTGTTATCCTCATTCATCCCTTTTTCGGTTGATTTGTGAATTTACTTGATGTATCTCCAGTCTTGACCGTTTTTAATGGCTTTTAAACTGGCGTAGATCAACTCAATAACGGCTTCAACGTCATTTTTGTCTACCATTTCTACGGTGGTGTGCATGTATCGCAAAGGCAATGAAATCAAGGCGCTGGCCACACCCATGTTGCTATAGGCAAAAGCATCTGTGTCTGTTCCAGTGGAACGAGAGGCCACTTGACGTTGGATCTCAATTTTGTTCTTTGATGCAACATCAATGATGTGTTTCAATAGATTGTTCTGGACAGCTGGGCCATAGCTGACAACAGGCCCTTTGCCTGCAGCCAATTCTCCATCACGCACTTTATTCATCATTGGAGTAGAGCTGTCATGGCAAACATCTGTAACAATGGCAACATCTGGATTGATGCGATGGGCTATCATTTCAGCACCTCTCAATCCAATTTCCTCTTGAACGGAGTTGGTGAAGTACACACCAAATGGCAATTTGTCTTTGCGTTCCTTGAGTAAACGTGCTACTTCAGCAATCATGAAACCTCCAATGCGGTTGTCCAATGCACGTCCAACAAAAAAGCGGTCATTGAGCACCATGAATTCATCATCAAATGTGGCTACACATCCAACGTGTATTCCCATTTCTTCAACATCTTTTTTGCTAGACGCTCCCACGTCCAAAAAGATGTTTTTCATGTTAGGCGTTTCCTCTTTTTCCGCTGTACGCACATGAATGGCAGGCCATCCAAACAAACCTTTGACCACACCTTTTGGCGTGTGAATATTCACTCTTTTACTGGGCGCAATCATATGATCACTTCCACCATTTCTTCTCAAATAGATGAATCCATCGCTGGTGATGTAATGAACAAACCAAGAAATTTCATCGGCGTGGGCTTCTATGACAACTTTGTATTTTGCTTGAGGATTAATTACGCCAACAACAGTGCCATAGGTATCCACCATATATTCATCCACATACGGTCTGATGTAATCCAACCAGAGTTGTTGTCCTGGAGATTCAAATCCTGTAGGGGATGCGTTGTTCAAATAGGTTTCCAAAAAGGTCATACTCTTTTCTGAGTAGAAAGATTTCTTTTTGGTTGTTGTGGTTTTGGTTTTCTTTGCCATGAGTTTGCGTTTGATAATCAAAATTAAAGGAAGATGGAAGAAACGGAAAGCCCAATGAATAAAGCTTTGAACAATACCGCGGTGAACAATTCACTCGTCCGTAAATTGATCAAAACGGAAGATGGATCATTTACCTTTTGGATTCCAGAGGTGAATGAAACATATCATTCTCGCCATGGGGCAGAGCAAGAAAGCAACCATGTATTTATCAAGAATGGATTGAAATTGTTTGATCATCGATCAAAAATATCTGTTTTAGAAGTAGGGTTGGGGACTGGGTTAAATGCATTATTAACTTATGAAGCTAAACCCAATCAACTTATCTATTATTCGGCATTGGAGCCATTTCCATTGAATAGCCAATTGGTCACTGCGTTGTGTGATGAACAGTTGGATGAAAAACGAAAATCGTTTTTTGAAGATATTCATGCATCATCCTTTGATGAAGTCAACCAGTTTAATCATTCCTTTCATTTTAAAAAATTGAGAAAAGGATTACAGGAAATGGGTTTGAATGAAAAGTTTGACTTGATTTATTTTGATGCCTTTGGACCAGAGTTGGAGCCAGATTTATGGACATTGGAAATGATGCAGAAATGTTATGATTTGCTGAACATTGAAGGCGTCTGGGTTAGTTACTGTGCCAAAGGACAAGTGCGCAGAAATTTGAAGCAGGCCGGTTTTCAAGTTGAGCGGCTCGCGGGCCCACCCGGAAAGCGAGAGATGCTGAGGGCTATGAAGCAATAAAAAAGGCTACCATGTGGTAGCCTTTTTGTTGATTAATGTATTTCAGATTATTCGTATCTGATTTGAATCATACCATTGGTAATAGACATAGTTGCTCCTGTATTGGATTTCAATGTTCCAGTGAAAGTTCCGCGGATATAGGCATCTGCCGTGGCGGGAGCATCAAATTTGGTCAGTGTGAATGAGCCGGAAGCACCATTGATCAAAGTGGAGTAAACCACACCATTTTTGGTGTATGCAACCTGATCTGTTGTGCTCGGATTCATCGAAATTACAGTTCCGGGCAACCAGCCAGCAGCAGGTTCAGCACATTTAATATTTAACATTTCACTGGTCAAAGTTGTTCCTGTTACGTCAAAACTATAACCGCTGAATGTTTTGATGAAGCTCAATGAAGTGAAGGCTGTCGCTCCTGCATTCCAATCCAAAATAGAATCGCAATAAGGACAAGTGCTTCCACCGCAGTCGGTCCAGAACTCATTTCCATCAACCACTCCGTTGGTGCAATTACCGTCAGTTGCACATGGGCTGCACATTGATCCACCGCAGTCGATACCCACTTCATTGCCATTCATGATTTCATCGATACAAGTAGGGCAGATTTGACAATTTCCGGTATAGATATCACCCAAGTTGTAGTAGTTGTTTCCGTTAACATCCACATAAGCGGTGTCATCACAATCAATTTGAGTTTCATTGCCGTTTAGTAATCCATCTCCACAAAGGTCACCGCAAGGACCACAATTGGTTCCTCCACAGTCTACTCCCGTTTCATCACCACCCATTTCCAAGCTGTCTTGGATACCGTTAGCGCAAGGGTCACAAGCACCACATTCTCCGCCACAATCCAACCAAGTTTCACCCAAGTCTGGTTGGAAAATCCCATCGATGCAATGGTCGCATTCCTCGCAAGGACCGCCACAGTCAATCAATTGCTCGTTATTATTTAAGATGCCATCAAAGCAATTGGCAGGGATTTTATTTTCAGGATTTGGGCAGCCCGTTAATAACAATAACGAGACCATCGCTGAAACGAATAAAGAGAAATACTGGGTTGTTTTCATTTCTTAATTTAGGCTTTTCGGTTGTGCA
>CANNHA010000032.1 GCA_947504275.1 Flavobacteriales bacterium
ACAATCTGATTTCCTTGCATCCCATTGCTCCAAACAATCGTATAAGAAGCACTTTGGTTAAACTCTACAAGATATCGTGTATTGGTATTAATGCACAAATCATTAAATGTTCCATTGCTGTAGAACTGTCCAGCATTCTCAACACTTCCGCAACAAGCTGTACAGTTATTCGGCTCGGTATCGAATTGCAAATCCCAGTTAAATGCAAAAGGTACACCATTGGTCCAGTACCATCCACCGGCGGGTTCAGAAAAATCTGGAGCATTGACATCCTGTGTCAATCCTATCCAAGGAGCAACTCCATTTTGGCCAATTAAATTCTTCACGTAATTCAATTCATCATTGGAATTGATTACCGCCAATTGACCTCCCATCGCAATAGCCGCATCATTCGCTGATGCCCAATTTGTGCTTTGACTTGAAATATAATAACTGCTGTTCTCAAAGAAGAAAGGACCGGTGAATCCGGTGATTGGTCCATTGTTCATTGTTATTCCTGAGTTTGGTGCCAATCCTGTTACAATAGCATTTAACACAACCGGCTGAATTCCGCAAACATTGTTGGTATCGGACTCAATGGTTAATACGACACATGTAGAATCATCTGTATTCGCTGATGGAATATAATTACATGCATCAGCATTGGTGCATCCATAAACTCTAGGGATACACTGACCATTGTCGCAATTTGCATCTGGATTATAATTGAATGCTGTAAAATCTGTACATCCAGAAATCAAACTTTCATCGACCTGATTGTTACAATTGTCATCGATGCTATTGCATGATTCTGCTGCGTTTGGATTAATCGAGTTGTTGCCATCGTTACAATCGCCAGGAGTAATCGTGCTTGGGGTACAAGAGGTTGTTCCTGTTGCTACGCCATAACCATCACCATCTGCATCGGTGTATACTGGATACTGTGTCAAGTTCTCATCGATCTGACTGTTACAGTTGTCATCGATGTTGTTACATGATTCATTGACCCCTGGATGAATTAAATCATTGAAATCATCACAATCTCCCTCACACACTGTAAATCCATCTTGGTCTTGATCCCAATACTCATCAACGACACCATCACAATTGTTATCAATAAAATCACAAGTTCCATCTTGAAATGGTCCTTCCAAAACTCCTGGGTTTATTGATGGGTCTTGCTCATTACAATCTCCTTCGCAAGTGGTCCACAGATCACCATCCAAATCAAACCCGTTATCGATAATACCATTACAATCATCATCAATACTGTTACAGACCTCAACCGAACCTGGATGAATTTCTGAGTTGAAATCGTCACAATCTCCACCGTTGGTAACAATTCCGGGGGTCTGAACACATGCCATAATAGGCAGGTTGCTATCTCCATAAAGGTCTCCATCCTGATCTACATAAAATGTACTCAATGAAAAACCATTATCAATATTACCATCACAATCATCATCTAATCCATTGCATTGCTCTTGAGTGGGATAAATGCATGTTCCATTGTCTTGAAAAACACATGGATTAAAATTACATGCCGTTGTATCCAAACAACCATAAACAATTTGATCCGAATCTAAAATTGTAACAACACCTGTACCTCCAAGGATAGCAGCATTGACTGGATTATTACAAATTACTTGAAATGTCTCTGTCAACTCGTAAATGGGATTATCAATGATCGGAACAGAAATTGTGCTTGATGACGCGCCAATTGGCAAAGTGATGGTTCCGTTAACTCCTGTATAATCACTTCCATTATTAGCGGTAACGTTTGAAAAAACATAATCAGAAGAAATTGCCTGATTTAAGCTTCCCGTTCTTGTAACTGACAAAACTGCCATTCCAGACTCCTCTGAAACACTGACGCTAGAAACCGATAATTTAGGTAAGGAGTTGAAATAAGAGTTCAACCTCTCCAACATTGATGCTGAATTTCCAGTTACCTGACCTCCTTCTATATTGAGGGTTCTTCCATTAAAAGTTAATCCGATGTATTTGGACGGGCTCAAATTATATACCTGATTTTGTCCATTGTTATAAATAACAACATTTTGATTCACCCCAGTGTTGGGTTTAAAAATCATCGTAGACGGATTATTTCCGCTTGGCGCTCTCCATTTAATAAATCCAGGAATTAGAAACTCCACTCCAGAAGCATCTGTAAGCTTGACTTGTCCGGGAATATCATTTCCCTGACTCACATAAATTTGTTGTGGTGAATCTTGAATGAATTGCACTTTTGAAATGCCTACATTCTGGATAAAAACACAATTCGTAGCAGAGTTATTGCCGGATGCATCCCCGAGAAATCCTAGTGTGAATGGGGAAGTTAAAACGTTCTGTGCACAAAAATTCACAGCAAAAAACACCATGAACAAAAACAATAATTGTCGCTTCATTTGAATAATAAATTAAAAATGAACCCTTTAAAGAGTTATGAACAAAGATACGATAAAAAGTTGAAAAACCTAAAGAAAATATACTTTTAAGACAATTTTTGTATCCATTCTTGATATTGCACCGGCGAAATCTTGAGCCGCTCTTTGGTGAAATCCAAATCTCCTATGTGATTCATGGGAATTAGATGGACATGGGCATGAGCTACTTCCAGACCAATGACTGCCATACCTACTTTCTTGCATGGAAAATGCAATTTCAACATCGTGGCAACAGACTTAGAGAAAACCATTAAATCGGAAAGCTCTTGATCATCCATATCCCACAGATAATCGATTTCTATCTTGGGTATTACCAAAACATGACCTTCTGCGACGGGCTGCACATCAAAAAAAGCCAAATGCTTTTCATCCTCAGCTACTTTGTAACAGGGAATCTCACCTGATACTATTCTTGAAAATATAGTAGCCATTATCGATTGATGTCCAAAACTTCAAAATCAATCAATCCCGCAGGAATTTGCACCTTGGCTATGTCACCAACCTTCTTACCCAACAATCCTTTTCCAATTGGTGAATCAACACTTATCTTCTTCTCTGCCAAATTTGCTTCATTTTCAGCCACTAAGGTGTATTCAACAACTGCGTTGTTCTTCAGATTCTTGATCTTGACGCTTGAGAGAATGTAAACTTTAGAATTATCTACTTGGGTCTCGTCTATTAATCTTGCGTTGGCTGCCAAATCTTCCATCTTTGCTATGCGCGCCTCCAACAAGCCCTGTGCTTCCTTGGCTGCATCATACTCCGCATTTTCAGACAAATCACCCTTATCCCTTGCCTCCGCTATTTGCTGGCTAATCTTGGGTCGCTCAACTGTTTTCAAATTGTGCAACTCATCTTTGAGTTTCTTCAATCCCTCTGCTGTGTAGTACGCTATGGCCATGGCTCGATTGTTTTAGAAAAAAAAGAAACCCCGAGAGGTTTCTTTTACAAAGATATGTTTTTTTTTAATTACAAAGTCAAATGCAATCCCATACTATGAACTCCATTAAATGGATTGGTTGTTCTGTAAGAATAATCCAATCCAATAAAACCACCATTGTTCATGGGCATTTGAACAGTTAAACCCGCTGTTGGACCTGTAAAGACAGATGTGCGATCTTCATCTGACTTCAATCCATTTTCCCACTGGTATCCCATGCGATAGATAAATCGATCTTTCAAATTAAACTCGCCTCCAACACCCCATTGATCCTTTGTGAATGAGTTGGAAGTGTATTGAAAATTACTGGTCAATTTTGCATTCTCAGAAAAGATGAAATCATAGGCAAATCCTACGTTTACCAAAGACGGCAATTCATATTTCTCTGAACGTTGCTCTACCGTCAAAGACGTTCCGTTGGTTGGAATCGTAGCTGTAACTGTCATACCATCACCTCTGTATCTCATGGGAGGACCAACATTTCGCAATGATATTCCAAAACGAATTTTATCATTCTCTCCTGTGACATAACGAATTCCAGCATCAAAAGAAACTCCCTGTGAACGAACATTGTAAATGGCCTCTGATATCATTCTAACTGTAATTCCGCCGTATATACTATTCGAAAACGCCTTAGCATAAGACATTCCGATGTTGTTATAGGTAGGAGAGAACGATCCGATTCCCCCTTCTGGCAAATCCTCTTCTGTGATTTCCAAATCTCCAAAATTCATACTGGTCACGGTCAAACCCAAAACTCCCGACTCACCAACACGCTGTCCAAATCCAAAGGCGTTCAATTTAATACCTGATCCCACCAAGTAATTGGAAGATGAAAACAACAATTCTGTTTTGTTCACAAAAGCCAAACCTGCAACATTATTGAAGGAAGCTTCAATACCGTTGATGGAGGCCATTGCCGAATAACCCAATCCTGCACTTCTTGCCCAAGGATTCACCAAAAGGTGTCCCGCCCCTGCCGAACCTGCGCGATCTGGATTACCTGCTACTGCTGTAAATATTGTTCCTACAGCGATAATCAATGTGGCTATATTCTTTTTCATGTTTTCTCTTTCAAAATTCAATTAGAAATTATCCAAATCCACTGGTCGCATTACGCCGAACCATTTCAAGATTTTCTCTCCTACTCCAGGAACGTTGACATGGATGATGTAGGTTCCTGATGCGATAGGAATATTCTTCCCATTCTTCAAGTCCCAATCCAAGCTGGTCAGCGGATCTGCTTTCTTGAATTGTCTGATCAATGTTCCATTCATGTCGTAAATCGTTACCACACACTCCTCAGGCAAGTTCGTGATCTTTACGCGGTTGTCCAATTTACTGGTCTCATACAAGCTGAAGGCATAGTATGGATTTGGTACAACATTGATCATGCTCAACGCATCCTCTGCTGTTGCTGCATCTCCCAACACCGGTGCAATGCCCTTGGTGCTGAAACGGTACAATGGTCTCCATGTGTTTTGTGCTTGACTCAAGTCATTCAAATCTCCACTGTTGTAACGGAACTTATCATACGCCTGTGCTACACGCAATCTTACACGTACAGTATTTGGAATCAATCCTTCCTCAACTGACTTCAAGCTATAACCAGGTGTCAAGGCTGCTGATCCAACCCATGTGGCAGCACGGAAAATCTTCTTCCAGTTGCTCGAGCTCAAGGCGCTGTTGCTCAATTGATCAAACATAAACTGTCCATTGTCGTATCCAGGTACCACTGTAGTGCTGTTGTCCTCATTGGCAAAGTTCTTAAACACATAAATCCAGTGTTGTCCTGCTGCTACCGCACCAAATCCTTGTGGGGCAAACAGGTTGGAGGTTGGATTCCAAATCATGTCATTGCCATTCTCTCCTACTAGCCATGAATCTTCACCAAAGGCCAAGTTCAAACGCTCACCTGTTCCCAAATCAACGGCATATCCTGGGAACCAACCCATACCCCATTCGCCTGTCAAGTTTCCTTCAGCAGCATTGAAGCCTGCATCATCTGCTGTTCTTCCATTCTTGTCCACTGACTTGTGGTGGCGCATCTTCATCTTGCTTGGCGTACCATTGCTGATGCCGTCATTGTCTTGTGCCAAACCATTGGCGTTCATTTCAAAAACAACGCATCTTGTCCATTTGCTCTTGTCGCTGGTCATCACAACATCTACGTTGTTCAATCCGCGGATATTGCTTCTGCGGTCTGCATCAATCGTGTTGTTATCTCCCTTGACATCATTGATCGTTGGGGCAACATTGTTCACCGTTTCTGTTGGTGTGGCTGGGTCTCCATCCGTGTCAAAGTTCAATACAGAATAGGATGCCAAGCAATAAGGTCCCCATGTTCCGCCTACAACAGCTTCATACTTCTCTGAAGCATCGGTAAAGGGATCGTCTCCACTTCCTTGTTCAAAATCGTCATACAACTGTTCAAACAATGCTGCGGCATCCGTTCCTTCAGTCTTTACGCTTCCTGCTCTAAGCCAGTTGCCTTCTTGGAAACCTTCTTGATCAGGAATACCCGCAAACCAAGGCTTGGCAGGATCTGCAAACTCCATGCTTCCTGAAATCAATTCAGTGTAGTGTTTTACAAAAGCACCATCGTCGTTCAAGTATTGGTATTGACTCCAGTTGATAGACAATCCATAATCCAACAACACATCCTCACTTCCCATTCTAAAGCTGTGAGCTGGTGTCAAGGTATCGCCAGTGGTTAAGTTAACCAACTGCCAAGACATCGAATCAGGGCTTGACTCCGTATTGTCTGTTGCTACCAAAGACAACTCAAAATCTGCCGCTGGAAGCGCCAATGGATCAACCACCTTTACATCAACAGGACCCATACCAGGAAGGTAGGTGCACTCTGAAGAGGTGATATTGGACAAAATTGCGGCCTCTGTTGCTGCATCCAAGGTCAAACTGTTCAATCCATTTCCCTTTCCTTCAATGCGCGTAATCGCTACGCCATCGCCATACTGAGCGTTTAAAATAGAACCACCGTTGGCAGGGGTTTGGCTATGGGGGATGGCAGCGATGACGGGAATTTCACCCAAAGCAGCCTTACGTGATGCAAGGAAAGCCTCATCTTGACCATTCTCCGCGGCCAAATCGTATGGCAAATAATTGTTGTGACCATAAGCCAATACCATAAAGTAGTAAGTCTTATGATTAATCAACTTGTTGTCACCTTGCGCAAAGGCATCGGTCTTGACTTGGAAAGAGCGACGAATGCCTTCATTAGCTCCTTGTACCTTTAATTCAGGTACAATGTAACCAGAAATTGGGTCACGTGTAAAATTCACAATATTGATTACATCGTTCTCAACATCACACTGGGCAATCATGCGTGCTTTGGCAATATCACCCAATTCACTTGCACTAACATCTGCATTGGCCAATTGGTAGACCATGTATCCTTCAAACTTATAAGAGCGTGCAGTGGTATCCAATTGTGTTCCATCTGCCAATTCTTCAGGAATACTTGGATCAAAACCAGCTTGATCCGGACCATAATTCTCATTGTAATTGGTGCTGATCACATTATCATTACTCAACATTAAAATGATTTCACGGTCCAATTCACGAACAGAAACATCTGGAGCATCAGGACCAGAAACCAACTCGAAACAATTGTCAAACAAGGCTTGGGCTTTGTCATCATATTGACGCAACAAACGAACACTTTCAAAAGCTTCACCCGTTGTAGCTCTTGCCCAAACAACACCCATAGTGATGTTATTATAATCTCCAGGCTCCAAAGTGAATGGGCCTGCTGATTGAATAAAGCGTCTATCAGCAGCTACGTTGCCACTACTAACTTCTGACCATGGCTCAACTTGAACACCAAAAGTTCCCCAATTATAAGGATCGGTGTCATCAGGGAACATATACTGAGCGGAAACACCTGCTAAAACACCGGCTCCACTTACTCCATTACCTCCATACAACATTTGAGCACCATTCTTCCAAACACCTCTCATGTAATTGTAGAAATGCAAAGGAACTGAAGGCTCACCAAAAATAGGATTAGTACTGTTGTTATAATATACAAAACGACGCATACCAAAACGCTCGTTGTCTGCTACGCCGTCTCCATAACCAATACCTAAACCTCTATATGGAATACCCAGAGAGTCAGTGGCATTGATAATGTCCGAAGTCAAAGGATTGTCAATATTATCCTCATCTTGGTAAGGACCTTCAAAGAAGTCAATACCAACAGCGGGCGGATTCAATCCATAACCCAATGATGATGAAGACGATTGGTCATTGTTATCACCGTTATAGCAATAGCCTAAACCACGCTTCACATCACAACCTACATAGTCATCAGTAGCTGTTCCCAAATCAGCATCTACCCATGAACCAAAATAAGTGTCTGTTAAAGTTTGTGTTCCTTGATTGATCAAAACATAATTGTAAAACGTCATGTTGTTGATTTCATCGTTGGAGTTAAAGGCGAATGCCTGTGCACGAATTTCCATTCCAATGGGTTGACCTTGCGACTCTGTGTGCGCATTTCCTTTGTCATTAAAAATCCAATAGAATGTTTGGTCACCGAACAAAGGAACAATATCCTCTCTTTTACGTGAAGCACAATTCACTTCTCTCAAGAAATCATACCATGGGTAGTCACCATTTTGAGGATTGTAAAATCCATCTTGGTCGTAGTCATAAAAAGGTGCCAAATACAAATCTTGACCAGCCGCAGTGTTACCCATGGCAGGATAATCGTAGAAATATCCAGGAATAGAATAGTTCTCTTCGCAGTCATCATCACCTGCAGAAACACAATCAAAATAGGCGCGGTGTCTTTGCGCATCTTGACGCAAGGAAACAAAGAAACGATCATATTGCTCGCAAGTATTTTCATTGACAGAAGCACTTCCATCATTGGTCAAGGGACCTGGCCAGTAATCGTTTCCATCTCCTCTGAAGGTCAATGCAGCCAATTTCAACTGTTGGTCAGGAGAACGTCCTCCCATCCACAATGCTCCAGCATACAATGATGAAACGCCACCGCCTTTTGGCACCTCATAAGATGGCATTCCATTGGCACGATCCATCCACATATTACCACCAGTCTCTATAGTAGCTTTTACATTGTTCCATTCCAAATCCTTCAAACCTGTGGCAGGGGCACAAGCTGCAGCTTTTACTTGGCCATTTGCAGTATTTTCTGATTGATTGCGTACATTGATTGACTTGTACGCTGATGCGGTCATGGACATCACGGCCATGAAGACAACCATCACTAATTTCATATATCTCTTTTCCATGGTTTCCTAGGTTGAATTAGAAGTCAAATCTTAATCCCAAACGAATCTGACGTGGAGCGCCTAAATTATATGGGTTATTTACATACATGCTATAGTAGTTTCTAAAAGAATCTGGAGAGTTCTGAGACTCAATCTGCGACTGATACTGGGCAGCAGCCAAGAATCCATCGTCGTCAGGAGTTCCTGTAAAACGATAAACACCATTGATATTCATTGTGTTTAACAAATTATTCACCCACAAATAAACATTTAAATTGGCGGCCTTCTTCTTACCGTCTTTACCCTTTAGTTCAATATTAAAATTGCGATCGATGTTGGCATCGACATTAAACTGCCATGGCAAACGAGCGCCGTTGATTGAACCTTCAGTTGTTGGGGACACCTCACCTGTGATTGGTGTTGCAATAACCTGTGGAGTATAAGGTGTTCCAGAACCCAAATTGGCTATGAAATTAATACCTGTATTCTCAAATATTGGCTTGTTAAACCAAACTGGACCATTGTAATCAGCACCTGAACCATAACGATAATCAACGGTAGTTACGATACGGTGTCTTTGGTCATAATTCACCGGATTCACCGTTCTCAAGTTGGGTAATCCAGCATTAATAAGGGCCAACTGTGTTTGAGTTGTAGATCCCGTTCCATCAGCAAACTGCAGTGTGTATGAACTCTTCAACCACAAATTTCCTGTTGGACGCAAGTCATAAGAAAGAGTTAATCCTTTTACTGTACCGAAATCCAAATTGTCAAAAGCCTTGTAAGTTGCTGGATAAGCTCCAATAAATGACCTTACTTGAATCATATTGCGCAACTCGCGGTAAAACGCCTCGACTTTCAAAGATGACGTTTTTGACAACACTTGTTGGAATCCAAGCGCATAATCGACAGTGCGCTCGGGTTTCAAATTGGGATTGTTCAACAACACATTGCGGTTTGTATTCAAATACAAATAATCAATTGGGTTAAATCTGTTGCTTTCCGTTGGACGTTGTGTCAATACATCATAATGCGCAAAGAACAATGCCTCATCTGAAATTGGGAAAGAGAACGCAATACGTGGCATGAAATTCACTACCGGCTCATACTCTTTGAAGGACTTAGAAGTCATTTCAGCTTTTGGATCTACCTTCAAATAAGGCTTCACTTGACCACCTGAGGCAACAGAAGTAAATGGATCTGAAACCAAAGCTCCTGATGCATTGTACCAATTGTTTCCATCACGGTATCCTGTGATGGCTGAAGGCTGCTCAACATTGTCAACGTAAACAACAAAATCTTCACCTATGTTGTTAGGCTTGTTTACTCCGAACTTATCAAAATTAACTTCACCTGCAGTATAAGCTTCACTGATCACATAAGGATCAATTGGCACATATTGGTTGGCATCATAACGGTCAATACGCAAACCAACGTTGAATATCAAGTCATCAAATGCAAACTTATCCATTACATATCCTGAGATATAAGTAGGTTCAAAAGCACCAATTCTTCTGGTCTTGAAGCTTTTTCCATCTGTCAAAGAATACTCCTCTGAGAAAAAGTCATCAATCGTTGGACGACGTCCAGACAACTTGTTTCCGTATGGATCATATCCATAATAAGTAACGATATTGTTCCCCTGATTCAACAAATCATCAGCACCAAACATGCTTACGCTCAATTCATCAGGATTCAATGCATCTACATTGATGTAATCTGTTCCATTAACATCCAATCCCAAAGACTCGCGCAAGTTGTAATCAAATTCAAATTGATCCGCACCTACCAAGTTGCCGTAATTCACGTAGGTAATTCCATCTTCGCTGAAATAACTGGGATTATCCGTATTCAATTCTCGGTTGTGGAAATTAGCCAATTGACGAGCACGCAACCAAAGTCCTACCGGAGCAATAGCATAACCTGCATCTCTTCTTTGCTCAAACTCAAAACCTACTTGGATAGCATGATCACCAATATCTGCTGATCCTGTACCAGAAACACGGAATTGTTTGTTTGAACTTACACTGTAATTATTGCTTTGACCGCCGTAGTAATTCCACAAACCATAAGTACTGCTTGGCAATTGGCCATTAATCAATCCATTGTTTCCTTGAATATTTGTCAAAGATGCATAGGGAGATTCGCCAATTTGTAAAATTTCAGTTGTAAACTCATTATTTGCAGCATCAAAGAATCCATCATCGGTAATCAAAACATCCGATCCATTCACCACTTCATTCACGCTTGTTGGTGTATCAAACAATCCAAAGAACTGACTGGTAATGGCTGCCAAATCGGGGTTGTACTCACTTGGGTTAAAAGCAACATTAACATCCTGCCAACCATTTTGAACATAATATCCACCTTCAGGGGCCAATGAATATGAGCGAGCACGCAATTGATCAAAACGTCCAACGTGTCCATATCTAAACAATTCATCCTGGTGGGTAGCATCTTGTCTCAATCGGTATGTGCTGCTGTAATCCGCCATGATTGAGTAGAATACATTTTTCAAAGTAGAGGTCTCATCCTCGGCATTCTTAAAACGCTGACTAAACTTAACATAACCTCTCCAATCCAAATCTGTGGATTGTTGGTTGTTGTCAAAGTTCATCAACATATTGTTATAATCAAAATCGTTTCCTCTTCTATACGCAGCAGTTCCGCCGACAGTCAAAGTCATTGTTTCTGAAGCGGTCAAATCCACCTTACCTACAACGTTCAAAGAGCGATTGCGCACATTCATACGGGTATCAATCTTCTCAAAATCATCTGCCGTTAAAAAGTCTGCATTGTACAATGCTCCATTCACGGTTCCATCTGCCTGAACATTTTGACGCAATGGGTTTGTTCTCAAACTTTCAATCGCTGAATCTTTCATTTTGCTTACCCCACCAAAGGCAGGACCACCATCCACTATATCTGTATAGTTGCTAGATAAGAAGAATCCCAACAAAGGACGACCTTTGCTTCCATCTGCTTTCTTCTTGAACAACAATGGTCCTGAAAGAGATCCTTCCAATAGATTGTAACCATACTTATCCAGACCTCTGACTTTATCGTTGATCATAAAACCAGATGAAATAGCCTCAACTCCTCCGGTGTAATTGGCAGAGGCAGATCGCAAAGAAATATTGATTACCCCTCCAGTAACATCACCAATGTTTGCTGGAACACCTCCGGTAATTACCGACACCTCTTCAATCGCGGATTTAGGCAAAGAAGACGAGCCTCTCACTTTGATACCGTCGATGTAAATCCAAGTAGAACCCGTACGAGCACCGCGGATGGAAATACCACCTCCTGTTCCTGCGCTGCTAACGCCGGCAACCGTTTGAGCCAAGCCCAAAGCGTCACGAGAAGGCATGCGCGCTAATTCTTCACGCGTAACTGTTCCTCCTGAAGCTCCACCATCCTTGTCAATCAAAGGAACTTTAAATTCATTGATTTCCAAAGTTTTCATTTCCTTACCAGCCGTTAATTCAGTGTTGGCAAATTGAATTTTTCCTCCAGAAATGGGCACCCCCTTCAACTCTTGTGAAGTGTATCCCACAAAATTGAATTGGACATCATATACCCCTGGATCAATGGGTTTAATGGTGTATTCACCGTCAATATCTGTTGCCCCTCCGGTAATCAGGTTACCATTGAGGAATAATATCACGTTTACAAACGGTAATGGCTGCTTGGTATCTTTATCAGTTACCTTTCCCTTCAAAGTACCAGTGTTTTGGGCGATAGCGCCTGTCAATGTGACCAGCAAACCAACCAACAATAGCGTAACTTTTTTCCGCATATTAGGATAGAATTAATTGTACGTTTCCTTTGTTAAAGGGTGCTAAAATAAGGAAAAAGACCTTTTTTAACTCATCTTAACACCAACTATTTATTTTATCACCTTTTTAATATTGATTTTCAATTGCTTAGCTTTTAAAAACACCCTTCAATCACCGCTGTTATCAAAGCCTTTTTATCAATTCCAACTGCCGATGCCTGCTGTGGTATAATTGAGGCTTCGGAAAATCCAGGCACAGTATTCACTTCAATCACAAAGGGCTCATTATCCTGAATGATAAAATCCACCCTAATCATTCCTCTGCAATTTAAATCACGGTAAATTCCAACTGCTAGCTTTTGAACATTCTCAAAAACTTCTGATTCCACCCTTGCTGGTGTAATCTCCTCTGACTCCCCGTTGTATTTGGCTTCAAAATCAAAAAACTCATTGGCTGTGACTATTTCAGTCAAAGGCAATGCTTTCAACTTCCCTTGCCATTGAATCACGCCGCAAGTCACCTCTGTCCCGCTAACAAATCGCTCAATAATGGCCTGGGCATCTACGGCTAACGCCTTTTGAATGGCAACTACCAATTCAGATTGCTCCTTGACCTTAGATGTCCCCAATGAAGAACCGCCATTGTTGGGCTTTACAAAGCAAGGCAGTCCAACCTTTTGCAATATTTCATCAACCTCAATTTGATCCCCTCTTCCTATGGTAACACTATTGGCCACCTGATAACCCAATTGATGCAAGGCGTCTGTTGTTGCTTTCTTGTTAAAGGTCAAAGCCATGTTTAATACGTCTCCAGTTGTATAGGGCAATCCTATCAACTCAAAATACCCTTGCAACAAGCCATTCTCACCCGGCGCGCCATGAACGATGATAAAAACACCATCAAATGTTACTTTATCCGTTCCAATGATGACTGAAAAATCATTCTTGTCCAACAACAACTCCTCTCCTTGCTCTGATAGCGCATACCAACGATGCCTTTCAATGACCACTTGAGTGGGCGAATATTTTTCTCGGTCAATATTGGCCATCACCATAGACGCACTGCGCATGGAAACAACGGATTCTCCACTGTATCCTCCGCAAACAACCGCGATCTTCTTTTTGGCATTCATTCCCATTTTTCAAATATCTACTGATTTCACCTTTTTTAACTCGGTATTTTCACGGAATCCATCCACGGTTCATGGTTAATTGTTTTTAGTCAAAAAAAACGCATCTTTGCTCGGTGAAATTCAGTCAACGCCTTTTTAGATTCCTCATCGGGGTTACCATTGGTTGCCTTTTGGTCTATGTCATGTTCCCCAATTACGATTGGTTGGGGTGGCTTCCCGGAAAACAAATTCGTGGCAATATTCTATCCAGACATCAATCCATTGGCTCAGAAGCACAATGTGAAGCGAATTTCTTTGCTATTGCTGAAAGTGAATGGAAATCTGTATTGAATGATGGCTCTGTTAATTTTGAAAAAAGCCAAACCAAAGGAGAAGACAAAACCTATTATTTAGAAAACGACTTGATTGGCGTAGAAGTATTGCTCAAAGATTCAACGGCCTACATTCAACACATCCAACGCATTGGTGTAAACACACAAACCCCTTGTAAAGATTAATACCATGTCCATCCTTTCATCCATTCAAAAAAACACGGCTGAACAATTAGAGAAATGGCGATCTTTCAGAAGGCATTTGCATGCCAATCCTGAATTGTCTTTCCAAGAATTTGAAACATCTGGTTTCATTAAAAAACAACTTCAAGAAGCTGGAATCTCATTCACTGATGGCTGGGTAAAAACAGGCATCACAGCCATTATTCATGGTAAAAACCCTGAGAGTCGTTTCATTAGCTTACGTGGAGACATGGACGCCTTGCCCATTTTGGAAAAAAACAATGTGGATTACAAAAGCAAAACAGATGGTGTTATGCACGCTTGCGGTCATGATGTGCACACAACATGTGTGCTTGGAGCAGCCATTGTATTGAACCAACTGAAAGACCAATGGGAAGGAACTGTTCAAATCATATTTCAACCTGGTGAGGAAATTTTACCCGGCGGTGCCAATGAAATGATCAAAGCAGGAATATTCAATGATCACCAACCCGAGGCTATCTATGGTCAGCATGTTTACCCAGAATTGCCTGCAGGAAAAGTAGGATTCAAATCAGAATGGTACATGGCCAGCACTGATGAAATCTACATCACCGTGCAGGGGAAAGGTGGTCATGGTGCAAAACCCAATCAATGCATTGACCCCATTGTTGCTTCGGCACAACTCATTGTGGCATTGCAAACCATCCCCAGCAGACGTGCAGAGCCCGCTACGCCAACTGTCTTAACCATTGGGAAAATTCAAGGGCTAGGCGCTACCAATATCATTCCTGATGAAGTAACCATGGCTGGTACCTTTAGAACATTTGATGAAAATTGGAGATACCAAGCCCATCAACACATTCATGACATTGCAAAAGGCATAGAACAAGCTACAGGAACCAAAATTAATGTAGACATTCATGTGGGTTATCCTGCATTATTCAATCATCCAGAAAAAACAGCTTTGGCCAAATCTTTAGCCGAAGAATTTTTAGGAAAAGAAAATGTTGTTGATTTGTCTTTAAGAACAACAGCGGAAGACTTTGCTTACTTCGCTCAAAGATATCCTAGCTGCTTCTACCGATTGGGGACAACGGGACCTGATGGAAAAACTTTCAATGCCCCTGTCCACAACAACTGCTTTGACATTGATGAAAATGCTTTACTTACCGGTGTTGGTTTGATGGCCTATATTGGGGCCAAAGGCTAGAACTTCTTGTTGTATTCATAGACAACAAAAGGAAATTGATGTTTTTCATCCTTTTCCTTTCTTGACAATTCTAATTTCTCCCAATGATTCTCATCAAAATCAGGAAAAAAAACTTCAGCATCTGAAAAAACCGCATCCACTTCTGTGATGTACATTCTGTCTATAACACCCAAATCCAGAGCTTCCCGGTACACTTGACCGCCGCCAATCACAAATACTTCATTCTCCTCATTCTTTTTTGCAGCAACCAAAGCATCGCTTAGGTTTTGCACTAAAACACAATCCGGAGCTGAGTAATTATTTTGACTGCTGATAACAATATTCAATCGATTCTTGAAAGGTCTGTATTTCTCCGGAATACTCTCGTAATTCTTCCGCCCCATGATTACCGGATGTCCAAAAGTTTTATCCTTGAAGAACTTCATGTCCTCTGGTAGATGCCACATCAAATCATTGTTTCGGCCAATACCCCTATTGGCTGACATGGCGACAATGATGCTTACAATAGGCGTTTTCATTAGACAGCAACTGCGGCTTTGATGTGTGGATGTGGATCGTAATTCTCCAATGAAAAATCCTCGTACTTAAAATCAAAAATATTTTTGACTTCTGGATTCATTTTCATTTGAGGCAATGGTCTAAAATCCCTTGACAATTGCAATTGCGCTTGTTCAACATGGTTGCTATACAAATGAACATCACCGCCTGTCCAAACAAATTCTCCAGGTTCATAACCACACACTTGCGCCATCATCATTGTCAACAAAGCATAAGAAGCAATGTTGAACGGAACACCCAAAAAAGTATCCGCACTGCGTTGGTATAATTGACAACTTAATTTACCCTCTGCTACATAAAATTGAAACAAACAATGACAAGGAGGCAAAGCCATCTGATCAATAAAAGAAGGATTCCAAGCGGAAACAATGTGTCTGCGTCCATCAGGATTCTTTTTTAATCCCTCAACCAATTTGGTAATCTGATCAGTGTGTGTGCCGTCAGGATTGGGCCAACTTCTCCATTGGTATCCGTATACCGGTCCCAAGTTACCATTCTCATCCGCCCATTCATCCCAAATGCTTACACCATTCTCTTTCAAGTAAGCAATATTGGTTTCTCCTTTCAAAAACCAAAGCAACTCATGTATGATGCTTTTGGTGTGCAATTTCTTGGTTGTTAACAATGGAAAACCGTCCTTCAAATCAAAACGCATTTGATGACCAAACACGCTAAATGTGCCTGTTCCTGTACGGTCAGATTTTTTAACTCCATTGTCCAACAAATGTTGCAACAAATCATGGTACTGCTTCATATGGCTAAACTAACGTTCTTTATTCAATACTAAAACTCTCAGGTCAATTATTCACCAACCACCTTCAAAGTCTTCATCACCCAACGGGCCTTCTCCTTGGCCACCTGAATATCTTGATCCATGATGGTGACATGTCCCATTTTGCGGAAAGGACTTGTCTTCTCCTTTCCATACAAGTGGACATAAACTCCTTTTTCCTTCAACACTTTCTCCATTCCCTCATACACCGCCAACCCATGACTATCCTTTTCTCCTAATAAATTAATCATCACCGCAGATTGAATAATTTCGGTATTGCCCAACGGCCAATTAAGGATGGCTCTAAGGTGCTGCTCATATTGTGATGTAATACAACACTCTATAGTATGATGACCGCTATTGTGTGGTCTTGGGGCAACTTCGTTCACCAAGACTTCACCATTCTTCAACACAAACATCTCTACAGCCAAAACCCCAACAATTTGCAACTGCTCTGCAACCTTCACCGCCAATGCTTCCGCTTTGGACAATACCTCTGAAGATTGTTCAGATGGTGAAAAAAGAAACTCAACCAAATTGGCTTCTGCATTGAACTCCATATCTACTGGGGGAAAAGTAACTACTTGCCCATTTTCATTTCTGGCTACCATTACAGCCAATTCACTTTCAAAATCCACCCATGACTCAAGGACAGAAGGTGCATCAAAAGCCTTTTCCAAATCACTTGAACTTTTCAAAGACTGTACTCCTTTTCCATCATATCCTCCCGTTCTCAATTTCTGCATGCAAGGAAAAATGGACTCCTGCTGAGCCAAAGCATTTTTATCTTCAACCAAAACAAAAGGCGCTGTAGGAATACCATGCTCTTGATAAAACAACTTTTGCAATCCTTTGTCTTTTATTGTCGCTAAAACATGAGGTTGAGGAAAAACTTTTTTTCCCATTTTTTCCAATGCAAACAAAGCATCCAAATTCACATGTTCTATTTCAATGGTAATGATATCCTTGTCAGTTGCCCATTGCATTACCGTATCGTAATCATTGAAATCACCTACCGTAAAAGAAGATGCGAGATGGGCACATGAAGCTTTTTTTTGCGGATCCAAAACAGAAATGTGGACATCGTATCTACTGGCTTCTTCAATAAACATCCTCCCCAACTGGCCTCCACCCAATATTCCAATCGTTGGTTGTTTTTTCCATGCATTTAACATGCAACAAAGATAGCGGGGAATTGGTCTTTGCCTTATTATTGCCAACCATGAATTATCAAAGTACATTCTTTTTGCTCGCTTGTATTTGCTCAAGCCTTGTGTTTCAAGCACAAAATCTTCAAACCATTGAATCCATAGAATATGATCCCATTCAGGGAAGATTCTTGGTCAGCAACAGCAACAGTGTTGTGCACGTTGATGGAGATGGCAATGGTGTTTCAACATTACCATCGCCTTTGGCAGCGGCCTATGGCATGGAGATTTTTGACAACCACTTATTCGCGATTCATTCCAATCGGGTGAAAGTTTTTGACCTTGCTACTAATACACTGGTTCAAAACGTCAACATCACTGGAGCTGGTTTTCTCAATGGAATGGCGTCAGATGGCGTTGCTCGGGTATGGGTGACTGACTTCAGCACCAAAAAAATTCACCAGATAGACTTCACTGATTTGGCCAATCCAGTAACTATATTGTTGTCTAATAACACAACAACAACTCCCAATGGAATCGTGTATGATGAAGCCAACAACCGCCTTGTTTTTGTTGCCTGGGGTAGCAATGCACCCATCAAAGCTCTTGACTTAACAGATAACACCATCACTACTTTGGCAACAACAACACTAGGGAATTGTGATGGCATTGACAAAGATGGTTTAGGAAATTACTTTGTGGCCAGTTGGTCGCCCAACCGCATCACCAAATACAGTCCTGATTTTTCAGTTAGCGAAATCATCACAGTAGCTGGTGGATTAAGCAGCGCTGCCGACATCTGCTACGCCAATGAGATTGACACCTTGGCCATTCCCAATACAGGAAATACCACCGTGGTTTACGTGGGCTTTGACAATACCCCAAACAACATAAATAACTTAGCGCTGAACTCAGATTTCAGCGTTGCCTCCTTTGAGGACCACTGGGAAATCAATCACTTCAGTGCTGCTCAAAAAAATATCAATTACTTGTTGCTGGACAACCAAGGCAAGGTAATTGTCTCTGAAAAGTGGTTGTTGGAAAACACAACAAATCGTTTGATCATCCCCAACAATGCATTGCCTTCAGGAACCTATTTCTTGGCTTTCCCCAACAGCAAAACCAAAGCTATCAAACTTTCAAAGATTTAAATAAGTTACTCGATCCCTAGGGATTTCTATTTTTTTCAGTCCACCATTTGGTCCTTGAATTAAGAAGGGTTGTGCTATTTCTTCGCCCAACATAATCTTCAACTTGGCCTTGATGCGAGATATTTTCTCGCTCATGGAATTGCTCAAAGGGTTGGTTAAATCAGCCATTCTATCCCGCGCTTGATCGATATCTACATGAGGAGTTAAGGTTAAATAGATGCTCAAGAGCTCTTCATAATAATCGGGGAGATAAGAAAGAATGATGCCCATAGGATGTCTAAGAAAGAAGGTATAGACGGTCATTTCCAGGGGTCTAAAACTCACCTTTAAATCAGATAACTCAGGAAAAGACAATTCAGAATTAGCCAAATTGATATGCAATGTTGGCAATGTTTGAACCGTTAAAAAACGCTCTCGAAATAAGACTTGCGCCCGAACGTGATCAAAAACTTGTAAAGCCTGACGAAGTAAATTTCTGTTCACCGCATGATTGACAAAAGCCTTCATACAATCTGGACATATATCTGCAGTGCGGAGTTTCAATATCACATCCGTCTTATTCCAACACATGTCCATCATACACCCTTTGGGTGATTGATGAGTCAATGGCAAGTAGACCGAAATATCTCCAAAAGTTTGGTTTTTCAAGATGGTCGACATCACATGATAAGCCACAGGATAAACGGGCTCCGAGAGAATGTAATGATTCCAATACAACAGATGTATAAAATGATTTCGGCCATTGTGCATTTCAGAGCCTACAAACCACTTCTCCACATTGGCTTGGTAGGTCAAAATGAACACATGGTCATCTTCCTTTATTGATAATGGATTCAAAGATTGTGAAGCTATCTTTTCTTGTTGAATAACTGCACCCTTCTTCTTTCTAAACTTCTTTATGAGATCAAAGAACTTTTGCCAAGGGTAAGCATTCACCTCATGAAAATCAAGTCTTGACGCGTCCATCATCAATTCCGGTGCAGAAATTTTATTGAAGTTGACAAAATCCTGTTGATCAAAATCATCGTCATTTTTCTTGATAACTCTTTTGGGCTTTCCCAACATTTCAATGGTGTCATAATGGTGAATAAATTCCACCTCGCCTTTGAATTGCTGCAAATACTGAACAACAGAGGTAAATACCTCCTCATCTACCTCTGCCGTTCGTATTAAGTGAGCCTTTATCATTTTCCGCCTTTGTTGTTCTTTTTATCAAATTTAAAAACATCCTTCAAATTCCCTGTTCCTTTAGCAACAATATAATGATTCATCATTTGATCAATTTCCTGAAACATCTCCTTGGTTTGCTTCTTTTGATAACGCACTTGCTTGTCAGCATCGATCTTTAATTTATCTGCCATATCAAAAATATCAAAATCAGCACCCATCAAGATAAAAGACCATTTCCCCGTTGCCTTCAAGTCCTCTATCATCCTTCCAATTTGTTTGTAACCAAACTCCTTAGAAGCGTTTTCTTCGCCATCCGTTAAAATGACACAAACGACATCATCTTCTGGCTGCATGACATGTTGAATTCTATTGATTCCCTGACCTATTCCATCCAACATGGCGGTGCAACCAGAAGGAAAAAGTCGCTGATTGTTCAAGGGTTCCAAGTGCGCGGCAGGAACGCTAAGAAACTCAAACTGCACCTCATTATTAAATGTCAAAAAATTAACCTTAATAGGAACATTGGGACTGTTGGTTTGAACATTCTTGATGGATTGAATTTGCTCATTCAATGCGCTCATGGTGCTGTCCCAGCAGTTTGACATGCTGCCACTGCGGTCTAAAATCAATAAATAATGTGTTGTGTTCATGGTGATATAATTTAGACTGCAAATCTGAAACTTGCCTCTCCATTACTTCACTTTTACAAGCTTGTAAGCATCAATGGCCCAACGTATCCAAAGGGGCTGGAACATCAGTGGTATCCATGGTTTCCTGAGCATTTGATTCATCCACAACAGGCACCAGCAAATCCTCTACGGGAATTTTTTCTAAAGCCTTTTCTACCTCCGCTTCTTTCTTATCCCTGTTATCAGTAGTCCAAGTTGTTCCGTATCGCTCAAAATAATCATCACCTAACAATTTCATGAGCTTCATAATCTTGCGCTTGCGCTTTTGCATATAAGCAGAAGGCCTTTCCAACTTAAACTTTTTAGGATTGGGCAAACAAGAGGCGATCAATGCCGCTTGCTCTTTGGTTAACTTATCGGCTGTTGTGTCAAAATACAATCCTGAAGCTGCACCAACGCCATAAGTACACGGCCCCATTTCAATGACATTGAGGTACATTTCCAAAATGCGCTCCTTGCTCCAAAAAAACTCGATTAATACGGTAAAGTATGCCTCCAGTCCCTTCCTCAGCCACGAGCGCGCCGGCCAAAGAAAAACATTCTTCGCTGTTTGTTGTGAAATGGTACTGGCTCCTCGCGTTTTCTTGTGCGTCTCATTGTATCGTTGAGCCTTCTCAATGGCTTCCCAATCAAAACCATTATGCGACATGAAATGATTGTCTTCACTGCTCACAACGGCCAATTTTAAATTCGTAGATATCTTCTCTCCATCTACCCATTGATAATGATACGTACAGTCCTCTACCTTGGCGCGATCCATCATGTGGAAAAGCGTTATCGGTGGATTGACCCACTTGTACAACAATACCCATCCTATCGTGAACCCAAAGAAAACGATGGAGGACCAGAGAATTATTCTAAATATCAATCGAAGCATTACTTACCCATCTTCTTTTGCAATTCTTTAGGAATAGCGTCTTTGTGAACCACCATGCAAACTGTCTTGGCTTTAAAATATGAACCAGATACATGCTGATATCCTTTAGAAGAATTCTTCTCTCCCCAAGAATTTTTTGTCAAAAAATACAACCCTCCATCTTGATCTTTACTCAATCCTAC
>CANNHA010000033.1 GCA_947504275.1 Flavobacteriales bacterium
ACCAATCTTTTGGTTTTGGACGACAATTGGTCCGATGCGATTGAAACAGCAGTGAGCAACAATACAACGTGGAGTCTATCCAACGGGTTGAATTTGTTTAATGTTCGTGTTAAGGACGAAACCAACAAATGGGGACCGTTGTTCAAGAAAACATTGTCCATTCAAGGTCCTCCAACTTTCAGAAACTTGACTATTCAGGCTGCTGAATTTTTCTTCGGAACGTTTGATCCTGGTGCAGGATCTGCAACTGCTATTTTGGCTTTTGATGGGGATTATAATGCCGCCGTTGAGCAAGCCTTTGCAGATGATTACGCATGGAGTGTCACGGGGAATTCTGCGCTTTTCAATATCCGTTTCAAAGACGAATCCAACCAGTGGGGTCCATTGTTCAAGAAGACTATTTTCAAGAATGAAACACCCAACGGACGTTTATTGAACATCACATTTGCGGAGTATTATTTTGGGGTTTTTGATCCTGGTGCAGGAAATGGGTCCATCATTGTTGCTTTTGATGGCAACTTTGACAATGCCATTGAAACATTGTTGCGTGATCACTTGACCTGGGAGAATCAAAGCGGTTCAACCTTGTTTAATATTCGCGCTAAAGATGGAACCAATAAATGGGGTCCTGTATTTAAACGAACCATCTTCTTCAATGGTGCCAATCCTGCTGTAAATTTAATAACACAAGGAGAAACAGTATCACGTTGTCCAACCTTCCCAGTGACTTTGACTTATGCTGGTCCACAGGGTTTTAATGTGACATGGGAAAATGGAACAGTGGGCAACACTGTAACTTTTGTTCCAGATGGTAGCGGTTATTTTTCTATGACTGCCCAATTGGGAAATGAGTATTTGTTTGATAGCATTTATGTCAATGTATACGAATTGCCGCCGGCAGTTGTCAATCCAACAGGTGAGATTTTAGTATGCCAATCCAGTACGGTTTATTTGAATGTGAATACGGCATCTAACTATGGTTATCAATGGTATTTCAACGATGCTGTAATACCAGGGTCAACGCAGCCTACCATTTTACCTACTGAGGTAGGTGCGTATAAAGTATTGGTGACCAACAATACCACTACTTGTCAGCAGATGTCTTTGCCCACTACATTTTACTTGACAGCTCCCATCTTTCCATCAGGAACGGTGAGTACCGCTTGCAATCCCAATGGCGTGACTTTGACGGCACCTACAAGTCCTTCCAATACCTATCAGTGGAAGAAAAATGGAGCCAATATCTCAGGTGCTACATCATCTACCTATTTGGCAACAACCCCAGGTAACTATCAGGTTACCGTGAACAGTGGCGCCTGTGTTTCGACTTCACCGGTGACAACAGTAACTTCTACAGGCACTACTGTTGTTGCAGCAATTTTGCCGAGTGGAACACAGAATTTGTGTACTGGTCAAATGTTGACTTTAAACGCAACAACGGGCACAGGGTATACTTTCCAATGGAACAAAGACGGTGTGGCCATCAATGGTGCTACGCAATCATCTTACATTGCTGATACACCTGGTGTATACACTTGTACGGTTTCTGCCAATGGATGCACTTTGACTTCTAATGCAACAACCATCAATTTAGGCGATGCTGTAACTCCTTCAGTGGCCATCACAGCGGATGCTTCTACTGTCTGCTCTGGTACCACGGTGAACTTCACAGCCACTCCAACCAACGGAGGAACTTCACCAACGTACCAATGGAAGAAGAATGGCGTTAACATCAGTGGTGCAACCTCAGCTACTTACGCTTTGACCGCTCCTGCTAACAACGATGCGATCAGTGTGGTGATGACGAGCAACAACAGTTGTCAGTCAACCAATACCTCTAACAGTAATTCAGTTTCATTGACAGTAACCAATTCTGTTACACCAACGGTTGCTATCACAACAGGAACGACCAGTATTTGCGCTGGAACTTCGGTTCAGTTTACTTCCAGCATTACCAATGGAGGAACGACACCTGCTTATCAATGGAAGAAGAATGGGGTAAATATCTCAGGAGCGACATTGTCATCTTATACAACCACAAGCTTGGTCAATAGTGATGTTATTACACTGCAATTGACCAGCAACGCCTCTTGTGTGAGCACCGCAACAGTTGCGAGTAATGCCATCACGATGACGGTGAATGAATCAGTAACTCCGATAGTACAAATTTCAGCAAGTTCAACTACTGTCTGCGCCAATGGTGCTGTAGTCTTAACTGCAACGCCTACCAATGGAGGGACCAATCCAACTTTTCAATGGATAAGAAATGGTATCAATATCAGCGGCGCCAATTCCCCTATTTATACATTGCCCTCTCCAGCCAACAATGATGTGATTACACTAGTTATGACGAGCAACGCAGCTTGTACCTCTACAACTGTGGCTACGAGCAACTCAGTTACGATAACGGTTTCTTCGAGTATAGTTCCCAGTGTGAGCATCACAGCTGATGCTTCAACTGTCTGCTCCGGTACCGCGGTGAACTTCACAGCCACTCCAACCAACGGGGGAACAACGCCAACGTATCAATGGAAGAAGAATGGCGTGAACATCAACGGGGCGACATCAGCTACTTACACGTTGGCTGCACCAGCGAACAATGATGCCATCAGTGTGGTGATGACGAGTAATGCCGCGTGCGCTACTACCGCATTGGCTGCGAGTAATTCAGTTAGCATTATCGTGAATCAGCCCATTACTTACTATCAAGATTTAGATGGTGATGGTTTTGGAAATACAGCAGTAACGAGTGTTCAATGTACCTTACCATCTGGTTATGTGGTGGCAGGGAATGATTGTAATGATGGCAGTGCCGGTATCAACCCCTCTATAACGGAAGTATGCAGTAACGGAATAGACGACAACTGTTCTGAAGCGATAGATGAAAATTGCAGTGTATTGGGTTGTACAGACGTGGAGGCTTGCAATTACAACCCTGCGGCAACAACAAATGATCAATCCTGTCAGTATCCAGAATTTTACTACAACTGTCAAGGCGCTTGTATCAATGATGCGGATAATGATGGTATCTGTGATGAATTGGAAATAGCCGGATGTTCTGATGTCAGCGCATGCAATTACAATGAGGATGCTACTGACAATACAGGTTGTATTTATCCCGAATCAGGATATGATTGTCAAGGAATTTGCTTGTTAGATGCCGATAATGATGGTATTTGCGATGCTTTTGAAGTAGTAGGCTGCACAGACGAGTCTGCTTGTAATTTCAATCCAGCAGCAACCAATGAAGGAAACTGCACCTATCCAGAACAAGGGTTTGACTGTGACGGCAATTGCCTCAATGACCAGGATGGTGATGGGGTATGTGATGAGTTCGAGGTTTTGGGTTGCACCAATCCCAGCGCATGTAATTTTAATCCTGAGGCTACGGATAACGACGGTAGTTGTATTGCTCCACAAACGGAAATTTGCAATCAATTGGATGATGATTGTGATGGAGTGGTGGACAATGGGGTTCAATATTTTGATTACTATTTAGACAATGATGGAGATGGTTTTGGAGATGCCTTTATGGAGAACACTTGTTCTTCTCCAACCAATTCAGCATGGGTTCTAGAGTCTGGCGATTGTCAAGATAACAATATCAATGTCTACCCGACACAATTGGAGGCTTGCAATAGCCAAGATGATAACTGTAATGGTCAAACAGATGAAGGTGTTTCTCCTGGTAGCATTCAAGCTGTATCTGCGATTACCAATGCGTTTCCAACTTGTTCTGGCAATGGATTGAAGAGTGCCGACTTTGCAGTAGGCGCTGATTCACCTATAACTGTGGGTACTGCTACCGATTTATGGTATTCATTTACCGCACAGCATACATCTTTCCGCGCAGGATTGAGCGCTGCTTACGGAGACAATGCCATTGAGTTGTATGTTCAGCAAGGAAACTGCTTGGTGATGATTGATAGTGAGCATGAGGTGACTACAGGCAATCAGATTTTATACAATGATGAGTTGACATTGGGAACAACTTATTATGTTGCATGTCGACATTTTTCTGGAGCGAATAATCCGAGTGCGAAAATTTGTTTTAATCACTTTGTGGGAAGTACTTGTGATCACTATTACAGTAACAATACGGGTATTTATAATTCGGTATGTACAGCTTTCAAGGCATCCTACCGGGCCAATGCGGCGCAGTACACTTTTGCTGTAGAAAGCGCAACGCAAAATGCACAGCCGATGACCATTACACCGTGGTCTTATACGACAACAACTTCCAACAGTGTAGTTTCTCGTTTGGGAATGATATTGCCAGTGAACAACACCGGTTCAGCCATTGTATATGGCATGAAGGTAGGAGTAGTTTATGCCATGACGGATGCTGCGGGCAATAGTGAAAGTGTTGTGGCGCCAGGTACAACTGCGTGTCAAGCTACATTGAATAGTGAGGCAACCATTTCCTTGCGCATAGCAGATCGCTGTCCTGCAGTTAAGACTGTTTCGAGCAGTGTCAGTATAGACAGAACAGTTTGTGGCGCCCAACGTTATCAATGGGAATTTACCCAAGCATTGCCAACATCTGGAGCCTCAGTTACGGTACTTGGAGGTTTGTATAGTGCTGTTTTGTTCTTGAACAATGTGCCGGGTATTGCAGCAGGTAGAACCTACAATGTTCGCGTTCGTGCGCAACACAGTTCAGGATTGTTTGGTGAGTGGGGATCAACGCAATGTTTGCGTACTTCAGGAACTGGCATGGCCTTATTGGATTCTGAAGAAACCATGGAGGCGTTATCGAATCAAACGGAAAATGATTTTGCCATTTATCCCAATCCTTCGGCCAATGGACAGTTTACTTTGGTATGGAAGACCAGTTCAGAGCGATGGTTGAATTTGAAAGTTTGGGACATGTCTGGTAAAATGGTGGCTGAGCGCTCGGAGTTGATGGAAGGACATATTTGGGAAAGTAGCCCAATGGATTTGGCCAATGGTATTTACTTTGTTGAGGTAAATGGTCAAAGACAACGTTGGGTAATTGCCCAATAGATTTTAGGTAAAGAGTAAAAAAATGGCTGCCATTGGGTGGCCATTTTTGTTTGAGAACAGACAAAGTGTATTTTTAACACAATCTTAGTGTTTATTTTACACTTTTTATTATATTCGTGCTTACTAACAAAACCTATTTTTATGAAAAAATTTCTAATTTCGCTATTCACTTTTGTGGTGGGTAGTATAACGGCTCAAATTTATGAGCCAGAGGGTCTAAACATGCCAGGAGAATGGAATGGATGGACAAACCTTCCCACAAACAATTTGGCTTTGGCTAACCCCAATCAAGTGCCAGGAGGCCGTTTGGTAAAAATCACGCAGGGTCAAACCAGATGGCAAACAACTTTTTCTGTTGCACCAAGTGGCGCTGATTTGATTGGAGGTTCTTATGAGTTCGTGTTTTCATCAGGACCTAGCGGAAGTCCTTGGAATAACACATGGAAGAATGCGACTTTCAGTCCGAACAACTTAACCAACTTGACTTTTAATTCCGGAACTAACAATAACATCACAATTTCAAACGCAAAGTGGTACACGATGAATTGGTTAGATGCGGGCTACAATGGCTCTAAAGCTATTTTTATGGAGACAAGTGCGCAGCCGGTCACTTTTTCTTCAGTTTCTCAATCTCCCTCCAGCGGGTCAATTTTTGCCTCGAGTGCTGTAACGATAAATGTGACAGCATCAGCTGCACCCTCTCCAGAAGAGATTGTTTATGTGCGATACTCTACAAACAATTATACGGCCTCTACTTTAGTACCTGTAACATTTAACGGGGTGAATGGAACAGCTACAATACCTGCTCAAGCTGGGGGTAGCAATGTCAGTTATTATGTCTTTTCTACAACAGTGGCCAATCCTGCATTAGCAGATATTGACATGTATACAATTCGACTCAATAATAACGGGTCTAATTATGGTTATACTGTCAGTTCAGGAAATCCAAGCTACAACGTCACTTTTCAAGTTAACATGAGTGAGCAAACAGTGTCACCAAATGGTGTTAGAATAGCAGGAAGTTTTCAAAATTGGGATCCTACGAGCACATTGATGACTGATGATAATAATGATGGGATTTACACTTACACTGCATCATTAGAGCAGGGTAGTAGTATAGAGTATAAATTTATCAACGGTAGTGGTTTGCCACAGTCAGAAAATGTTCCAGGTGGCTGCAGTACTGGTGGAAACAGAACCTATGTAGTTGGATCTTCTGACGCAACCATAAATCCAGTTTGTTTTGGTACATGTTTTAATTGTGTTGGACCACAGAGTGTTACTTTTCAAGTGAATATGGCTACTCAATCGGTTTCTCCAAACGGAGTGTATTTGGCCGGGAATTTTCAAGGGTGGAACCCATCATCAACACCTATGTCAGATGCAGATGCTGACGGTATTTACACAATAACCCTTCAAATCAATGGGTATTCTAATCTTCAGTATAAGTTTATCAACGGGAATTCTTGGGAAAGTGTTCCCTCAACATGTGCTACTGGAGGTAACCGCACTTATACAACGGGAGCGTCCGCTGAAGTTATTCCAGTGGTATGCTATGGTTCATGTGAGAATTGTCCCAATAACTTGGTTCCGGTTACCTTTAAAGTCAATATGGCTGGACAAACGGTCTCGGCCAATGGAGTTCATGTAGCAGGCAGTTTTCAAAACTGGAACCCAGGGTCAACGCCCTTATCGGATTCAAATTCTGATGGTATCTATGAAGTTACTGTGAATGTTGCCCCCAATACAACGTTAGACTACAAATTTGTGAACGGCAATATCTGGGGTTCTGCTGAGAGTGTGCCAGGAGCTTGTGCTAACAGTGGCAATCGTACATTGGTTGTTGGAACTGCTCCAATTGTTAGTGAACCAGTTTGCTTCGGGGCTTGTATCAACTGCATATTCAATACGATAGTTTTTCAAGTGGACATGAATCAGCAAACAATATCTCCAAATGGAGTGCACATTGCTGGAAATTTTCAAGGTTGGAATGCAGGTACATCCTCGATGACTGATGCTGACAATGATGGAGTTTATACATTCACAGCCTCTATTCTGGTTGAATCTAACATTGAATTCAAGTTTATCAATGGTAATACATGGGGTGATGCTGAAAATGTACCAGGAGACTGCGCAACCAATACCAATAGAACATTTAATAGTGGTGCGCAATCTGCCAATCCTATCAACTCAAACCTAGTTTGTTTTGGTTCATGCACAATTTGCTGTACACCTGTAAACTATTGGTTGGATTCAGATAACGATGGATATGGCGGAGGTAATCCTATTTCTCAATGTAGCAATCCAGGAAGTAACTACGTTCAAACAGCAGGTGATTGCGATGATTCAGATGGAGATGTAAGTCCTGAGGGTGAAGAAGTATGTGGTAACGGAAAAGATGACGATTGTTTGAATGGTGATTTGGTTTGTCCAGTTGTTGGACCTGCCTATGCAGTATCGGTGGCCAACATCGGTCAATTTGGAACAGGCTCTCAAAGCACTACAACTGTTAATTTGGTTACTGCTGGAGATTCTCCTCAAAACTCAGGATCAGGTAATGACCGTTGGTATAGCTTTACAGCTTCCGCCAATGCCATTCGTATAGCTTTGAATGGTTCTACAAGTGTAGGAGATGATAATGAGATTTCAATTTATGAAGGTCCCGCTGCAGTGGGCGCTATGATTCCTTTGGTTCAAGAGAATGATGTACATCCTGGAGCTCAAGGTTTGGCAGCTGATGGTGGAACCGAGACTTTGTTGTATGATGGTTTAACACCTGGCCAACCTTACTTCATTTGCATCAGAAATACCAATGCAACACCTGGTGTCAACAGCATGGTTGTTTCTTATCTGAATGCAAGTCAAACCGACATTGGTGCTTATACAGGTTATACTAATAACTTTACTTCAACATGTCAAAACTTTAAGGTGAAATTCCGTGCCAATGCTTCTGGTTACAACATTAAGCGTTGGGCAAGTAGCAATGTATCTGGTACTCCCGCTTGGCAGTATGCCATTCCTAATTCAGGTACTTCGGTTGCGCCAACCGTTTGTCAATTGGGAAGAATTGCGCCAGCCAATTTGAGTGCAAGTTCAGCCACTGTTTATGTTACGGTTGATGTAAATTACAACTTGAAAGATGCGTTTGGTAATACAGTACCAATGACAGCCAACGGAACTGTGGTGTCTTCCTTTACGATGAGTCCTGAACAGCCATTGGTTGTAAGAAGTACTGATGCGTGTCCAACATTCAAAAGTCCCACAACTGGCTCTATATCTACTAACCGTTCTGTCTGTGGAACCGCAAGATACCAATGGGAATTCACACAATTGACGCCTATTTCAGGATTGCCTAATTTGGAGAATGGTCCTTTGGGTGGTTCTAGAAATTTAGCATTATCTGTTGTGGATGGTATAGCAAACGGACAGACTTACAATGTTAAAATTCGTTCTGTTCACGTGGATGCGACGGAATCTTCTTTCAGCACAACCAGCTGTGTAAGAACATTTGGTGCAGCGGGCATGCCAACCATTGATGATTCAGGAATAGCAGCAGAGCGTTCATTCAATGGAGTGACGAGCAGCATTTATCCCAATCCCAATGACGGAAATGCTGTTGCTTTAAATGTCAACGGAATGGAAGGATTGTTGCAAGTAAAAGTGACAGACGCCACAGGCAAATTGATTCAGCGCAATCAATGGATGGTAGAGGGAAGTTTAACAACTAACATCAACTTTGATCAAGCCTTGAGCAATGGATTGTATTTGGTAGAATTGACCAATGGCCAACAAAGCCAAACCATGCGCATGGTGGTGAATCGTTAAGAATAGTATTTGATTTTGATAAAAACCCCCGTCGAGAGATGGGGGTTTTTTGGGTTAAAAATACTCCATATCGAGTATAGGAATTTTCAGAGTATTGGCGGAAATTGGCTTTAAAAAAAAATTGGAGATGCAAACGATTTTTCTTTTGATTTTGAATTTTATTGTTATTTCTAACAACATAAAAGGGCATATTACAGAAGAGCAGAAGAAAGTAGCACCAAACACTAATTATCTTTCTTCTGAAAAAGATGCTTTGTCAGCAGACATATCGTACAAAATAATACCTGCTCCCGGTAATACTTGGTGTTACGATCTTTACATGGATGGTAGATTGCTCATTCATCAGTCAAATGTGCCAGGATTTCCCGGAAATGAAGGATTTAAAACCAAATAGTGGGCAGTAAAAGTCGTTGAGCTTGTGATTAGTAAGATTAGGAAAGGAGAGATGCCTCCGAGCATTTCAATTGAGGAAATGAAGAAGTTAAAGGTTCTTTAGAATCAGATTCAATTTATCGCCCCGATACTTCGAAGAAACTTAGTTTTTATATTCAATGATAAGAGTTAAAGATTCTTAGAATCATTTAATTTGAATTTTAGCTTGGTTTGTTATTTAACAAATAGGGCATTTGTCAAATTTAGAAATAGCAGTAATGTGCTCGATGTGAACAAATATATACTCCTTTTGGAGTATAGGATTTGTCAATGCGATGGTTTAGTTTTGTTATCTGAGGTATGTCGTAGTAAAAAATTTTGATTATCTGTCTATGCTGAAATTGTCAGTGATTTGTTGTGCTTATTTCATGTCATTGCATTTGGCCATTTGCAAAGCTCAACAACCTGTTTTTTTTAGCAATGCAAATGCGGAATTGAATTTCCAATGGAATACTGGACCGCATTACGCAGGCACAGGTGTCAGTACCTTTGATTATGATGAAGATGGTTGGGATGATTTGACATTATGCATCTCGGGCAGTGCCACATTATTATTCACCAACAATGGTGGTCAGCTCGAGATGACTAATTCGTTTACCAACGACTTGGAAACCAAACAGTGCCTTTGGTTTGATTTAGAAGAGGATGGTGATAATGATTTATTTATTACCAGAAGAAATGGTCCTCCTCAACTTTGGCGACAAAATAGTGCAGGAGATTTCACATTGGTTGCTCTTCCTTTTTCAGCATATTATTATCAGAACATCAATATGTGGGGCGCCACTTTGGGAGATGTAAATCAAGATGGGTTTTTGGATATTTTCATTGCTTGTGGGGGAAGTCTTACGGATTCCAAAAACATCTTTTTGTTAAATAATCAACAAGGAAATTTTTTTGAACCTCAATCGGGAGAGGCTTTCTACGACTTTACGGGTCCTGTGAAATCATCCTTTCAACCTGTATTTGTTGATTTAAACAGAGACAATGAACAAGATTTATTTATTACGAATGATTACTATCAAGGCAATGAGTTTTTTGAAAAGAATAACATGGTTGACTTTCAGGATAAATCCACAGAAAGCGGATTGTTCATTCCGGGTAATTCCATGTCAAATTCTTGGTCGGATTATGATGGTGATGGTGATATGGATTGTTTTATTACCAATATCGGTGTGAATCATTTGATGGAGAATAGTGGAGAAGGTCAGTTTATTGATGTTTCAGTGGAGAAAGGTGTGGACATGAATTTTTGGAATTGGGCCGCATTGTGGATTGATTTTGAAAATGACGGCGACGAGGATTTAATCAGTATGGGTCGTTCATTAACTGATCCCGCTGTTTATAATTACTTTTTTTTCAAGAACGAAGGTGGTATGTTTTTTCCTCAAAGTATTTTACCGATGGGCTTATTTCATCCTTCTTTTGTGGCAAGCAAGTTTGATTTCGATCAAGATGGAAAATCTGATATCATTATTATACCAGATTCCTTTCAACCGATTAAAATTTTCAAGAATTTATATGCAAGCGGAAATTCAGTGAATTTAACATTTAAAGGTCGAGTGAGCAATCGTAATGCTGTAGGAACGCGTTTTTTAACCTGGGTCAATGGAAATAAGAAGGAGCATTATATTAGCAGTGGTCAAGATTATTTGACTCAATACTCACAACATATCAATGTCGGTATTGGCTCAGCACAACAGATTGATTCTGTTCAGATTTTCTGGCTGAGTGGTCTTGAAGAAACCTATTACAATATTCAACAAGGCGAAAGAAGAGAATTTATAGAAGGTTCCTCATTTGGTGAAATTTTGACTTCACAACCAGCTATTTGTGCTGAAGGCGATCAATTTACGCTTACTGTATCGGAAAAATGGCCCTTCGCGATTTGGCAAAATGGTCAATTGAGTCATACAATCACCGCAGACCATTCAGGTACTTATGGAGTTACCGTTTTTACGGGAAAGGGGCATCCTTTTAACATGTCAGTCAATATGCCTTTGGCAGAGACTCCACAAGTTGAGTTTGAGGTCTCTCCTATCGTTTGTTCCGGGGATCATAATGGAAGCATAGAGGTCCATGCCTATTTTCAGGATACTGTAATTGTTGACCAAATAAACTCCCAGCTGACTTCTGGCAGTTATCCCGTCTTATTTTTTTATAACCAAGGATATTGCTTTGTCCAGGATACCGTCCAACTCATAGATCCTGATCCTATGTTCTTTTCAGGAGAAGATAGTATCCTTGTATGTCCGGGAGGTTTGGCTGTTATAGAGTTGACGGTTTCTGGTGGAGAAGGTCCGTACGACTGGACAGGGGATATATTGGGTGACAGTATCCAACCGGGAATTTACCCTTTCTCCGTTTTTGATAACAGAGGTTGTATTATTCAAGATACGATCGTCATACACGAGTTTCCGCAAGCTTCAATTTATGCTCAATCCAACCACACAACATGTGAGAATTTGAGTGATGGAGAGATAATTCTCTTCCCAGATAACGTTTTTGAGCCTTCCTTCAGCGAGGTTTACCCTAAAATATTGGATTCTTTAATGGCTGGAGAGCATAGTGGTATTGAGTGGGACAAGCATGGTTGTCCTTACCAATGGTCCGCTTTTATTGATGAAGGAGATTTCTTTTCTGGCCAATTGACGGTTATCGATTCCATGACGATCTGCGATTCCTCGGAAGTCCTCATTGCTGCTGATGGGATTATTTTTTTAGGGGAAAATGGACAAGTTGAATGTCAAACTCAACAAGGAAATGAACTCCTACCTGGTGAGCAAATGGTTTTGATTACCCATAGCAATGGCTGCACCATGGATACTAATATTACTGTTTTTGTTTCACATATAGATTTATTGGAACTTGAACAACAGAGCTTGAATAATCAAACCGTGTTAACGCTAAATAATATTGTAGGTGTGGAAAATCCTATAATTAGTTGGAGCAATGGGCAAACTTCCCCAAGTTTAAATGTCGATGCTAGTGGTAACTTTGGGGTGACTGTTACAGATGACTTTGGTTGTGTTTGGTCAGACTCTATTTGGATAGAGGTTAATCAGATAGAACAGTTGGCGAATGTTCAATATTTTCAGATCATCAACCGTCAATTAACAAATACTTCAAATCAGATATTGAGTAACATCAATGTCTACAATTCGCTTGGACAAAAAGTAGCGTATATTGAAGAATTGCGGCCGGGAAGCACTTGGGATACTTCGAGGTTTAACGGTTTCTACATATTAACAATCGATAATCAAATTACAAGTAAAATCATTCTACAATGAAAAAGTTTTTTCTAGGTATTATTTTGTCCATTGGTCTGCAGGTTTGTTTGCAGGCACAGACAGTCGGAGGACTTGACCCGGATTACGGAACTAGTCAGAATATTGCAGGTGTTATTGTAAATTCTTGGGTTAACCAAATAATTCCTGACGTGGGAGGTGTTCAAACGGACGCTTTGGTTTACTCATGTTTCCAGTTGGATCGAAAAATGTTAGTGCTTTGTAAAACAACCCAGGGAACGTCCATGGGTTTTTCAATTTTGCGTTATTTAGAAAATGGAGTTTTGGATACTTCTTTTGGAACAGCAGGTAAGTTGTTTTTCAGTTTTGCATCACTTCCCAACTGCGATCCCAATTTTATTTTGGTTCACTCGGATGGAAATATTTATGTCTCAGGTCGTAATTGGGATTCTGCTGCTTCAACAGGAACCATTTTTGTTGCAAAACTTAGTAGTTCAGGGGCAATTGATCCCGCCTTTGGAACAGCGGGCTTGGCGACTTATTCTTCTGCATCGGGCAATGTTCAACAGACAGGCTTCGCAAAACTCGTTATTCAAACTTCAGGAAGGTTGATCGTTTCCTCAGGAGCTGGATTGATCGGATTTCTTCCGAATGGGATGACGGATAGCAGCTTTGGTACAAGTGGTTTTTTAGCATTATCTGCTCTGCCAAATGTAACTTTATCCAAAAATTATTACAACTCTTATTCCGGGACCAATAATACCAGTGCAAGTTCAAGTCCAGCTCGAAGTTTAATTGATTTTGAAGTGCTAAACGATGGTAATCTCAAAATACTTGTATATGCTCAAGCTAATCTAATCAATTATGCCTATACCGGTTATTCTGGCTATGATTGTGGTTATTATTATGCATGTGGATCGTATTGCTGTGGATCCAGTTGGTGGGGGGGGTGTAATTCCTACTGCACTAGTTACTGTTATTATTACCAAACCTGTTATTATACTTATGAGGCCTTTGACTATTGGACTTTTTATAAGCCAGTGTTGTATACTGCAGGGCCTGATGGAAATTATATCGGTATTCAGTCAGATCCAACTGTTGAATATGATAATCAATATTTTTTTGGGTACTCAAAGAAATTGCAATTAGCAAAACTACAAAATGATTTTGTTGCGGTTTTTGATGATTATCGCAATGAAATAAAAACTTTTGACAGCTCTTCTAATAATTCTGTGAAGACAAATGCATTCTCAATTAATCCCTCCCTAGAGAGTTCAATGATTGTTCAAAAAGATGATAAAATCGTTATTTCACAGATATCAGGTAGTTCAAATAAATCCGCAAATCTTTTCCGATTACAGAAGATGGCAGACCAGCCAACTTCTGGGGATGCATTATTGGATGCAAGCTTTAACAATACTCCTGTTTTGATGCTACCTGCAAACCAAACCGTGAATCCAGCACCGTTGGCAAAAGATGATTTTGGGAGAATTTATGTAACTGGGGCAAAGGGGGTTGATGAAATTGTAGCGGGTAGATTTTTTGCTGAAACAAATGTGACCATCAACGAGACATTGACTTCCAATGCAACCTGTCAAACCAATGCTTCAATTACCTTATCTCCAACAAGCGGGGGAACACAACCATATACAGTAGAGTGGTTCCTCAATGGAGCATCCATTTTATACACCACTGGTATAAATACCTCATCGGGCGATGTTGTCAATGGTCCGACCAATTCTTTCTCATCTGGAAATCTAAGCGTTACGGTTACAACGGCATTGGGTCAGGCGTTTACAGAGAATTATTCAATGCCCTTCAATCTCACTCTCGCTTCTGCTGCTGGGACCAATGGGCAAACAGGGTGCATTAATTTCCCCATCACCAATATCGTGTACAATACCTTTGGAGCATCAGGAGGATCGGTTTCAGGACTCCCTGCGGGACTGATAGGAACTTGGTCTTCTAATACCTTTACCATTTCTGGTACCCCCACTCAAAGTGGAGTGTTTAATTATACCGTAACCATAGTAGGAGACTGTCCTGGAGTAAGTAATACAATCTCAGGAAGTTTAACCATCAATAGTATTCCCAATACCATTTCGCTCACATCGGCTGCAGGGACCAATGCTCAGACTTTAAACTTTAACCCCATTACCAATATTACTTATTCCACCACGGGCGCAACGGGTGTAAATTTTTCAGGACTACCTGCTGGATTATCCACGGTGTGGGAAAATAATACAGCTACCATCAGTGGAATTCCTTCAGTCAGTGGAACCTTTAATTACACGGTTGCAATGACAGGAGGCTGCACCAATGGAATCAATAGTGCAGTTGGAGTTATAAATGTGATTGCTCCACCTGTGATTACCTCTTTTTCTCCGGCCTCCGCTCAGCCTGGAGATGCGATAACTATTACTGGTACGGGATTCAATGCCGTTGCGGCCAATAATATTGTGTTTTTTGGAGCTACTCGTGCTGTGGTAACCAATGCCAGTGCTACTAGTGTTACAGCAACGGTTCCTTTGGGAGCCACTTATGCTCCCATTACGCTCTTGAATGTCGGTTCTGTGCTCGCTGGAGCGAGCCAGGGAAAATTTAACCCCATTTATGTCCCTGCAAAAACCAACATTTCAACGAGTGATTTCTTGCCCAAATTAGATTTTACTACTGGTTCAAGCCCTATTTCTGTTGCGATAGGTGATTTGGATGGCGATGGGAAGGCGGATTTGGCTATTGCAAACTATTACTCAAATACCGTCTCGGTGCTCCGCAATACCGCAATTAGCGGAGCCATCACTACGAGCAGCTTTGCGGCCAAGGTAGATTTTACCACCGGTTCAGGCCCTTATTCTGTTGCGATAGGTGATTTGGATGGCGATGGGAAGGCGGATTTGGTTATTGCAAATGCTACCTCAAATACCGTCTCGGTCCTCCGCAATACCGCAATTATCGGAGCCATCACTGCGAGCAGCTTTGCGGCCAAGGTAGATTTTACCACTGGTTCACTCCCTTATTCTGTTGCGATAGGTGATTTGGATGGCGATGGGAAGGCGGATTTGGCTATTGCAAATCATAACTCATATGCCGTCTCGGTCCTCCGCAATACCGCAATTAGCGGAGCCATCACTGCGAGCAGCTTTGCGGCCAAGGTAGATTTTACAACCGAATCATACCCTAGTTCTGTTGTGATAGGTGATTTGGATGGCGATGGGAAGGCGGATTTGGCTATTGCATGTGGTGGCTCAAGTACCGTCTCGGTGCTCCGCAATACCGCAATTAGCGGAGCCATCACTACGGACAGCTTTGCGGCCAAGGTAGATTTTACCACCGGTTCAGGCCCTTATTCTCTTGCGATAGGTGATTTGGATGGCGATGGGAAGGCAGATTTGGCTACTGCAAATGTTAATTCAAATACCGTCTCAGTCCTGCGCAATACTGCTTCTAGCGGAGCCATCACTACGAGCAGCTTTGCGGCCAAGGAAGATTTTACCACTGGAATATACCCTTATTCTGTTGCGATAGGTGATTTGGATGGTAATGGGAAGGCGGATTTGGCTACTGCAAATGTTAATTCAAATACCGTCTCAGTCCTCCGCAATACCGCAATTAGCGGAGCCATCACTACGAGCAGCTTTGCTCCCAAGGTGGATTTTACCACTGGTTCAAACCCGCGTTCTGTTGCGATAGGTGATTTGGATGGAGACCGAAAGTTAGATTTGGCTGTGTCGAATAATAACGCTAATAGTATTTCCATTCTGCGAAATGCCGATAGTCCCCCTTTGATAGATGCGTTTAGTCCGAATTCAGGGTGCACTGGAAGTGTTGTGAGTATCACAATCAATGGAAATTATCTCAATGGAGCCACTTCAGTGAAATTAGGAGGAGTGGCGGTAACTTCATTTGTGGTCAATTCACCCACCCAAATTACCGCCACGGTGAATGCTCCCATTTCAGGAGTCATTCAGGTAACCACACCCGGTGGGACTGTATCAAGTGCGGGATCTTTTACAGTCAACCCCAACAACACCATTGCGCTGAGCTCAGCGGCAGGTACCAATGCCCAAACGCGTTGTATCAATACCGCCATCACGAATATCACTTATGCCACAGTTGGAGCCACAGGTGCTACCGTAACGGGTTTACCCGCAGGTGTTACAGGGGCTTGGTTAGCGAATGTATTTACCATCTCAGGAACTCCTTCGGTGAGTGGGACTTTTCCATATACAGTAACCATGACAGGCGGATGTGGTTCGAATACCGCAACGGGTAGCATTATTGTTACCCCCAACAACACCATTGCGCTGACCTCAGCAGCAGGAACCAACGCTCAAACGCGTTGCATCAATACGGCCATTACCAATACTACTTATGCCACTACCACTGCCACGGGAGCGACGGTTTCGGGTTTACCGACGGGTGTTACAGGAGCATGGGCAGCGAATGTGTTTACTATTACAGGCACACCAACTGTTGCAGGCACTTTCAATTATACGGTAACGATGACAGGCGGCTGCACGGGCGGAACCAACACGGCAACGGGCAGTATTACGGTGACTCCTAATAACACGATAGCTTTGACTTCAGCAGTGGGTACAAACGCACAAACGATATGTATCAATACCCTTGTTACCAACATTACGTATGCTACTACTGGAGCCACAAGTGCCACTGTAACGGGTTTACCCGCGGGTGTTTCGGGGGCATGGGCAGCGAATGTGTTCACTATTTCCGGTACTCCAACTGTTGCAGGAACTTTCAATTATACGGTGACGATGACAGGCGGATGCACGGGCGGAACCCAAACAGCAACGGGCAGTATCATTGTTCGTCCCAATAATACCATTTCGTTGACTTCAGCAGTGGGAACCAATGCACAAACGCGTTGCATCAATACGGCGATTACCAATATCACTTATGCTACCACCACCGCTGCAGGAGCAACTGTTTCTGGATTGCCAACAGGGGTTACCGGAGTATGGGCAGCCAATGTATTCACCATCAGTGGTACCCCCTCTGTGAGTGGAACTTTCAATTTCACGGTAACGATGACTGGAGGGTGCACGGGTGGAACCAATACCGCGTCAGGTTCTATTACAGTTAATCCAACGAACACCATTACCCTGACTTCAGCCGCTGGCACCAATGCACAAACGCAATGCATCAATAATTCCATTACAAATATTACGTACGCAACCACAGGGGCAACGAGCGCTACAGTTACTGGTTTACCAGCAGGAGTAAGTGGCGCATGGACTTCGAATGTATTCACCATCTCGGGCACTCCAACAGCGAGTGGAACATTTAATTACACCATCACCATGACGGGTGGATGTACAGGTGGAACCAATACAGCCACGGGTAGTATCATCGTTCGTCCGAATAATACCATAACATTGACTTCAGCTGCTGGAACCAATGCACAAACGCGTTGTATCAATACAGCGATTACCAATATCACTTATGCCACTACCACAGCTACTGGGGCGACAGTGTCTGGGTTACCAACAGGGGTCACAGGATCATGGGCTGCTAACGTTTTCACAATTACAGGTACTCCCACTGTTGCAGGAACTTTCAATTATACGGTAACGATGACGGGAGGGTGCACGGGAGGAACCAATATTGCGTCAGGTTCAATCATCGTAAATCCGACAAACACTATTTCGTTGACCTCTGCGGCAGGTACAAATGCACAAACGCGATGTATTAATACGGCCATTACCAATATCACTTATGCCACAACCACCGCTACAGGAGCTACCGTTTCAGGATTGCCTACTGGGGTAACGGGTGCATGGGCAGCGAATGTGTTTACTATTACAGGCACACCAACTGTTGCAGGCACTTTCAATTATACGGTAACGATGACAGGCGGCTGCACGGGCGGAACCAATACTGCGACGGGTAGTATTGCGGTAACTTCTAATAATACGATTACTCTGACTTCAGCGGCAGGTACCAACGCGCAGACACGTTGTATCAATGCTGCTATTACCAACATTACCTATTCCACTAACGGAGCCACTGGGGCTTCTGTAAGCGGATTACCTGCTGGAGTTACTGGCTCTTGGGCTTCAAATGTGTTCACTATTACAGGCACTCCAACAGCGAGTGGAACATTCAATTACACAGTGACCATGACAGGTGGATGTGGTTCCAATACCGCGACGGGAAGTATTACAGTTACGCCCAGTAATACCATTACTTTGACTTCTGCACTCAACACCAATAATCAAGTAATTCCCGTTAATTATGCGATAACCAATATCACTTATTCAACTTCAGGCGCAACCGGTGCTACTTTTTCAGCATTGCCTGCTGGAGTGACGGGTGCTTGGTCAGCCAATTCAGTAACCATCAGTGGCCCACCATCGGCAATGGGGACCGCTAATTATACAATAACGATGACAGGGGGTTGCACCACGGGAATAAATACCGCAAGTGGAACCATCAATGCACTGCCGAATTCAATGATATTATCGACAATGGAGACTCCGCATTGTCAAAACTTTAACTCCTTGGTCAACACCGGTACATCTTCCACTTTGCCCGCAGGATGGTTTATATCGGAATCAGGAACGTCAGCAAATACTAACTACACAGCAGGTAATGGGTCATCAGCAACCGGCGATTCGTATAGCTTAGGAGTCAATGGTGCAGCTGATCGGTCTCTTGGTGGGTTGTTTTCTGGAAGTTTAAATCCGACAATAGGTGCTCGAGTTTATAACAACACAAGCAATACCATCAGTATTCTCACCATTTCATATACCGGTGAAACCTGGAGGGTAGGAAATACGGGTAGAGCGGATCAATTGGATTTTCAATTTAGCTCCAATGCTACATCACTGACAACTGGAACTTGGACGGATGAAAACAACTTGGATTACTCAAATATTAGTCAAACCGTACCTTCGTCAGGTAGTTTAATTCATAGTGCTAATGTATCCTTTACATTAAAGAATCTTTCCATTGCTCCGGGTGCGAGTTTGTGGATTAGGTGGAAAGATTTTGATGCGTTAGCAGGAGCTGATGATGCTATGGGTATTGATGATATTTGTATCACTCCGGTCACTCCTTGTTCCCCATCGGTGGCCATTACTTCCAGCGATGTTGATAACACTTTCTGTTCTGGTGGTTCTGTTACTTTCACGGCAAATTCAACCAATGGCGGCCCAGGCCCTTTGTATCAATGGACGGTGAATGGAGTAAATGTTGGTTCTAATGCCAGCACCAATTCATTAACGACCAGTATCTTGAACAATAATGATGCAGTAGCTGTAGTGTTGACGAGTAATGCTATCTGCGCATGGCCGTTGCAATCGACCTCGAACAGTATTGTCAATACAGTTAATGCGAATGTCAACTATTATAACGACACGGATGGCGACGGTTATGGATCAGGTACTGCTACTAATACTTGCTTTCAACCTGCAGGTTCTGTTACCAACAACACCGACTGCGCCCCCACAGACAACACAAAGTGGCAGACGATTGATCTTTATGTAGATTCTGATGGTGATGCCTTTGGAACTGGAAGTTTGGTGAGTGTTTGTTATGGCACGACTATTCCTTCAGGCTATAACACCAACAACACGGATTGCAACGACAACAACGCATCCCTCAACAGCATCTCTGCAGAAACCTGCAATAGCTTCGATGATGACTGCGATGGTACAGTGGACAACGGTTTGACGTTTGTCAACTATTACAACGACATTGACGGAGATGGTTACGGCGCAGGAACAGCCACCAACACTTGTTCTCAACCGGCTAACACGGTAACCAACAACACCGACTGCAACGATAACAACGCTGCGCTCAACAGCATCTCGGCAGAAACCTGCAACAGCTTCGACGACGACTGCGATGGAACAGTGGACAACGGATTGACCTTTGTCAACTATTACAACGACGTTGACGGAGACGGATACGGAGCAGGAACAGCTACCAACGCTTGTTCTCAACCAGCGAACACGGTAACCAACAACACGGACTGCAACGACAACAACGCTGCACTCAACAGCATCTCTGCAGAAACCTGCAACAGCTTCGATGATGACTGCGATGGTGCAGTGGATAACGGTTTGAACTTTGTCAACTATTACAACGACATTGACGGAGATGGTTACGGCGCTGGAACAGCCACTAACCTCTGCGCAGATCCTGGCTTGGGCTTTGTGACCAACAACACGGATTGCAACGATAACAACGCATCCCTCAACAGCATCTCGGCAGAAACCTGCAACAGCTTCGATGATGACTGCGATGGAACAGTGGACAACGGTTTGAACTTTGTCAACTATTACAACGACATTGACGG
>CANNHA010000034.1 GCA_947504275.1 Flavobacteriales bacterium
ACCATATTGCAGAACAAGGGCTTTGCCCCATTCGGTTGGTACCGTGTCATTCTAGGCGCCACCATCCTCACCCTCTTGATGTTCCGTGTTCCGTTGGGGATTATGGAGTAGGGGGGGTAATTTTGCGCAATGCGCTATTTATATTTCGCAACACCAAAACCTTGATTTTCAATATTTTTTAATTATACTTGCGTTATTTAGGCGGCGTATACCATAATGTTAGCTGCAAGTATCTATTAATAAAATTGAAAACTGAAAATGAATAAAAAGAATTTGATCCATCGACTAAATAAAACTTATATGATGGAAAGATCGCATGCTTTTATTACTTTTCCTGCAATTGCGGTTTATCTACTTTTCACAAACACCCCGCTTGATATTGCATTTCTTTTGTACGGACTGCTTCTCTGCATTTTTATCCTGTTTCAAGGGCAATATTATTTTAAATTAAAACTTCAAAGTATAAAAGGAATAACAATTGACCAAAACACTAGTCTATTGTTTTTTAGAAAATCAAAAAAACTAAATCTGATTTTTATAGGTTTGATCCCTTTCGTTTTTATTCTTCAGGTTTTCCTTAATAATTGGACTATAAAAACTGAGAACATGATTTATTGGGCAATTGCGGTGAATGTGTTTGGCATCCTTGAACACATCAATTATTACAATAGACAACTAATGATTGACAATTCATCCGATCTTAACTATGTAATTAACAACAGAAAACTAAAAGTTGCTAGTTTGGCAAAGGACTTGTTAGAAAATAAAATATAAGAACCAGCAGCTAACAGCGTGTAAGCAATATTGCCTTGCCGCAGGCGCAACACAAGGCAAAATCGCCTACACGCAAACCGTTGTCCGCAACCTTAAAATAAACTACATTTGACTAAATGAAAAATTTAAAATACGAATCATATAAAGCAGCAAATAATCTGCTAAATGATGCAATAAAAAACAATGACTTGCCAAGAAGTATTGCAGCTATTGCAGTTTGTGAAAGTATAATTGCCGACCGATTACAGTCTTACCTGAAATTTAAAGCGCCTGAAATATTCGTTGAAAAAGGTAAAGAAAAAAAGTTTGTGCCTACAGGCAAGATGATAGCAGAATGTTTGAAACATTTCTCTAAATATAGAATAGATTTGAACTCCAAGAATTTTGGGAAAGTTGAATCAAACAATCTTTTTAAAGATTTACAAGCTTGGCTCAAAAGCCGAAACGATATTTGCCATGGTTTTGTCAAGACCAATACAGGAACACCTACCAAAGAAATAGGCGAATTTCATAAAGCTGCCATCCAAGCTGCAGAGAAAGGCTTCATGCTAAACTAGTTAGCAAATGGCACAAACTACAACTTCAAATATCCAATCAAAAGAAATAACATGCATCCAGAAATTGAAAAACTCATTGATCTCGCTCTTGTTGATGGTCACATAACAGACAAAGAAAGGAATGTAATTTTGAATAAAGCTGCTGAATATGGAATTAGTTCCGATGAAGTTGAAATGATCTGGGAGGCGAAAAAAACTCTTTTAGACAAAAGCTCTGTTGGGGCTCAGATTAAATGCCCTGCTTGTGGGGCAAGAATAAGTGGACTAGCTAAAACTTGCAACTGTGGTTATGTTTTTAATACAGGATCAATCAATGAAACAAAAAGTTTAGAAGCTTCCATTGAAAGCCTAGAAAATTTGATAATTGAAGTAAGAGGGCTTAGCGGTAAATCATCAAAAGAACATATTGAATTACTGATCGGTAAAGTAGATAAAGAAATTAGATATATTAAAACCCGTTATGCGGACAATCCTGAAATTAAAAAACTACTTTCTGAACTAGAGATTATCTCAAACAAGTACATTTCCAAGGCCGTTAAAAAGAAAAAAAGAAGAATAGTTATTGTAAGCATTTTTGCTGGATTCGGAATACTTTTATACATATACCTGTTTGTGAAGAGTAGGCAAATCGAGCAAGAACAATCAATGGATAATTTGACCTATAATGCCAAGTGTGATTCATTACAAAACCCGAAATTAAAAGAGAATGTAAAATCATACAAAAACACCTACTCATATTGGGAAAATTTCAAAGACGATTTTTTCGAAACATATCCTGATTATAATGATGGATATGTTCGGTATTGTGCCATTAAATATAAATTCAATGAAAAAACATCTTACAAAATAGCTGATAATCAGTTTAGTTTTATTCAAAAGAAATTTAAAACCCCTATTGATTTCGTTTTATACGATGATAGGAATAATTTCAGGAATCTTGAATCCACATCAAGAATAGATTCAACATTTATTTTGACTTTGATTTCAAAAAGTAGATGGCAATTAAAAAGAGAAATAGATGAAAAAATTAAAATTATTCAAAATACTGAGCTACAAGAGGATTTAATGCTTTTGAACGACATTGACTCACTAAAACAAGCTAGTCTGGTTTTTTGGAATAGCGATATCAAAAATTTCATTATGAACACACAAAGTGGCTATTATCCAAGGATGGGTTGGGTAGAAACAGTCATGCAGTTTTATCGAGCCGATAGACAAACTGCAACCAATTATTGTGAAGAAAGATTGAAGTTTTTCGAAAAAAAATTCAAAATGCCAATTGATTTTTTCTCTTACCGAGATTATATCTATTACAGCCGAACCATTAAGGATAAAGATGATTTAGAAAATATTAATGCATGCGAAAAAAAATATAACCTTAAAACAAAATAATATTAAAATAAACAATCACTATTTATATGAGCCTTATTAAATTAATTTCAGAATTAGATCATCAAATAGCAGCAGAACAAAAGCTTGAAGATAAAAAAAAACTTCAATTAAACATGTTCCTAATAGAAGTCAAGTATAACCTTGATATACTTGACAGCATCAGATTAGATAAAGACATATCCGAGAGTCATGATAATCAATTGAGACAGGTTATAAATTTACTTTCCTCTGATGCGTTATCAAATTTATTAAAGTATGGCGGTTTTCAGAATGAGTCTGTATTTATGTCAAGCATTTATCAATTTGTGAAAAGTATTATTCCATTATCTTCTCCTGATATTGATGAAATAATTTCTCAACAAGACACACTAATTTTTAATATATATAAAAGAATCGAGGTTGTAAAGGCTCTATCGAGTATTGAGCCACCCTACACTTCAATGAAACAATTGAATTTGAGGAGTCGTCTTAGAAACCTAAAGGATGTTTTGCTTGAAATAAATGCTAAAATACATATATAATGGGACTATTCAGCAGTAAAAAAGAAGGCGGAATGATGGATGTCATACGCTGTGATGAAAAAGACTTCTTAATATGGAAGTGGCGTCCTCAAAGATCCGAGGTGAATTCGACAAATAAAGAAAATGCAATAAGATGGAAAAGTAGCCTCAGGGTAAAAGATGGTGAAGTGGCGGTTTTCTTGTACAAACAAAAGGACGGAGTCATGCAAGACTTCATCGAAGGGCCTTATGACAAGATATTGGACACGGCCAACTTACCGGTACTGTCAAGCATTCTCGGGGCGGCCTACGGCGGTGGCAGCCCTTTCCAAGCGGAGGTGTACTTTATTAATTTATCTCAGGTAATAGAATTCAAGGCCACGGTTCCATATTTTAACATCTACGATTTTGATCCAAATTTGAGTAGGTTTCCGATTGAATGTGCTGTTGACTATCAGATTATTACTCAAGTTTCTGATTACAAGAATTTCATTAAAATTTATAGGCTACAAAACCTAGAGATAAGCGAGGTCAAAGCAAAACTTAAACCTTTTATAGAGAGGAATATCAAAGGGCTTACATCCAACCTTCCCAAGCAAAACAATATTCCTGCGATAGCAATTGAATCCCAATTGGATTCACTCAACGTGGAACTGAGTACAAGATTAAATGGCGAGATAGAATCTGTTTTTGGCCTCACCAGCAAAATGATTAATATCGATAGTATACGAATCAATGAAGATGAAAAGTTCTATAAACTCAAAGCATTAACTACTGATATCATCGAGAAGAGATTAAAAACTCAGAATGTACAAATCGATGCCGAAATAGAAACTTTTAAGGCGCAAACCGAATTAAACATAAAAAATCTTCAAGACACGCAGAGAATAAATGTTGAAAACACCGAAGAATCATTGAGAATTCAAAGAGAACAATATGAGAAAGCTCAGAGTCTTCAGACGGAAACGAACAATATGGATTTGATGAAACTGAAAATTCAAACAGATGCGCAGAAATCTATTTTAACTGCTGCAGCAGATAGTTTAGGTGAAATGGGCAATGTAAATCTTGGAGGAGGAGGAAATAATATGAACCCCGCGGGAATGATGACCGGAATGATGATGGGTGGTGCTATGGGTAACCAAATGGCCAACATGATGAATCAAATGGGGAATACAATGAACCCACAAAGTCCACCACCACCTGGCAACAATCAAATGCCGCCGCCACCGCCATCTGTGCTATATTTTCTTGCTGTTAATGGACAACAGACGGGACCCTTTAATCTGCAACAATTACAACAGCTAGTAATGAATGGGCAATTACAAAGAAATAGTTTTGTTTGGAAACAAGGTATGCAAAATTGGGAGGAAGCGGGGAAACTAATAGATCTCCAGAATTTGTTCGGCGCTGTTCCGCCACCACCACCAATCAATCCTTAAAATAATAATTATGAACGACGATAACAGTTTTAATTCAATAGAAAAAATGATGGAGTTCGGCATGAGTATGGCTGTGGCACAACAGATGATGCAAACCATGAATCATGCGATGCAAAACATGACAACACCTCAATTTCAGCAAGTCAATGTTCCAATACCCGCTCCCGGTGTTCAATTCTATGCCCTTGTCAATGATATACCTCAAGGTCCTTTTTCTGAAAAAGAATTGAGCTCCCATATTCTAGCAAATAGAGTAACCAAAGAAACTTTGGTTTGGATATATGGAATGTCCGGTTGGATGCAAGCCAGACATGTGATAGAAGTGGCGAAGTTATTTGCTATGATGCCTCCTCCTATCAAATAAAAACACATGTATTATGATAAGGGATTACACAGTTCACGAAACATAAGAAAACAATGAAAATTAATAAATTCACGCTTATCCTTTGCGCCGCACTCGCTTTTTTAATCGCTTTTTTCCTAAGTTCTAAAATAGATACTCGTGGATTTAAATTGATTCTTGGCATTGGCAGTTTCATCTCACTGAACACAACACTTGCAGGGACAATTTCAGTTTCTTTCAATTACAATAGGACAACAACCCTTACAAAAACCTCGTCTGGAATCTTTTTTTTCCTTCTCCTGATAAGCCAGTTTATTTTTTCTTCACTGGGAAGTTTCACAATAGCTACATACCTTTTGGTTACCGGAGGATTAATGATTTTACATGCCATTATAGTGTATGGTTTATCTAAATCTCAACATTAAAAATAAACTCCTCTCCTCTTCCACTCCTTCAAAATCAACCCCAACGCTTTACTATCTTGTCCATTGACAGAAGTGTTCTCCTGCGTACGGCGCATGCTTCATAAAACGCTCAAATCCAGGAAAACAATCAGCGTTCAACCCTCATTTTGCGATTGATAACCCTTGCAACGGCAAAAAACCCTTACAACAAACCACAGATTTTACGGTAAGTTGAATTTATCTCTTCATTCAAAAATCACCACTACTTTTGGTCATACGCTTCGCGTAAACTGAAATACAAATAGTACTTCACAACATTCCAGAATAACAGAAATAGTAAAACTGACCCATAATTTTCTACAAATACTCGCTCAATGATACACCATAAACATTCCAAACACCTCTCTTTTTTCACATTGATTTTACCGCTGCTCCTCTTTTGGGGTTGTGCAACGCAACCCAACAACAATCAAAATACAAAAGACAATCTTGAAACTTTACAAGAAGGAGATTTGCTCTTTCAAAATCTGAATTGCGGCGAGCTGTGCGATGCCATAGAGGCGGTTACCGAGGGTGTCAATGGAAAAGATTTCTCGCATTGCGCAATGGTGGTGAAAATCAACGATTCCCTTAAAGTAGTCGAAGCCATTGGGGATAAAGCCAAGTAAACACGATAAAAGATTTCTTCGCCAGAAGTGGAGATACAGCATCGATTCAAAACATCACCGTTGGCAGGGTTTTGGAAAAATACCAACCCGTCGTTACGAAAGCTGCATTAAAAGTCAAAGAATACATCGGTCAGCCCTACGATAATGTGTTTTTAATGGACAACAACAGTTGGTACTGCAGTGAATTGCTATACGACGCCTTCAAAGAAGCCAATGATACCCAGGATTTTTTTGAGTTGAATCCCATGACCTTCAAGGATCCGAATACCCATGCTTTTTTTCCTGCCTGGGTTAACTATTACAAACAATTGAAGCAAGACATCCCCGAAGGAAAACCGGGCATGAATCCTGGACTCATTTCAAGATCAAATAAAATTGAGATCCTTCCCATACAGTCTTTTAACCCCTAATTTCTTCCCGTCTCCGCTTCCGATCATTCAACCCCAAGCCAACAACGGTTTTGCCGCCTTTGGTTGGTACCGCGTCATCCTTGGCGGCACCATCCTCGCCCTTCTGATGGCGCGAGTTCCGTTGGAGATTATGGAGTAGGGGGGGTAATTTTGCGCAATGCGCTATTAACATTTCGCAACACCAAGACCTTGATTTTCAATATTTTTTAATTACACTTGTAGGGCTAATTTAAATCCCAACTGAAACAAAACTTTTAAACCAATATTCGAAATGAAAAATGTAATTTCTTTTACAATGCTTATTATGACGGTTATTTTGATTTCGTCTTTCTCCATTTTAAAAGATGACGAGGGTGTTCCTCCTGATTATGGCTCAAGAGAAACTACGCTGATTATCTTAAAATTAACAAAGATGAAAAGGCAAAACGAAAAGATTAAAGACGTTTTCACCGATAACTATAAAGGAAAATTTGTGATGGTGGATACTTTAGATGAAAAATATAATGATGTAGATAAATATGGGTATGTTTTTACTCCAAGAGTATTTTGGAATGAGGCAAGTGGCTCTGGAGATTCAAGAATGGCCGCAAGTTGGTCATATTCCGGAACTCTAACCGACCGTTCAACTGGAACCAAATATCCAATTGGTTATCAAGGAGGCGCGTTCGGCCCTTTCTATAAATCATATGCTAAAAGATTAGAAAAAGTAAGGGCTAAAAATGCTACAAACTAATCGTTCAGACTACTTCTAATAGGAATTTTTAAATTACATCAAAATAAAATCAAAAACAGAACTCGCTAGTTTAGGGTTTGTTTGATCTAATTTTTAAAAGTTAAATATTTATATCCTCTCTTTATGGAGTCAAAAGTTTTATTAAATATTGTTTTAGTTCCATTAATTGTGCTTTTTTTCAGCTGTAATCGAGAAGCAAAGCGGCAATGCAAAGCAATAAAAAATGTAAAAATTAGTGCTCCAATATCAGTAACCGTTGGCGATTTAATGACTGTCAGCGCTCCAGAAGTTGGAGGATTCCGAATCTACAATTGGGATGGACCAAACTTTTTCGATAGTCAAGACCCCGTAAATACTATTGGAGAAGTAGGAATGAGACACCGAGGAACCTACAAATTACACCTATATACATTAGAAGATGATGCTTGCGAGGTTTTTGACGAAGTTTTTGTAGATGTATTATTAAAACAAGGCAATCCTGATTGCAGCATAGATTTAAATACTACCTTGTTTAATAATCAAGGAACGAACGAATACATTAGTGTAATTGAAACAATAGACGCCGTTACTAACCAAAAAATCCTAACGGCAAATGGTATTGCGGGTACATGCGTAATTTATTTTCACTCAAGTTGGAATGCACAAAATATTAAAACAGGTATTTACAAAACGACTGATAATTATAGCATGGATAATGTAGACGGTGATTATAATAAAGTCTTTATAGGTATTACTAAAAACAGCACGTTCTGGGGATGTGTTGAAAACCAAGACGTTTATGTAACAAATAATAATGGGGATTTGAAAATTGAATTCTGTAACTTAAATTTCCTTGCTAATAATGGCAGCAGTTTAAGTGATACTGTTTCTGGTAATATAATTGAGCCTTAATTTACAGTCGCAAACAGGATTGGCTATTATCAACGCATGTTTTTGAAAAAAATCAGATGAACCTGTTCGGCTTATTTTGCTTTAAAGTATGATTTGTCCAGAGCAGATAGCTGCATACAGCTTATAACAGCGCACAAGCGCAACCCGAAAAGTTATGCGCCTGTGCGCGGCACGTTATGTCGCATTGCTCAAACAAGCAAATGCCGATAAAATCCACACAAAATAAATTTTCGGCGTTTTAAATAATTACTTACCTTTATCGTTAGTAACGTAAAAAGATAGTATGATTGTTTCTTTTGGCGACAAGACCACTCAAAAAATTTGGGCCGGAGAATGGGTGAAAGGTTTTTCGACAGACATGCAAGAAATTGCCCGAAGAAAATTAAGAATGCTTAATAACTCGTTCGATATTAAAGACCTTATGATTCCTCCTTCTAACAGGCTTGAAAAACTCAAGGGAAATCGAAAGGACTTTTATTCAATTCGGGTAAATGACCAGTGGCGTTTAATTTTTCGCTGGGAAAATGGCAACGCTTTTAATGTTGAACTAATAGACTATCATTAAAAAATAAAGACATGAAAAAATTGAAAAACATTCACCCTGGTGAAATCTTGTTAGCCGAATTTTTAGTTCCTCTTGAAATAACTGCGTACAGACTTTCCAAAGAAATCTCCATTCCGCAGACACGTATTTCTGAAATCATTAAAGGCAATAGACGCATCACCGCTGACACGGCCTTAAGGCTTTCTAAATTTTTTGGTAATTCTGCTAAATTTTGGCTTGGTCTTCAAGCCGACTTTGACATCGAAGACGAAACAAAACATAAGCAAAAAGACTTACAGTCAATAAAGCAATACGATCGTAACGCAGCTTAATATCGGCTCGCTACTTTTGGTGTTGATCAAGTAGATTTGTTTCGATCATATGTTAGTGATGAACAATCTCCCAATAGCGATATCGATATTCTCGCTCATTTCATCACCACTACTTTTGGATGGGCGCATCGCGCAAACAGAAGTACAATACGAACTTAACCGCCTTCCAGAATAGTAGAAAAAGTAAAACTGACCCATAATTTACTTCAATCGCTTCATCAATGATCGACCATAAAATTTCCAAACACCTTTCTTTTTTCACATTGATTCTGCCGCTGCTCCTCTTTTGGGGTTGTGCAACTCCATCCAACAACGGTCAAAATGCAAAAGAGAATCTTGAAACTTTACAAGAGGGGGATTTGCTCTTTCAAAATCTGAATTGCGGCGAGTTGTGCGATGCCATAGAGGCGGTTACCGAAGGGGTAAATGGAAAAGATTTCTCGCATTGCGCAATGGTGGTGAAAATCAACGATTCGCTCAAAGTAGTCGAAGCCATTGGGGATAAAGTCCAAGTGAACACGCTAAAAGACTTCTTCGCCAGAAGTGGAGATACAGCATCAATTCAAAACATAACGGTTGGTAGGGTTTTGGAAAAATACCAACCCGTCGTTACAAAAGCTGCAATGAAAGTCAAAGAATATATCGGTCAGCCCTACGATGATGTGTTTCTAATGGACAACAACAGCTGGTACTGCAGTGAATTGCTATACGACGCCTTCAAAGAAGCCAATGATGCCCAAGATTTTTTTGAGTTGAATCCCATGACCTTCAAGGATCCAAATACCCATGCTTTTTTCCCTGCATGGGTTGACTATTACAAACAATTGAAGCAAGACATTCCCGAAGGAAAACCAGGCATCAACCCTGGACTCATTTCAAGATCAAATAGAATTCAGATCGTCCCCATTCAGTCTTTTAATCCCTAATTTCCTTTCATCTCCTCATCCGCTCATTCAAAATCAACCCCAACGCTTTGCGGCAATTGTTTTCCCTATTCACCGCACATTTGCGCTGAATACCCCTAACAACGCTGTTCACCCCATATATCGGACCGCAGATTTTAAGGGAAGATGAAAAATTTTTAAGTTGTCGCGATTATCATTTACCTTTCCTAAATATCCCTTTACATCTATAAAATATTTGGAATTTCTGATTCCGGTCTATAACTTAGTAAAAACAAAAAAGATATGGCTCAGGTTGACATAATAAGAAACGGAATCATCGACAAACTACTTGCGATTTCAGATCAAGATTATCTATTGGCCTTGCAGCGTTTAATCAATAACAGTGCTGTTGAAGAAAATAAAATCACTTTGACCAAAGAGCAAAAATTGATGCTCGAAATGAGCGAAAATGATATTCAAAATGGCCGTGTAATATCGCAAAGTGATTTAGACAAAAGTGACCTTGAATGGCTAAAAGGAAAATAGAAATAAAATCCATTTCCTAACCATCAACCCATTCTGCGGTGATTAACTCATTCCCCTGCTCTCCGCTTCCGCTCCTTCAATATCAACCCCAACGCTCTGCTGGTCTGACCTTTTACAGAAGTGTTCTCCTGTGTACTACATTCCTCTCTTCCATAATTATAAGGTGATTATTTTCATTATTCACCGCAAATTTGCGGCGAATAGGTTGTATATTTACCGCAGATCTTCCCTGCATGGCCAAATACATCTACGAATACAAGAACTGGACAGACTTCTCTTGGGAGAATAACGAGATCAATGCCATATTCGGTGAGGTGCGACTGATGCAAGGCAAAATCATCGGACAGATGAACGCCCTGGGATTCTCCGCCAAAGAGGAGGCCTCCCTTACTGCACTTACGCTAGATGTTGTAAAATCATCGGAAATAGAGGGTGACCTGCTCAACTTCGATCAAGTAAGGTCTTCTATCGCTCGTCGACTGGGTATCAACACTGCCGGTCTAGTCAAAAGCAACCGACACATTGAAGGGGTGGTAGAAATGATGCTGGATGCGACTCAGCGCGCTGATTTACCATTGACCGAAAAACGCCTACTGGGTTGGCATGCCGCCCTATTTCCCAATGGTTTCAGTGGTCCATACCCCATTGAGGTTGGTCGATACCGATCCGGGGAGATGCAAGTGGTTTCAGGTGCAATGGGGAAAGAGAAAGTTCATTACCAAGCCGTGAAACCAGAAAAGGTGAAATCAGAAATGAACAAGTTCTTGACCTGGTTGAACAAAGAGAATAAACTAGACCCCTTGCTCAAGTCGGCCATCGCTCATTTTTGGTTCATTATCATCCATCCATTTGATGATGGAAATGGGCGTATTGCGCGTGCCATTTCAGATATGTTGCTGGCACGTGCAGAAGGAAGCGGTCAGCGTTTCTACAGCATGTCCAGCCAAATATTGGAAGAACGCAAAGACTATTATGCCATTCTTAAAAAAGTTCAATACAATGACAAAGACATCACTGAATGGCTCAATTGGTTTTTGAATTGTCTGAAAAATGCCATATTGGCCACAGAAAATACAGCGAATCAAATATTGAGAAAAGCTGAATTCTGGAAGCTTCATGAAAAAACAGCAATCAATGAAAGACAGCGCAAAGTATTGAATATGCTCTTTGAAAATTTCGAAGGAAAATTACAGACTTCGAAGTGGGCAAAAATCAACAAAACCTCTTCGGATACTGCATTAAGAGATATCAAAGATTTGGTGGAAAAAGGAATATTACAAGCCACCAATGAAGGTGGAAGAAGTGTCAATTATGCGTTGATGGAATTCTAAAACTCCCCCGATCTCCGCTTCCGCTCCTTCAATATCAATCCCAACTCTCTGCTGGTTTGTCCTTTCACGGAGGTGTTCTCCTGCGCTCGGCGCAAATCATTGCCACTGATTAAAAACAATAAATTCCATACGCCCTAGTTTTATTTATATCTTTATGCTTGTTCTGAACATTATGTACAAAGCCTTAGAAATAAATCGTGAAAATCTCACCATTATGGGTGTTAAATTCGATAGCTTACGCGCCCTCGAAAATACCGCTAATGCCATTGGAACAAATATGTTTGAAGGTTTCGAACCCAGCAAAGAGTTGATCCAGTTATATGTTCATTGGAAAAATAATGTAATCTCTGAATTAGAATTAATTTCTTCTCTGCATCGTTTATATGGGGTTTAAGGCTAGTTCAATAAATCTCGTGGAATCCTTCCGTTTTTTATTTTCCTGTATATTTGAATGAGCAATATGACAACCAAAACAGACATCCTTCATGCAATGCAAGCCAACAAAGGCATGCTCGCTACTTTTGGTGTTGATCAAGTGGGTTTATTTGGATCTTATGTTCGTGAAGAACAATCGCCCGATAGCGATATCGACATTCTCGTTCATTTCAAACCTGAACAAGAAACTTTCGATAACCTCATGTTCACATATGATTTATTCGAAAACTTATTCAAAGGTTTCAAAGTCGAGGTAGTCACAACCACTGGGCTCAGCCCATATATCGGACCACAGATTTTAAGGGAAGTTCAATATGTCTAAGGACTACAGGGAATATCTCAGACACATTTTAGATGAATGCAACTATATCATCTCAGCTTCAAATGATATTTCTTTTGATGATATGATGTATGATGAAACACTAAAAAGAGCGCTTGTTAGAAGTCTTGAAATTATCGGTGAAGCCACTAAGAAAATCCCCGCTGATATCAAGGCAACGTGGAATACCATTGAGTGGAAAAGTATGGCGGGTATGCGTGATCGCCTAATTCACGATTACATTGGCATTAATTACAAAATAGTTTGGGATGTAGTAAAAAATAAAATCCCCAACATCCAAAATCAAATCTCTACTTTCCTAGGTAATCAATAATCTTCATTCCCTCTCCGCTTCCGCTCCTTCAATATCAATCCCAACTCTCTGCTAGTCTGACCTTTCACGGAGGTGTTCTCCTGCGCGCGACGCAATAAGTAAGGCATCACTTCCTTAATGGGGCCGTAGGGCAAATACTTCACTACGTTGTATCCTGCATCCGCCAAATTGTAACTGATGTGGTCACTCATCCCAAACAACTGCGCAAAGGCCACACGGTTGTCATTTTTGACAATTCCTCTTTCGTCCATCCATTGGGCCAATAACATGGACGACTCCTCGTTGTGCGATCCACAACACAAAGCCATGTCCTGCAAATTGTCCAAACAGTATTTCACTCCCGCATTAAAGTCGCGATCCGTTGCCTCCTTGCTGGGCTGTATCGGATTTTGATATCCCATCTCAGCTGCGCGCTTGCCTTCTTTTTCCATGTAGGCGCCGCGAACCAACTTCACCGCATAATGCAGCCCCTTATCCTTGGCCCATGCATGTGCCTTTTTCAAAAATTCCAAGCGATCATGGCGGTACAATTGGACCGTATTGTAAACAATTGGGGCTTGATGATTGAACTTCTCCATCATGTCATGACACAATTGATCTATCGCATCCTGTATCCAAGAATCCTCCGCATCAATGAAAATGCGCTGATCGGCATCATAAGCGGCTTGACAGATGTGCAACACACGTTGAACCACTCTACTCCACTCCGCTTGATCCTTCTCCGTCAGTTGTGTTAAAGTACCACGAACCACTTCGTTCTGTCTTTCCAACAATTCAAATCGTGCAACCCCTGTTACTTTGAATACACAGAATGGAATGTGCGGATTGCCCTTGGCTGCATCAATGGTGCGGATGATCTCTTCCGCTGTCGCATCAAAATCACTCTCCTTCTCCTTGCCCTCCACCGAATAATCCAAAATGGTTCCTATGCCATACTCCGCCAATCGTGCAGAGGCCGCCTTGCATTCCTCCACCGTTTCCCCACCGCAGAACTGCGCAAAAATATTGTTCTTGATCAACCAACCAATGGGAAAGCCAATCCCCAATGCGAAATTTGTCAAAGTCCCTCCAATCCTGACCATTGACGGATTACCGATCAACTTAAAAAGCCAATACGATCGGCGCAATGCAGCATCGTCTTTACCCTTGAAAGCGATGGCGGTATTTTCAAATGAAAGTGGTGACATTCGTTGGCAAATATAACGTGGTGATGTGCGAACTAAGCTTTATCTTGCACAACGAAATTTTATAGATCATGGAAGCAGCTCAAAAATACATTTTAGACAACAAAGATCGTTTCTTAAACGAATTGTTCGAACTCATCAGAATCCCCAGCGTTAGCGCAGATTCTGCCTACAATGCAGACGTCGCCAAATGCGCAGAATTGGTGGCCAAAAACCTTCGCGAAGCCGGTGCAGACAACGTGGAAGTTTGTGCCACTGAAGGTCACCCCATTGTTTATGGCGAAAAAATCATCGACCCCTCCAAGCCTACGGTTTTGGTCTATGGTCACTACGATGTACAACCTGCAGATCCCATCGACTTGTGGCACACTCCGCCTTTTGAGCCCACCATCAAGGTGACTGAAATTCATCCTGAAGGAGCGATTTTCGCCCGTGGTTCTTGCGATGACAAAGGCCAAATGTTCATGCACGTCAAAGCTTTTGAAGCGATGAACAAAACCAACACGTTGCCTTGCAATGTGAAGTTCATGATCGAAGGGGAAGAAGAGTGTGGTAGTTCTAACCTAGGACCATTCTGCCGCAACAACAGAGAGCGTTTGAAAGCTGATATTGTATTGATTTCCGATACCAGCGTCATTGCCAACGATTGTCCCAGCATCGACTGTGGATTGCGCGGATTGAGCTATTTGGAAGTGGAAGTTACAGGACCCAACCGCGACTTGCACAGTGGTGTTTACGGTGGTGCTGTTGCCAACCCCATCAACGTTTTGGCCAAAATGATTGCTTCATTGCATGACGAAAACAACCACATAACAGTTGGTGGCTTTTATGACAACGTTTTGGAATTGACTGCCGAAGAAAGAACAGCCTTGAACTTAGCTCCTTTCAGCGAATCTGATTATTGCAAAGACTTGAATATTGAAGCGGTATACGGCGAAGCCGGTTACACCACCATAGAGCGCACTGGCGTCCGTCCAACATTGGATTGCAACGGGATCTGGGGCGGATACACCGGTGAAGGTTCTAAGACGGTATTGCCTTCTAAGGCATTTGCTAAAATTTCCATGCGCTTGGTTCCGCACCAAACACAGGAAGAGATTACAGAGAAATTCACCAATCACTTCATGAAGATTGCGCCCAAGGGTGTGCGTATAGAGGTTCGTCCGCACCACGGAGGAAATCCTGTTGTAACCCCAACGGATAGCAAAGCCTACAAAGCGGCCAGCGATGCCATGGAAACCACTTATGGCAAAAAGCCCATTCCAACACGCGGTGGAGGTTCGATTCCCATCGTTGCGATGTTTGAATCGGATTTGGGATTGAAGAGCGTCTTGATGGGATTTGGTTTGGACAGCGATGCGTTGCACTCTCCGAATGAGCATTACGGATTGTTCAATTTCTACAAAGGCATTGAAACCATTCCTTATTTCTTCGACAACTTCTCCAAGTAATGCGTTTTTGGGTTGTTCTGTTTTGCTGGTTGTTGGCCTCTTGTCAAGTGTACAAAGATGTCACGGTAGAGAGTGTCCGACAATTGGAGTTTCAGGAGATTGGGGCGCAAGGGGTTGAGGGTACATTAAAGGTGACCATCAACAACCCCAACCGCTTTTCTGTGGAGCTCACTGATGCAGACATTGATCTATCCTTGCAAGGAAGAAAAGTGGCCCGCGTTCGATTGGCAGAACATTTATTGGTCCCCAAGCAAAGCAAAAATGAACACTTATTAAAAATCAAAGGCACGGAGGCCAACTTTGAAGCCGCCCTTTCCAGTGGTTTTGCCATCCTTTTTGCTGAAGAAGTACTCATTGGAGGGGAAGGATATGTAGAAGGTAAGGCATTGAAAATCAGCAAGAAGCTTCCCATCAAATTTGAAAAACCGATAAAAAAGTCGGATTTGAAAAAAAAGAAGCCCTAACCTTTGTGGAAATTGTTGAAAAGTTGTATATTTGCCACCCGTTATAAAAAATACCGACGATTATGAAACGTACTTACCAACCCTCGAATACAAAACGCCGTAACAAACACGGATTCCGTAAAAGAATGGCAGACGCTGCTGGTCGTGGCGTTCTTAACGCACGTCGCCGCAAGGGTCGTAAGAAATTGACCGTTTCTGACGAGCGTCGTCACAAAGGAATCGAGCGTTTATAATTGAGTTCGTAACAGAATTATATTAAATTGCCACGCCTACGCGTGGCTTTTTTTTTCCATGAAAATTGCAATCAATACCCGTCTGCTCAAACCCGGAAAACTGGAGGGTATTGGTCGTTTTACTTTGGAAATACTTGTCCGGCTCATTCAGCGACATCCCGAACATGAATTCCACCTGCTGTTTGATCATACCAATTTTTCTTTGATTCCAAAAAGTCCCAATGTTTTTTGTCACACCTTATTTCCCCCTGCTCGCCGCCCTTGGCTTTTTGATTGGTGGTTCGATTGGAGTGTCCCCAGAAAACTAAATAAAATCAACGCAGACATTTTTGTTTCGCCTGATGGGCACGGATCAATGCGTTGTCCCTGTTCACAACTCAACGTAATCCACGATCTTAATTTTGTTCATTACCCGGAGCTCCTTCCCGCCAAGTACGCCCGCTACTGGAATCAACACACCCGCGCGTTGGTAAAAAAGACAACACGCATTGCAACGGTAAGTCAATTTTCGAAAAAAGATATTGAACAAACTTTTGGTGTTTCCTCAGAAAAAATAGATGTCCTCTGCAACGGAACCAATCCCGATTGGGGGCCAATCGATGGTGAGCACCAAGCAGCCATCAGAAATCAATACACCAACGGTAAACCGTATTTCATTTTTATTGGATCATTGCATCCCAGAAAGAACCTAGATCGCATATTACAAGCGTTTCAGCAATTTAAAAAAAATCATCCCGATTATCACTTCGTCATTGTTGGTGCAGCGCTTTTCCATCAAGAGGCGCAAGAGGCGTATGAAAATATCACTGATGTGCATTGGTTAGGTAGAAGAGAAGGGGATGAGTTATTAACGCTCCTAGCGGCATCCAATGGTCTGGTTATGGTGAGCTTGTATGAAGGCTTTGGAATCCCCATCATTGAGGCGCTGCAATGCGATGTTCCGGTATTGGCCGCCAACAACTCCAGCATGCCTGAAATTGGCGGAGAAGCCATCTTGTATGCCAACGCATTGAATGTAGAAGACATTGCCCATCAAATGGGCATTCTCTCGCACTTTGATACCCATCACCAAGCATGGCACAATGCCAAAAACGAAATCTTGACCCGCTATACCTGGGAAAAAGCGACCGATTTGTTTTGGCATAGTATACAACAAACCCTGAAAGGAGATGCTGCAAAATAGATGGAGCAAAGACCTGATAGAGGTGGGTTGTGATGAAGCCGGTAGAGGCTGCTTGGCCGGACCCGTTTTTGCCGCGGCTGTCATTCTTCCTGACAACTTTCATCATCCTTGGCTCAACGATTCCAAACAATTGACTGAGCAAAAAAGAGAAGCGCTTAGGCCCATCATTGAGCAAGAAGCATTGGCTTGGGCTGTCGTGGCGGTTTCTCCTCAAGAGATAGACGAAATCAATATCCTCAACGCATCCATCACAGGCATGCACCGGTGTATCGACCAACTCCAAATTGTTCCAGAGCTCATCTTGGTGGATGGCAACCGATTCAAACCCTATGTCGGTATCATTCACCAATGCGTGGTGAAAGGAGATAGCAAATTCAAATCCATCGCTGCTGCGTCCATCCTGGCCAAAACCCACAGGGATGAACACATGGCGCGCTTACATCTTGAATTTCCGCATTTCGGTTGGGAAGTGAACAAAGGCTACCCCACCAAGGCGCATCGATCGGCCATTGCTGCCCATGGATCCTGCCCGCACCACCGCATGACCTTTAAACTTTTGGCGGATCAGTAGTATAACGGACCTTCTTGGTCCATAACAAAGACGGCTTCTCCACCACCCGATAAAACAACTGTGCCAAAAGGATAGAGCCCACCTGTATCAACAAGAAAAAGAAAACCGACCCCAACGGGCTGCGCATATCATGGTAAAAGAAATGATTGCACGTTGAAATCACGAACCAATGGGTCAGGTAAAAAGAATACGATATTTCGCCCAAACGATCCAACCAACGGTTTCCTTGCTTGACCCAAATGATGACTACAGCTGTCAGAAAAGCAGTAGTCACGATGCGCCATTTTAATCCGTGCAGAATTCCGGTCAAATACAAACACACCAGGGTACTCAGCAACAAGCCCATCCAAAATTCTTTCTCGCCGATTCGACCCTTCAAATACAAATACACGTAATATCCCATCGTGAATACGGGCAAATGAAAAAACAGCGTGACCTTGACCAATTTGGGCTCAAAGGATTTTGACAAAAAAGACAACGCCAAGGTGACGACCAAAGCTGTCGTTCGAACCCATGCTTTTGACGAAACAAAAAATGGGAAAATCAATGCGAGGTAGAGATAAAACTGAAACTCAACAAACAAGGTCCAATAGACATCATTGACCCATTTGGTCCCCAAGAACGGCGCAGCAAAGGTGACGCTATGAAACATTTTGGTCAATCCTTCTGGAGAAATCATCCCTTTCCATCCATAAAATCCAAAGGCGCAAATCACCACGGAAACTAAAAAAGGTGGATACAAGCGCAGCATTCTTTTCAGCATAAACTTCCCCGCAAAGCGCCATTTGTATTGGGATTGATCCATCGACCAAGGCAACACCACACCACTAATGATGAAAAAAACATAGACCCCTTCTTGACCCCAAGACAACACATCATACGTGAATGGATAATAATCCTTTAACAAAAAAGATGCATGAAACAAACAAACCATCCACGCCGCAATGGCACGTAATGTATTCAATAAGGCTAGGTCATTCTTTTTTGTCATCGGTGCCAAAGATACAATGGTTGATTATCTTAGCACACAACCATTATGGGGCATCTCTCATCAGCCATACAGCAATATTTTTCTTTTGGTTTCGGAAAGAAAAAAGAACAATCCCCTGATTGGATTGCTCAGTATAGCCTGCTCCAAAACATGTCCTACCGGTTGGATGCTTCTGCGCCCAATGACCGTTGGATTGGACTTCGGGAATGGTACCGACATGTCATCAAAACCAGTGACCGTCAGTCCTTTTATCAAACGATCACATCAGTAAAAGAAGGACATGCCCTGATGACTTGGGACTTTAATAAAGATCCAAAAGCACTCCAATATGTGCAGCATTTTCACGAAAAAAAAGTCACCCACTTTGTGGGAAAGGACTTAATTTCTCTGCAACACCTAGAATACAATGCGCTAGAAAAAGGACTTTTGCACCTCTTTTGTCTTTGGGTGACCTTCTCCTGCTTTTGTTCTAAAAAACAACGTGCGAATCGTGCGCTATTGATCAGACAATCCATCGAAATGGCCTGTTTGCTTCAGTGGTTTAAAAAGGAGAACATTCAACACGTTTCATTTTTTCACCCTTACGAGATCGACAGCAATGTGTTGAGCATTGCGCTTCAGAATATGGGCATGACCACAACCTTTGTTCCCTCCGTGGTTCCTCTTTTTGTGCACAACCATCATTTGGTTTGTGATGAGTTGGTTGTGACCTCTCCATACCAAGAAGAAGAGATTGCTCAATCATTTGCTTCATCCATACAGTTCAAAAGATTGCTTCGGTGGCCGGCTGAAACCTTGTTTGATGTTCCCACTGAACGGGCCAATGGTCCAAACAAATGCATCGCATTTTATTCTCATGGCCAATGGTTGCGCAATGCATTGGACAGAGCGGATAACGGTCTTTTTGCAGAGGATAGTGAAAAGCAAATTTTACAATGGTTGAAAAAAGGAGTAGACCAAAAACTTTGGGAAGTGGTGATTTACTTGCACCCCTTGGAAAAAAAACACATCGATAAAACGGAAGATTATTATCAAAGATTTTTTGGATCTACCACTTTTGATTGGGGGAATCGAACCAAAAGTTCCGCTCATTTTTTCCACCAAGAATCCTTTGGAATCGGCACCTTGTCTACTGTCATCTTTGAACGCCTACTAGCAGGTCACAAAACCCTACTCCACCGCAACTTGAAAGATGGCTTCCCCATTGCGAAATCAACATTGAACAACATCTGCTTTCACTCTTGGAATGAACTCGAAAATTTTTGGACTCTATTTGGCACAAAAGACAACGACTATTTTTTTGAAACACTATCGCTTCACGATTATCCCAATTACGCAGAGGTAGTCAAAAACGCTTGAAACTTTTTGCTATCCCAAGGAGCATAGATCGGCGTTTTATTCTTTAATATTCCTTGAACACCTTCTTGCGTAAAGCGCTCAATGGGATCCTCATTTAGCGCAATGCCAACGGCTACTTCAGCGGCCAGCATTTCATCCACGTAAGCATCGTAAACCCCCGTGTTGATTAAAGCGTAATTCATGATGTCATATCCAATGGCATCATAAAAAGTGGTGCTGTACACGCTCAATTGAATCTTGGATTTTGAAAAC
>CANNHA010000035.1 GCA_947504275.1 Flavobacteriales bacterium
CGGAAAATCATACCCTGCATGGATCGATAGTCTCCTTCGTTATAATTGATTTTCTCTTTGTTGTAAAAGTCAACTTTTACTTTCAAATGATCCCCATCCTTGTATTTTTCCTTGTAGACAATAAAGTAATCTCCCATGGGCATGGTATCTCCTTGAAGGATCATCAAGTCTTCCATGTTATTGAATTCCTTGTCCAGTTCTGCGACATTGCCTACACGGTTTTCAGAAATAAAGAAATTCCTTGAGGTGGATACAACAGCTCCCAGAATAAGCATCGCAAAACCAATGTGCGCAATGCTAGCGCCAATGGATTTGAATCCGCCTTTCCAAACCTTTGACCAATAGTGGGCATTGGAAACCAATGCAAATATTGTGGTAAACACCAAAAGAAGTATGGGCAATTGCTCATCGTTGAAGCTTGTAAAGAAATAAAGCAACAGGGTGATGATGAATGCAATGATGAAGCTGGGTGCAATTTGTTGTAAAAACTTTTTGAATGATGTTGTTTTGTATGCCAAAAACTGACCAATGGCAATAATGCTAAACAGCATGATGGACAGAGGCACTTGTACTTTGTGATAAACTTCAAATCGCTCTTTATCAGAAGGAGCTGTGAATTGATGGTCGGCCAATTGCTTGGCAAATTCCCATCCTGCCGTTTCATGCATCCATTTAAAGAAGGATTCAAATGGAACCAAGAATATGTTCCCAACATTGATAGAGGTGACAACAGTAACGTGAATGGACATTAAAATCAAAACCACAGAACCGATGTACATCCAAAATTCTCTGCTGGATAAAGACTCCTCATCTTCAGGCGCTCTGTAGTACCTGCGGTAGGCTATCCAGAGATAGAGTGCTGAAACGCAGATGAAAATGATACTCAGGGTCGGAATCCATGTTCCTTCTCCGGGCAATAAGTCTTTAGCCGTGGTTTCAGGTAGTGTCAATAGATTACCCAAAGCCAGAATGAGTAAGATGGCACATACACCTAAGTATGCAACACGAAAAGCATTGTGTGGCATCATCATCCATGTACTCAGCGCAACATAGAAAAGCAAGTAAACAAGCAGTTGTGCTAAAATACCACTGTCCACAAAACTGTGAACACTGCTATCTCCCAATACTCCGCTTCTTGTAAGGAAAGTTGAATAAAGGACCAAAATAAAACTAGACAAAATGAGCAAAAGTGTAGTGAATGCACTGATGGGTTTTCTGCGATTAATCAAAAGCAAATGCGCTCCGCCAACCAGCGTCAGCCAAGGTACCAATGATGCGTTTTCGACAGGGTCCCAAGCCCAGAATCCACCAAAACCGAGAGCCTCATAAGCCCAAGCTCCTCCCATTAGAATTCCGGTTCCCAAAATCATTACCCCAAAAAAGGCCCATGGAATGGCTGGTTTCATCCAGCCTTTTAAATCGCGCTTCCACAATCCCGCTATGGCAAAAGCAAAAGGGATAAGCGTTGAGGCAAAACCAAGAAATAGAGTAGGAGGATGGATGGTCATCCAATAGTTTTGAAGCAATGGATTCAATCCTTTACCATCTTGAAAAGCAGGCAAGGACAAATAATCTGGATTCTTGGTCCATGGTAAGTTGGCATTGGATACAACATCGCGAAGCAAAATAAATGGATCACTTCCAAATTGAAAGTCTCCAAAATAAACTCCCAAAAGCATTGAAGAAAGAAATACCTGGACACCTGCGACAATGGTCATGGTTCTCGCTTCCCATTCTTTAGCGGTGCGCATCAATAACAATCCCAATACCACATGCCAGAAAATCCACAGGATAAAACTCCCTTCCTGTCCTTCCCACAAACATGCTAGCATATACTTCCATGGCATTCCATTGTTCAGGTGATCAAAGGCATATTTGTATTCATAATAATGACCAAAAAGAATACTCAGCATCATCGCAATGATTCCTAAAACGGCTACGCTATGAATGTAGAAGCCAAATCGAGCAATACTTTTCCAATTACTTTGATTCTCCTTCTCCAAGAAAAAATAAGCAACAGCGCTAACTAAAGCTGCGGCGAAAGCCAAGGCTACAAAAAAATGGCCCAATACACCGGGCCAAAGATGTTCATTTAAATATTGAACGTTTTCCATTGATTTATTTTAAGGAGTGTTGTTGTTCGTTGTATTTGCTTGGACATTTCATGAGCATGTAATCCGCATGAAATACATTGTCGTTGCCCATTTTACCTTCTATAGTAAGAGACTCGCTTTGCTCAAGCCCCATTGGCTTGCCGTCTTTTTGAATCAATTCCACAGCATTCTTCTGTCCACTTTTATCAATGACATAAAATACTGTGCGATTGGGATTTTTAGTAGGGTTGTATTCAACCATTTCGGTTTTGTCCAAAGTGCCAACAATCTTCACCTTTTTGTCGGGCTGAGTTGTTGCTTCTGCAAAAGTTACGGATTCATTGCTGGCGTTAAAAGTCATGATTATAATCCCTGCCACCAAAGCAATAATAACGGCCAATATGATTTCTGTTTTTTTCATGATTTACTTTTTCAATTGGTCAATTTTCTTATTCAATCGAAACAAATAGAAAAACAATCCCAATAAAATGACAAGGATAACAGCGATGACAACATTGATTTTTCCGGATTGATAAAAAGTTTCTTCCAATACCGATTGAGAAAGAGCCAATTGCGCCGAGGCAATGAAAACCAATGTGAAAAATATTCTATTCAACATGCGAAGCCTGTTTTAATGTTTCTAATTTTTTTTGTATCGTGTAAATCCAATAGCCCAGCATTGCCCAACCAATCACAGCGGGATAGAAGACCGCGCGCAAGCTAGAATCCAAATCATATTTGCTAAATGCGGGATTGCCGCTCTTTCCAGGATGAAGACTGGTGTCCACCATTCGGGGCATTACCATCAACAAAAGGATCATTAGGATAAAAGCAAAAACATTGAATACTGCAGACAATCGCGCACGCTTATTTTCATCTTCAATGGAGTTTCTTAAAAGCACGTAGGCGGCGTATACAATGAAAACAATCATGGCTCCGTTCAATTGCGGATCGCGTGTCCACCAAGTTCCCCAAGTGAATCTGGCCCAAATGGATCCGGTAATCAATCCCAATACACAAAACACAAGGCCAACTTTTGCAGAAGAAACAGCAATGACATCTTGCTCCCATTTTCCACTCAAAACCTTAAAGCTGGCGACCAAAGAAATACCCATTAAAAAAAACATCGTGAACCACATGGGCACATGAAACATCAAGTTCCGAATGGTCTCAAAAAGTATAGGCTGAAAAGGAAATCCCCAGCGCTTGTGTTCCTCGTTACTGACTTTGTTTTTTAAGTCAGGTAATTTGGTGTTGCTATTAATGACAATGTCAGAAAATCCAACAGCACTCGAAACGTATATGGCACCATCCGTTGGCGTGTAGGCGTAGAAGGCAACTTGTGTGGATGGCAATGTATCAGGTAGGTTTACACTAAACTGAAACTTCGCGTCTGATTCAATTGTTGTAACTTTCCCTTCAATCCATTGTTGGCCAACAGATATAAAACAACGCAAGTTGGCTTGATCCGTGTTAAAGTGAGTGTTGTATCCGGTGAAATCAATATTGTTTTCACCTTTTTTAATTTCGTTAATGTTCACCGCTAATCCCCCAGGTACAAGCGGGGTAAGTAGGCTAAATAGAGTTACGTAGGTTAAAAGAATAACTGCAAGAAATTTCCACCAATTTTTCATCATCTCATTAATCTCTCCAAAGGTAAGGATACAAAAGGTTTGACAATCCAAAAGGCAATAGATTCATCATCACAATCAATAACCAACCCCATTGTGCTTGTTGACCTTGATCGGCCAAGGCTTCTTTTTTCATCAATGCCACCGCGGCATACAACACGGGAATAAGCACAGCAAAGCTCAATATGGCAGTGATACCACCAGGCTGATTGGTTTTTTGGGCAATACCATTGACGAAACTCAATGACGTTCCCATGGCCATGCCGATAAGGAAGATGGCAAAGAACATCGTGGTCATGTTGTTGATGCTGGTCCACGACGTTCCAAAATAAAATAGCAACATCCCCCATTGAAACAAAAACAAAATGGCCAAAAACAAACCGTTGTAAATGGACTTAACTGTGGCAAATTGCCGAGGTGAGGTCAACTGATAATACAATGATCCACTGCCGTTGTGACTATTAAACTGATCTTTTTGAATGGTGTGAACCCCCGCAAACAAAGCAGCTATGCACCAATAACTCACTAAAAATGTTCCATCATTAACATCTCCATTCAAGAGATAAGCTGAGTAAATGGAACTTAAACCAAACACCAATACTCCCATTATGGTATTCTGACTTTTCATGTCCAATTTAAACATCCAAAAGAATAATGCGAGGTGCTTTTGCATGGCTCAAAGATAGCAACGCATGCTTTTAAACGGGTGTTTTTTGTGCGCCTGTAATGAACAAAAAAGGGGTAGTTTTGTTTCACGGTTATGCGTAATACTATCCTTTTTATCTCTCTCATTATTGCTTCTCTTACTGGATGGTCTCAGACCGGAAAAATCTTCGGTAGGGTCACCGATCAAGTTTCTGGAGAACCCATTGTATTTGCTCCTGTAGCGATTCAAGGAACTGCATTTGGTGCACTTTCCAATGATTCGGGTTATTATGAAATCAATAACTTGAAGCCGGGGTTATACAATGTCGAATGTACTTTTTTGGGTTACAGAAAATTTATTCAATTTGAAGTCGAGGTTACCAACGCCAGGTCTGCCTTTTTGAATATCGCCCTCAGTCCGGAGGTGAAAGAAGGTAAAACCCTTGAAATCGTTGGGTCCAATATTACCAATCGCGATGAATCTCCAATCTCTGTTCGCAGCATTGGCGCCAACGAAATCAAAAGAAATCCGGGAGGTAACCGTGACATTTCCCGCGCCATACGAAGCCTTCCCGGTGTGGCGGCTATTCCCTCTTTCCGAAATGACATTATCATACGCGGTGGGGCTTCTTCAGAAAATCGATTTTACATCGACGGCATTGAAACACCCAATATCAATCACTTTGCAACGCAAGGAGCCAGCGGCGGCCCTGTTGGAATGATCAATGTTGATTTGATCAGTAAAGTTCAATTCTATTCTGGCGCATTTCCCGCTTTGCGCGGCAACGCATTGAGTTCTGTTTTTGAATTCGATTTCAAAGAAGCTCGCAGAGACAAGGCGACAGTAAACGCTGTTTTGGGAACCAGCGATTTGGGTGTCACTTGGGAAACACCAACGGGTAAAAACTCAGGTTTAGTGCTCTCTGCAAGGAGAAGCTATTTGCAGGGTTTATTCAGTATTTTGGGTTTGCCTTTTCTTCCGATATACAATGATGTCAATGCCAAGTGGAAGTGGGAAATTGACAAAAAGAACAAATTGACTTTGATCGCCATTGGGGCTTATGATCAATTTGAATTGAATTTGAAAGCAGGTGAGGACTCGGCATCCGATAGTTTTTTAGAGAACAAATATATCCTAGATTATTTAGGCATATTCGAGCAATGGAGCTATACCACGGGAATCAAATATGACCATTTGATGGACAACGGTAATTGGACGGTGGTGTTGTCTAGAAATCAATTGCAGAATGATAATTACAAACATTACAACAACGACGAGTCGTTGCCCAAAAAATATGACTACCGTTCCAATGAATCAGAAAACAAGTTCCGGGTTGAAAGGAAAATTTTTGGAGACAAAGGATGGAAGGTAAGCTACGGTATAGGTGGTGAATGGGCTCAATACCGCAACAATAGTTTTACGCAGGTTTACCTGTTGGATCAAGATTCTTTGGTCAATTTGGTTAACAATACCAAAGCTGGTCTTTTCAAATACGGTGGTTTTGCTCAAGTGAGCAAAGTGATGCTGGAGAACAAATTGGTATTGTCTTATGGTTCAAGAATAGATGGTAACAATTGGGGCCAGAACATGAAGAATCCTTTGGAGCAATTCAGCCCACGTTTTAGTCTTCGTTATAGTTTCGCTCCGCAATGGACCTTGAATGCCAACACTGGTATTTACTACCAACTCCCTGCTTACACAGCATTAGCCTACATGAATAACGCGGGTCAATATGCCAATAAAAACATCCGATACATTCAAAATAAGCAGTGGGTGGCAGGAGTGGAATATGATTGGCAAAAAAGGAATTCAGTGATAACAGTGGAAGGTTTCTATAAGCGCTATGACCGCTATCCGATTTCTCAAAACTTAGGCGTTAGTTTGGCCAACTTGGGAGCCGATTTTGGAGTGGTGGGCAATGAACCGATCAGCAGCACTGGTTTGGGAAGGGCATATGGCGCTGAGTTGTTGTTCCAACAAAAATTGTTCAACAATGCATACGGTATCTTGGCATATACTTGGGTGCGCAGTGAGTTCACCAATGCCAATGGTCAGTTTGCCCCTTCAAGTTGGGACAGCCGTCACATCATTTCTTTGACAGGAGGAAAGAAGTTTGGTAAGAATTGGGAGATTGGTGGTCGATTTGCTTTCAGCGGTGGATTGCCCTATACGCCAGATAATGTTGACGCATCCATGCAAAGATTCTATTGGGATCAATTTGGATTTGCGCAGACCAACTGGGATTTGGTCAATTCAAAACGCATCAGCATTTACCACCAATTGGATATCCGCATTGACAAAAAGTGGTTCTTTGAAAAATGGTCATTGAATGCCTTCTTGGATATCCAAAATATATACGGCTATGTCACCCAAGTGAAGCCTGCTTTGGATGTGCAAAGAAGACCTGATGGCACCCCCATTGTGGATCCAAATGATTCTTCACGATATTTGCCTCAAGTGATTCCACAGAACAACGGCTTTACCCAGCCCGCAATCGGAATCATTGTTGAGTTATAATGCGTATTGATAAATTCCTTTGGTGCGTTCGTTTGTTCAAAACGAGGTCCTTGGCTACTGAACAAGTCAAGCTTGGTAAAGTTCTTTCTAAAAATGAAGAGTTGAAGCCATCCAAGGAGCTGAAGGTTGGTGAGGAGTTTCAAATCAAGCGAGGTCCTGTTGTCTTTTCATACAAAGTGTTGGCTTTTCCCAAAGCCCGCCAAGGTGCTAAATTGGTAAGCGCCTATCTTCAAGAGACAACCAATGAGGAAGAGAAAAGGAAGTGGTTATTGCTTCAAGAACAGTTGAAATTAACCAGAGAGAGAGGTACAGGACGTCCTACCAAAAAGGATAGAAGAGAGATGGATTCCTTCATGGATTGGTTTGATGAGGAGGATTTAAACGATTGAAAAGGCTTCCATTAGGGAGCCTTTATTTATTCGATAATCAATCTTCGGTAATGTGTTTTTTCACCCAAGTTGAATTGAATCACATACAATCCAGGTGACCAATCAATGACGAGTGACTCACGCTGCGTTCCAGCGGGTACTACTTTTCTCATCATTGTTTTCCCTTGTCCATCATAAACAACCATGAGCGCGTCAATTGTTTGAGTCGGCCAATTGATTTCAAAACGATCTTGCGCTGGATTAGGAAAAACTTGAATTGGAAAGTAATCCTTCATAACCTCATCAACATGAATCAAATTGGTTTCAAATCTGAACGAGTGAACAATGTCCTCGCCAAAATCTCTTTCAAACATCATGAAGTCTCCTCCTGAGACGCGGTCAAATTTGGAATAACCGTTGCCGTCATTGTTGGCAAAGAAATTCAATCCATCTCCATCGCTGTCCTTCAAATGGAAAGTGTAACATCCGGCATTCAATCGCAGCGTGTCTTTGTAGGTGAAGTTGGGAGTGTCAAATCCACTGCGCTCAAAAATGATGTTGCCATCAATGTCCTTCAATTGATAAGAGGATTCATTGTAGGCTGCGTTGGTACGTAGGTAGATAATCAAGCGGTTGTCGTCTGTGTTGGGCAAATACGTGTAGACAGGTGGAGCAAAAAATGGTGAGTATCCATGATTGTTGCTTTCGTTCTCGTCACTATTCTGAATGATGTGTACAAAAAATCCTTGTTGCTCTCCTGATGTCAAATTCCACAACTGGCTATTCTCAAAAGGAAGGAAAACATCTGCACGCTCATCAAAGGCCAAATTACCGGACCACTCAAACGTTTCTGTTATGCCAGAACCACTATATCCGTATTGGAAAGTGAGACTTTGAATGTTGTTTGCACCTTTGTTTTTTATGACAACATGAGCGTTGTCACAGATGGGGTTCCAACGGCTGTAAATCTTGGTGGTGTTGGGTGCCAGTATTTGTTCCAATGAAACATCATTGTTTTGCAAAATAGGACCGTAGTATACCGCCTGACTTTCTGTTACATAATTGCCGTAAGGGTCGTAAGTGATATCGTAGTCCACATTCACTTCGCCGTTCTGCAAAAATGGTGTGAGTTCAAATTCTTTTGTGGTTCCCTCCTTTCCAGGGCACCAACCAGCTCGCGCGTAAATCCAAGTACCGCCTTGAGGATACAACGGATTTTGATCGCACTCTTCCATGATTTGCCAATTGAATGTTTCTTGGCCATTGATGTTTAATGAATGGGTATTGTAACAAAACTCACCGCAATTATTGGCGTCATTGCCAAAGCCATGTCCAGTCAATGTCGTTCTCAATTTGACGGCGCTTTCATCTGGGTTCAGTGAAATGTTTTTCGTTGTAACATAGTTGTCAAAATTGCTCAATCCCCAATTTCCTTGCCATACATTTTCAATTCGCTTCACTGTCCTGGCTTCTGGACCTTCAATGAACAAGAATTTCAAGTCCAAAAGTTCCTGCCAATTTCCTGCTTCCAATTGAACAGAGTCGCGCAACAATTTAGCAAAATCTGTAACATCAAAAATCCAAGTCCAACCATCTTGCAAATCCAAGTTGATGCCGTAAGGGGTAATGTATCTTCCCAATTCATACCGATTGATGATTTCAGCGGGTGCACTATAATACCACAAGGTGTCATTGTTGAAGGCTGTTAATGTATTGGCCAATGAGTCAATAATGTTGCCGTTCATATCCAAATAATAAGAATAGGGTTGAGTATAAACTGCAGTCGAACTTTCTATTTGCACTGCATGATTATTGATAACAAAGCTGGTAAGGTAGTCAGGGGATTGTTCATAGGGGATGTATTGTTCTATGGTGTCATTTATGGCATTTCCTAATCCAGAATAAAAAGTTAGTGCAGGAAAATGAACGTTTTCAAAGTTTTTGAAAATTTCTGTTTTGTCAAACAATACAAATTCTGGATTGCCTTGTATCATGCCATCATGCCCATTGGGTGACTGATCTATCACGGTATTTCCGTATTGGTCAAAGTCATAATAGACCAAAAGATCATTGTAATTGGGGTGATCTCCGCTAACTTTTTGGTTCATCCAACTTTGTATGGTTGCACCATCAAGCGCAGCCCCAAATATTTGGAAGTCATCCATGTCTCCGCGGTAGTAATTGCTCCATGTACAAGCGGACCCAATACTGAACTGTACAATGCCGGCCATGCTTTTGGTGAGATTGGTCCCTGAATGCCAAAGAACGCCATTCAAGTAAATTTTCATCTCACCCGTGTTGTTGTTTTTGACAAAACTCCAGTGGTTCCAAACACCCTCATAATCCGCCGGGTTAGCTGCTTTGTCAATTCTATCATAGCTTCCTGAAAATCCAGCATCCCAATAGACACGGGAATTACTCCAAGGGATGTGTGTGTTCAAGATTCTCTGATTATTGGCGTTTTTCGCCTCAAAGCAAGTTCCATTTTCAGGCTGAACATCAGCATTACCACGCAACCAAAATGAGATGGTCACCTCATCGCTCAAATTGGAAAATGCCGCTGATGGTATTTCAATCTTATCATCACCATCCAATCGCAAGAAATGATCATTAATGGAGGTTTGTCCTTCAATCATGTTGTTGACAATAGCTTCAATTCCTATTGTCGAATTGGAAGCGTATGTGTGGTAAAATGATACAACAAGATTAGAAACACCATCCCAATAATAGGGTGTATTGAATACCAAGTTGATTTGACTGCCAGCACTCAAATCCAAATTGTTGTGATATACTTCTGTCATTAACCCATTGTAATTGCCATTCAGTTGAGTGGCGTTTGTAGCACCCATAGAGATAGATGCTTCAAACAACATTTTATCCGAATAGTCTTGTGACCAGGACATACCTTGAAGAAATCCTGCTGCTAATCCGGCATTGGAGAGTTGAGAAGCAGGTATTATGAATTGACTCAATTGTCTTCTTCCATTTCCAAGCGCGCTCAATGCAGAACTTACATTTTCACTGAGAGGCGTGGTGTTAAAGTTCAACCAATTTTCATTGTAACTACTGATGGAAGAATAGGGGACGTAGGAGTAGGTGGGTAAAGACTGAAATTCCGTGGTTACAAAATTTTGATTATTCAAGAGATAATGTGGATGCGACAAAAGGTTGGAGTCCAAATTTCCTGTATTCTCAAACAAGTAATTGTAGGTCAGGTAATCCCATTCTCCGCAAGGGTAGCCCAATCCTCCTGCGGTGCCATCAGAAAAACATTTCAGGGTATGAAGCATCAAAATCTTTTGATAGGTTTTTCCATTGTTAGAAGCAGGGAAGTCAAACCATCTTCTTCCAGGGCTGTCATAAGCCGTTTGTGGATTGTTCTGGGCATCAAATGTGAAAGTTTGGACAACTGTGGTGTCTCCAGCTTGACCCCAAGATGGGTTGGAGTGTGTGAATTGTAAAAACATACAAATGCTCCATACTACAAAAAACGAATAACCTTTACGCATAAATTATAGGAATAAATAATGCGTTAAAATAGGAAATTTATGCCACCGACATGGAAATCAATCTGCAACTTTTCTTTTATCAATATGCTACCCAAATGTCATTTATGACGCTTTGTGGGAAAAGGATTGATTTCTTGAATGCAGGAACATGGAACATTTATTCTGGTCCAGATTTTAAAATGGTTCAATATGCTGTTGATGGTAAAATTGAAAATGGCGATGTTGAGATTCATCTTCGCTCATCGGATTGGTTCGTTCATGGTCACGATAATGATCCCGCCTTTGATCATGTATCCATTCATTTTGTCGCAGATTGTAATACAATCGTCACGGATCACATGCTCCACATTCAAGCACCGGATGATTGGTCCAGTTTTCCGCTAGTGTCTGTCAATGTCCGGAATCCTCATACATTTGATCAAGATTATAAGTGCCGTCGTTTGCTCAATTGGTCAGATGTTTATGGTTGGGAAAATGCTGCTTTTATTCACCTGGCAAGGGCCTTGGGTAGACATGTGCAAGGAGATGCAATGGAGAAGCTCGCCATTCAACTCCTACCATTCATCCAGGAGCAAAAGCTTGATGCAAAAGAACTTGCAATTCTCTTTCATGGTTGCGCAGGACATTTGAATGAGAACCTTGATTTACCATTTTACGAATCTTGGAAAAGTACTTTCCGCAAATTCTCCCCTGCAGTCTTGCGCCCTTTACCATGGAACAACAAGGTCAATATTCCTTCTAGGCAATGGCTTAAGGTTTCACAATTGATTCACTTGCATCTTCTGATGAACGGCAAGGGTTACATTGTTCTAATGAATCAACCTCATGTTTTAAAGGAATTGTTGGGCCAAATTCAAGGAATGTCTTATTGGGAATACCACTACTGCTTTGGTCAAAAGTTACCCTACAAGTCAAAAATAAACTTGAGCAAACCCGCTCAAGAAGGTGTTTTTATGAATACCATTCCCATCTGGGAACTTGCTTTTAAAAAATAGTTGTTGCATCTTTGAGCAAATTGAATCTCATGTTGCAGAAAATTTCATCTTATTTCGAGAAATATGCCTTTGGGGTTTGTGCCTCCATCGCCCATAAAATTGGGGTGAGGGTCAAAAATGTCCGTTTGAGTTTTATCTACCTCAGCTTTCTAGCTGTTGGTTCTCCCGTAGGTTTGTACCTGGTATTGTTGTTTTGGAAAAGACACCAAGTGATATTCAAACCCTGGCAATGGAAAAATAGATTGGTTGAATAAAAAAAGGGTTGTGTTTAAACACAACCCTTTTCTTTTATCAAGAATTTTGCTTATTTCACAAAGGTTGATGTGAACTGTTTTCCGTTAAAGTTCATTGAAACGTGGTAAATACCGTTGCTCAAGCCCTGTGGAAGGGATACCAAAGTTTGTCCTTTAGAAATCGCCAAATAATCGTTGATCATTATTTTTTGTCCCAAAGCATTGCTGATTTGAATGGCTGCCATTCCTCCGATGTTCGATTGGATTTGAATTTGTGAGTGATCCATAGCCGGATTAGGGACTACCTGCATTTGTGCAATGTTCATGCCTTCATTTTCCATTACACCTACAGCCAAACTCTCATCTGAGTTCAAACGAACCATAGGAATACCGTATGTCCATCCCCAAGATGTTCCGTCGTGAAACCATGATCCAGGCCAAGTGTTAAATCCGGATACTGCAATGTCTGTCTCCGCAGTAGAAAGTACTGAAACCAAATATGTTTTCCCTGCTTCTAATGTTGCGCCTCCTGTTGCTAGGATGGGTAAAGTGATGATTTTACTTTCACCCGCAATGTTGTCATCTTCAGTAGTGACAGCATACTCAATGGTTTCAAATCCTGTATCAACCAATACCGGGGCACCTGCAGCATCTAAACCTTGAAACTCGTAAATCAACCCCTTGATTAAACTTCCCTCGCCACCCGCAGCAAAGCGCAAGGCAACTTCAATGGCTCCAAACTGATCTTCGGTTTGAATATCGTACAAATTGGCAAACTCGTAGTTGGTGCTATTGCCATAAAACAATTGACAGATGCCGTTATCACGTCCATAAACAAATTCAGTGATCTCCATGCTATTTACCGCCATGTCATTTGCTGGATTTTCATCCACCAAAGAATCAGAGATTGGAGTGGCTGTGATCATGATGTCTCCCAATTCTGTTGGCGTAAAGTTTGAAAAAGCCACCAAAGTATCTTTACCCAAAGATGGAAGTATCGTGCTACCGGCACTTCCAAAGTATTCAGCCAATACCAAGTTTTGAGTCACAGAACATAGGACGCTCACCGCTTCAGCCTCATTTATTCCGCCATTACCGATGACTGCCGTCACTTGAATGGGACTTACTTGGTTCAATGGAATTTGCTTATAGTCCAACAAACCACCTTCAACAGTTGGGTTGTCCCAATTGCCAAAAACAACTTTATTGGCTACCAAATCATTGGCCATCATTTCTTGTACAACTACGTTGTCAACAGCATAACCAGAAGCCCATTCCCCGTTATCAGACCACTGAAAGCGAATCTGAATATTGCTCATGTTGTCAAACTGATACAATGGAATGATGACACTTTGCCAAAATTGCTCATCTATATTTAATGCGGTATTGGTGTCATTTAATACAACGGGAACAACACTGAATGTTACGCCTCCATCAGTGGATACAGCAACCTCAGCATCGCCTCCGCCAAAGTTTTGGTCGTGAAAAATATCAAAGTACAAAGCCATATTGGTTAGTCCTGTAAAATCTAAAATGGGTGTTTCAAGCCAAGCATTAGAAAGATCACAATCACAAGGGGCGGGATCGTCATTGGCTGCCGCAAACTTATTGGCATCGGTCATACTGATTTCAGGAACAGGCCAATAACCGCCAGTATTGGCTGTTTCGGCATCAAAAATTTTAAATGCAGCAGTCTCAGTGATGTCCGTGTTATCCGTCACCATGTTGGTCATCCATGTATTGGGAATCGCCGCAGGCAACGCATCCATTACCCCTTCAAAGTTTTCTTGCAAGACAACAACGCGGTTGCCTGAAGCTGTTGTGGGATGAAAGGATTGTCGCTGACCCATCATGGGGCTCATGTGCTCCTTCTTCATGATGTGTTTGTTTTGTCCAAAAGAGGAACCGCCAATAAATATGGCACTTAAAACGAATAGAAATTTCTTCATGTTGTGATGTTTACGGAGTAAATATAATGTTTGATCCACTCAATCGAACAATCGAACACATGATTTTCGACAGACTTACACTCTCGCTCTCGCTCTCTTAACTATCATACCTCCAAAAATGAAAAATCCCAACATTTGTTGGGATGATCACATTTAATCTGGCGGAGACGGAGAGATTAGCTTCGCTTTTCTCTGATGGGGGGAGGCTTCAGAAGAAATGTGCTCACTCCGCTTCGCTGCGTGATTTCCATTTTTGCGCTTGCTTCACTAACACCTTCGTTGTTATTTCAGCAACCTCCAAAAATGAAAAATCCCAACATTTGTTGGGATGATCACATTTGTTTTGGCGGAGACGGAGAGATTCGAACTCTCGATACGCTTTTGACGTATACACACTTTCCAGGCGTGCTCCTTCAACCACTCGGACACGTCTCCATTGAAGCGAGCGCAAAGATAATTAGCTTTCTTGTTTTGTGTCAAAAAAAATAAGCCCCTAAAAAGGAGCTTATCTTCAAGTAAGAAAGTCTTGTTTAGTTCTTAACGAATGCCTTCACCAAACGGCGATTGCCATTGCGCAAAGCCAATTCATATTGTCCATTGGTCAAATGAGCAATATTCAATGTCGGATTCATCGCATTAATCAATTTTTCTGAATGAACCAATTTACCATCAGTACTGAAAATCTCCAATTGTGTTTCGCCTAAAAATCCTAACGCTGCCAAAGACAAAGTCAAGCTTTCGTTAGTAGGGTTGGGGTATACCATCCAATCAAAGTTTTGAGCGGATTGCTCGTTCACACTGCTGGTCATGGTCATGCGCAAGTTATCAAAACTGCAATTGTTACCGTCACTTCCAAATGTGGCAATGACAATCGTACATGAGTCTGGTGTTAAATCTGAATAGTAATTCAAAGGCATTGAAAAACTAGTCCAGTCAGAGGTGCCTCCGATAGAAATCATCCCAGCATCTGCAATCACGTCTTGGGTCATGGTAACCGAATTCCACTTGGTTAGGCTTAAGAAAGCTACAGCTGTATCGGAATTGATCATCTCATGATGATTGTATATTCCTTCAAAAAAGTTGGGGCGTGATGTGGTGGCAAAACCACCTGTTCCGGTTCCTGTCATCAAATCCATTTCTCCTGTAGTGGCCAATCCAGGTATAACACCAAACAATAAACTATTGCGAACACTAATGTTGATGCATGAACTTCCCTCTGGTGCAGGTGTTTCTTGAACAGCAGGTGCCTCTATGAATAAAAATGAGGCTAACGAATTGAATGTAGTCCATTCCGCAGGCTCGCCGCCTGCCCATGTTTCAAAATTTCCGTTGGGAATAACTTGTGCCTGTCCAATCAAGGCAGCACAAATCATGGATAATGTGCATAAAGTTTTTTTCATATTCTTGTTTTGTTTGTAGCGAAAATAATATAAGTGTTGCTTAGTTCAAGTTAAAAATTCAATTTTAACCTGTCATCCCTTCGCATTTTAAGTTTATTTTTGTGACAATGTCCATTGTAACTTTTACCACCGATTATGGGAACCGTGATTATCATCTGGCGCTCGCTAAGGCCCAATTGATCAACTACGCGCCAACTTCCATCATCGTGGACATTGCCAACTCCGTAAATCATTTTGATTTAATCGATGAAGCCTACCTCATGCGTTCATGCTGGAAGTCTTTTCCCATGGGCACCGTGCATGTATTGGGTGTTAAATCCAAATTGGAAAAGATGCCGCTCATTGCTGTAAAAGACAACCAATATTTTATAACCGCAGACAATGGCGTTATTCACTTCATCTTTGATCAAGAAGTAGATGAATTGTACCGTGTAAATCTACCCATTCAAGACAATGATGTGAAGTTCCCGCTTGGTGGAATATTCATGCTGATTGCAGCACATTTGGCCAAAGGTGGAACTCCGCAGATGATAGCCCAAGAAGAAAAGGACTACAAGAAAGTATTCTTCCCCAAACCGCAAATTGAGGATGGTGGAATACGCTGCCAAGTAATACACATCGACGACTTTGGAAACATTGTTCTCAATTTTACACGGGACATGTTTGACTATTACATCGGTAAACGCAACTTTTCCATCCTCGCACGTTCAACCCAAAAGGCCGGACTTAGAACCATCATCAATGATTTTTCACCGGATGATTTGGCTGACGGAATTCCTTTTGCGGTATGGGGTGTCAATGACTTTCTGCACATCGCCATGAAAAATACCACACCGCAGTTGGGTGGAGGCGCGGCCCGGCTACTAGGTTACCAAAAAATGTCCAATCTTTTTATCGAGCTCAATGATTAAGAGAATTGTGCGAATGACCTTTCAAGAAGATAAAACCCAAGCTTTTGAAGAGCTTTTCCTCGCAACACGGGATAAAATCAAAGCCACTCCCGGTTGTTTGCACTTAGAATGGTGGCAAGATTTGGGAGATAAAAATGTCTACTATACTTTCTCGCATTGGGAAAGTGAAGCCCATTTGGCTGATTATAAAAATACCGAAACCTTTAAATGGGTTTGGCCCAAAACCAAAGCTATGTTTGCAGCACCGCCGCAAGCGTGGTCCGTTATTCAAAAAGAAGAAGCATGAAGAGTTTGTTTGTAAAAGAATTAAGAAGTTTTCTCAGTTCACTGATCGGGTATGTCGTAATGGCGGTTTTCCTTTTGATGACAGGTCTTTTCCTCTGGGTTTTCCCTGGAGAAACCAACATCTTAGATATGGGATTTGCCAGTTTGGATGGGTTGTTTTTTATTACACCTTGGGTTTTTATATTCCTAATTCCTGCCATCACCATGCGCTCTTTTGCAGAAGAGAAAAGAACGGGTACCATTGAGTTATTGCTCACCAAGCCCTTATCAGAGTGGAACATTGTCATGGCCAAATACCTTGCGGGATTGGCTTTGGTGGCTGTTGCTTTGATCCCAACCTTGGTGTATTACATTACAGTCTACCGTTTGGGTAGTCCTGTCGGTAACATCGATTCAGGAGCAACTTGGGGATCTTTTTTGGGATTGTTCTTTTTGGCCAGTGCCTATGTCTCCATCGGCTTATTCTGTTCCTCTATCACAGACAATCAAATTGTCGCTTTCTTATTGGCTGCACTTTTGATTTTCATCATTTACAGCGGTTTTCAGTCATTGGCCAGCTTTGATATCTTGGGAAGTTTGGATACTGTATTCAGTTCCATCGGCATGCAAAGCCACTTCAATTCTCTAGGCCGTGGGGTAGTGGACTCCAGAGATGTCATTTACTTTGTGATTCTCACCGCACTGTTTTTGATGCTGACAAGACTCGTCTTGCTCAGTCGAAAATGGTAATCATTTTAATTTTGAACTCTGGTAGAGGTGAAGAACAATCACCCCAAAAATCAACACCAATTCCATAAGGACAATGAACTTTGGAAAAGTGGGTGTTGTGATGGAGTAGGTGATGGTGATAAAAACCAATCCAATAATGAAGTTGAGCTTTTTGATTAATCTGCTTGAAAGGCTGTATTGCTCAGCCCTGTTCTCATCTGTAATCGCCACCATATAATTGTGTTTTTCAGGATGATTCCCGATCCAAAGCAACAGAATACTCACCCCTAGTTGAATGACCAATGGGATGAAAATGGTCGATTTATCTCCGTATCCATCCACTTCACCTTTGATATTGAAATGCGAGGGAATGATGTCTGGTAAATGGGGATAAATGGTAGCCACCAAAATCACATTTCCCAAAAACAATACAACAGGAAGGAAAGAGAATATTTTCTTCATACCTCAAAACTAATGATTTGTTTGATGTTAACCAAGTGGAAACAACTTTCAATTCTTCGCATTCATTGCTAAAATCATTGCTTCTATTGTGTTAAATGCCTCTAGTAAAAGCAATATACACGGATAAATAAATTTTGATATCAACCCCAATCAAGGTTTCTCTCCAATAAAATTTCCAGGAGGGTTGTATTGACAGACAACATAGGTTCCGTGACTGGATTGAGCCACGCCACATCCCACTTCGGTGGTATTGTGCCAAATCATCTGGGTATAATGTCCAAAATCTTGGTAATTGGTATTGGATATTTTGGTGCCCGGTCTATACAGTGATTTTTCAGATCCCCATGAATCCGTGGCATCGGATGGAGTGAACGTTTGGCCAGAGAACCAATACAAATTTTCACCATAGTTGCAGTTAGAATGCTCAAACCTGCCGGAAATAGCCATTTTTTTAGCATAATCCTCTGCCTTTTTTTGAATGGCATTGTTCCACTTCAACGGAGCGGCCTTGACCTCCGTTCTCCAAACATTGTGCGCTGCAACAAACTCAGAGATATCGCTCTGGCTCAACTCCACCACCTTTTGTCCTGTTGCATTCAAACACAACAACATCAATATGCTCAAAAATATCTTCATAAACCGATAACAAAAATAATCGTGAAATGTTGTTCCTATCTGAATCAAATCAAGCTAAATCAAACATTGATAGAAATATTGTCTCCTCATCGCTTCAGGGCGAATGTCAATTCGCCCCTACATAGCGAATCGCATTTCATGCTCTCGCTACTTCATTCCTTCATTCCTTCATTACTTCATTACTTCATTACTTCATCCCTTTGATCATAGCGCCTGCCCGGTGGCTCCGCTTTGCTCCGTCACCGGTCACCGGGCTGTCCGCTGTATCTTTTGGTTCATTCCGCTTTGCTCCATTCCCCAAAAGGATGCCGCTCCCATCCCTGGCGCGTGGCAATTGTCAGGGTAGTGTTCCAGATTAGGATGGGATGGTTTTTTCATTGTGACATCTCCCCTCCTACCGCGCAGCGGAAAGGAGGGGTGGCTCGGCTTGCCGAGACGGGGTGGTCTGACTCGAATTAAAAAAAGATTTACAAGAAACGGTCAAGCTACATCAGGTATTACACTGACCACCCCGTCCCTGCGGGACACCCCTCCTTTCTCTCACTGTGACCCGTCCTAAAAAAAGTTTACAGTTTAACTGTTGTTTTTAGTGATTGTCCTGATACAAATTTACATTTAATTGTTTATCCTAAAATAGGTTTACACATTTCATTTTCCAGAGATGATTTCGCATCC
>CANNHA010000036.1 GCA_947504275.1 Flavobacteriales bacterium
TGGTGGCGGTTCAGAAATGGGATTACCGATTAGGAGGAGCCGCTAATGTGGCCTTGAACGCGGTTGCCTTAGAAGCCAACGTGGCCATATGTTCGGTTGTAGGAAATGACAACCATGGAAAGCGTTGTGTGGATTTGTTTGAGGAGAACAGCATCGATACACGGGCATTGATTCATTCCAATGATCGACCCACTACTGTTAAAACCCGTGTGATAGCTGCAGGTCATCACTTGGTTCGCATCGATGAAGAGGTCACCTTTGTTTTAAATGACAACGAAGAGAAAAATTTACTCGATGCCTTCGATGCGACATTGTTGGCTTTTCAACCTCAAGTCATCGTATTGGAGGATTACAACAAAGGCGTGTTGACCCCTAAGGTCATAGCGCATGTTCTGAATCAAGCGAGCATCAAGCAAATTCCAACCACGGTAGATCCCAAAAAAGATAACTTTTTGGCTTATCAAAATTGCACCTTGTTCAAGCCCAATTTGAAAGAACTCCGAGAAGGTTTGAAGATGGACGTTCACCCTACACAGAAGAATTCTATACAGTCCGCTTTGGATACCTTGAATCAAGCTTTGCAAGCGCAAATGAGCATGGTTACTTTGTCAGAACATGGCATTGCCATATGGGACGGTGATCATTTGTTCCAAGAAACAGCGCATGTAAGAAAGATCGTTGATGTTTCTGGTGCAGGAGATTCGGTTATCGCTGTGGCTTCATTGGCTTTATCTGCGGGAGCTTCACAAAGTGAAATAGCTCAATTGTCCAATTTGGCGGGTGGTTTGGTCTGTGAGAAGGTAGGTGTTGTCCCCATCACGCGTGAGATGCTTTACAAAGAAATTTAGTTTGTTAATGAAGTGGCGTCGTAAATTTGCCACATGTCAAATCCAGTAGTTAAGCCTTACAACCAAGGAAGTAAGAAAGAAGAAGTAGAAGCAATGTTTGATAACATTGCCCACAAGTACGATTTTTTAAATCACTTCTTCTCCCTAGGAATAGACATACTTTGGAGAAAGCGCGCCATCCGGATGATCAAGCAATATCAGCCCAAGCGTATTTTGGATGTGGCAACAGGGACAGGCGATTTTGCCATTCTAACCGCCAAGAAATACAAAGAGGTAGATTCCATTACTGGTATTGACATCAGTGAAGGGATGCTGGATGTGGGAAGAAGAAAGGTGGTTTCTCAAGAGTTGGAAAATACCATACAATTTAGCAAAGCTGATTCTGAGAATCTTCCATTTTCGGATGAGACCTTTGATGCGGTGACTGTTGCGTTTGGCGTGCGAAATTTTGAAAATTTGGAGCAAGGTCTTTCAGAAATGAGAAGGGTTTTGACCCCCAATGGTGTCATAGCCATTATCGAGTTTTCCAAACCCAAGCGTTTCCCCATCAAACAACTTTTTGGTTTTTATTTCAAATTTTTAATGCCCAAGATTGGCAATTGGTTGGCCAAGGACAGCAGAGCATATTCCTATTTGCCGGAGAGCGTTGAGGCTTTCCCTGAAGGTGAGGCTTTCAAAGATATTTTATCCAAAGTGGGCTTTTCAAAAGTTCAAATTATTTCATTATCGGGAGGCATTGCGAGCATTTATTTTGCTCATAAATGAAGGTAACGGTATATCCATCGGTTTTGAGAGGCGAGGTTCAAGTTCCTCGAAGTAAGAGTATCGGTCAACGAATATTGGCTTGTGCCTTAATGGCCAATGGTGAAACAACCATTGATGGATTGCCGGACTCGGATGATTGCAACAACGCGTTGGAGGTGATTAGACAGTTGGGAGCTGTTGTAAGAAATGACAACGGTAAGTTGTTGGTTCGTGGAGGATATCCATTCAATTTTCAAGCAGACATTAGAATGCCGAAGGATCGTTTGTCGGTCGGTGAAAGTGGTTTAGCGGCCAGAATGTTTGGACCCATCATTGGGCTGTGGCACGAAGAAATCGTAATGGAGGGTACAGGAACTTTGGTCAAGCGATCCATGAAAACCATGGAGGAATGGTTGACCATGCTGGATGTTAAAATTGCATTGAAGAATGATGCTTTGCCTGCACGCATACAAGGACCATTGATGGGAGGTAAAGTAATTTCAACCCGCATTCACTCCAGTCAATTCATCACAGGAATTTTAATGGCCGGTGCTGTAACCAAGAGAGGAGTTGAACTGGAATTGGAGAATATTCCGAGCAAAGGCTACGTAGACACAACCATTGCTGTTGCTCATGCCTTTGGTGTGAAGATCCAAGTATTGGAAAAGGGATATGCAGTAGAGGGAGGACAAAAGTATCAACCGCGAACAATCAAAGTGGACGGAGATTGGAGTGGAGCAGCTTTCCTGTTTGTAGCGGCTGCACTTTGCGCAGAAGAAGGATTGCTGATTCAGGGATTGTCAACAGAAATTCCACAGGCTGATCAAGCCATTTTGGAGGTGATGGCATTGGCGAGAGTTCGCGTAGAAAAAAAGAAAGATGGATATCTGGTTTTTCAGTCTAAAATAAAGTCATTTGATTTTGATGCAACGGATTGTCCCGATTTGTTTCCCATCTTGGCCACCTTGGCAGTCTTTGGCGATGGTCCTTCTATCATACAGGGTGCGCATCGCTTGGCTGACAAGGAGAGCAACAGAGCCAAGGCCATACAACACGAGTGGGCTAAGTTGGGTGTTAATACGGTGATAAGAGGTGATGAATTAAAAGTATATCCCAAGTTGATTCAATCCGCACATGTTCATGCCCACCACGATCACAGAATGGCCATGGCGTTAACCGTTATGGGACTCGCGGGTGCTGCATTGACCATTCATACGGCTGAGTCTGTGAGTAAATCTTTTCCCAATTTTTATGACTTGATAAAGGGAATTGGGGGGCGTCTCGATTGATTTATTTTACTACTTTCGTACCGCATGAAATTCAAAGCCTCTCAAATCGCCATGATGCTCCAAGGGACATTGGAGGGCGCAGATGTTGAAGTTAGTTTACTATCAAAAATTGAGGAGGGTAAAACCGGCTCTTTGACGTTTTTATCCAATCCCAAATACACGCCGTTCATTTATCAAACCCAAGCCAGTGTAGCCATTGTGGCACATGAGTTTGAAGCAGAACAGGCTTTGCCATCAACGTTGAGTCTGATTCGTGTGGCGGATGCCTACGGTGCATTTGCACAGTTGTTAGAAGCTTACAATCAATTTATGCTTCCACAACCGGGTATAAGTGGTCATGCTGTAATTGCTTCTTCGGCTAAAATTGGTGTTAATGTTCACATAGGAGATTTTGTTTCTATAGGAGAAGGAGTTGTTATTGAAGACAATGTGATTATTCAGTCCAATGTCAATGTGGGCAATCGGGTTAATATTGGAGAAAGTTCTGTTTTGTATCCTGGCGTTAGAATTTACCATGATTGTGTCATAGGGAAAAAGTGTACTTTACATGCCAACGCTGTAATTGGTAGTGACGGTTTTGGATTCGCACCTGATGCCAATGGTGTTTTCAAGAAGGTTCCTCAAATTGGAAATGTTGTATTGGAAGACAATGTGGATGTAGGCGCTAATACCTGTATCGATAGGGCAACTATGGGTTCTACCATTGTCCGTCAAGGAGTTAAACTGGACAATTTGATTCAGATCGCACACAATGTTGAGATAGGCGAGAATACGGTAATGGCTGCGCAATGCGGTGTTGCGGGTTCAACGAAGATAGGTAAGCAATGCATGATTGGTGGTCAGGTTGGTTTTGCCGGTCACATCACGATTGCAGATGAGACCAAAATTGCCGCTCAAAGTGGAGTATCTGGAAATATTAAAAATTCAGGAACAACGCTGATGGGTACTCCAGCTATTCCAGCTATGGAATACAATAAATCGTATGTGTATTTTCGCAGATTGCCAGCCATGAATCAATTGTTGGATCAATTGAGGCAATTGGTAAAGCCATGATGGAATGTTCAATCAGAGATTGATTCATAGGGTTTTTTGTTTTTTTGTTCATTTCGTGAAATCAAAGCACCGTCACGGTGTTCATTCTCCTTTGGTATTTGAGTTCATGGATAAAGGGCTGAAAAAATGTGTTAGCCCTCATTCGCATCGCATTGAAGCATATCGCAAGGAAAATTTGAACTCAGCATTGAGTTGGATCTCACAGGATTTTGGAACAGGTAATAGTGGCAAGAAGTTTTTAAAAAGCGCTGCACGTTATTCTTCATCTTCTACTAAGAAAGGAGAGTTTTTACATGCATGGGTAAGGCATTTTAAGCCCAAAAACATCATGGAATTGGGCACCAATTTGGGTATCAGTGCTGCATACTTAAGCACTGATGGCAATCATATTACGACAGTGGAAGGTGATGGTTTTTTGAGTGAAAGGGCAAGTGCATTTTTTCAATCTTTTCCGCTCAACATCACTGTGGTGAACGACAGTTTTGAGAATTTTTTAATCAATGATGTTGGTCAGAGTACATGGGATTTGGTTGTAATTGATGGCAACCACACAGGGGAAGCCCTTAGGCGCTACTTTGAGATTGTTAAACTACATCTGAGTCCTGATGGTTGGGTTTTACTAGATGATATTCATTGGTCCAAAGAAATGACACAAGCTTGGCAGGAGATAATATCAGGTAATGACTGTCTCCTTACCTTAGATTTCTATTACTACGGCGCCGTCAAAATGGATGGCAGAATGGAAAAAGAGCATTTCGATCTTCGATTTTAAAAAGATCGAACAGGCAAGGCTACTATCGTTGTGTTCTTGCTTTGATAGTCAGAAAAATCAAATTCGAAATCATAGAAGTAACTGTAGATAGCGGAATTCTGAGAAGAAGACCAATAAAATCCGACAGGGAAATTGCCAATTTCAGGAGTGAATAGCACATCTTGAATTCTTGATAATTCATCTCTGGATGGAAGAAACCAATCATCATACCCTCCGATAATTAGATTGCTGATCAGGTAGGCCACTGTATTGGTTTGAGTGCAGCTAGCCAAAATGGAGGCAGAATTGGACTCCCCTGTTCCTATAGCCGTCCCTGTTCCATTAATGGACGTACTTTGACATCCCCAAGTTCCAAATACTGTTTGGGGATAAGCTTCTAAATAGCGCCATCCATTGGAGTAAGAACCTTTGTCATAAAAGACATAACCACCGGCAGGACCTTGGCTGCCTATAGCGTAATTTGGAGTTGTACCAGCGCAAATACAATTGGAACCATAGACATCATTTACTGTGAGCGCATTTCCGTCATCACAACTTTGTCCTGTTATGTGACAGCTTCCGTCATTGTCCGTTGCCAGCGGGTTGTAATTGCAAGCAGCGCTGTTGGTGCATCCAAGAATGTGATTGGCTGCACTGATACCAGGTATGATAATATTACTCTGCCCAATTTGCAGTGTGTCTCCTGTAGGACTTACACCAACAGGAACAGTCTCAGCATACAACGCATATGGAACACTCTGAAGTTGCTCTGTGCCCAACAGCAGCCAACCTTGTCCCAGATTCATATCAACTTGTAAGTATTTTATTCCATTGCTCCAATCCAAAGCACTGAAATTGCCGATGGTTGCTGGTCCGCTTCCAATTACTGTAGTTACAAGACCTTGTGCATTGGTGATTAATGATTTGATTTCTTGATAGGTGATGGTGCCGTTGGCATTGCCTTGTCTGATGCAAAGTCTAAGACTTAGGTTTTGATTGGCCATGATTTCGCCAGCGCTGTTTTTGACTATTGCCTGATAATTGATTCCTTGTGGGGCCTGGGCCATTGAAACGATAGTCAATGCAAAAGCAAAAATCAGGGTCAGAAATTTTTTCATGGAAGCAAGTTAATCAAAAAAAGCATTTCTATGTAAGGTGTCCAGTAGCCACGTGTTAAAAGTTTTTACACCGCTCGGATTCAGATGGTCAGCATCGATGAAAAATTTGTATTGGGGTTGAATAGCCAATTGTCCGTTGATGAATTTTTTCTCGGGAAAAAGTGATTGAATGTCTTTGGGTAGGGTTTTGTATGTTTCGGTATGAGTCAATTCCAAAATGGGCGATTGGACGATGATCCATTTTATATCTCGATCATTTGCCCACTGGATAATCTGAGCAAATGCTTGAATTTGTTTTGTGTTCAAATGACCAGATGGTTTTGGTGTTTCGTGTTTTGGGTTAAAAGGCTGATGGCTTTCAACGTAGCCCCCGCGGATGTAACGGTCTGCGCCAATGTTTTCTGAACATGTTTTTGATTTCAAATGCAGAATGTTTTTTGATAGGCTTCGAAATAAAACAGCATTGTACCACTTCATATCTCCATGTTCTTCCCAGCGCATTGGATAAAAGTTGGTGTTGGCCAATAAGTCTATGGAAGATTCAATTCCTTCATTGTAAAAGAGCGGCAAAAAGAAATCAATGATTAAATATTTTGGGGACAAATTTTCTCCAAGTGATTGAAGTATTTGTAAAGTTTGAATTGGAGTTTGTGCGGTGCTTCCCAGGTTGAAAGAGCGCAGCTGACTTTTGTCGAAAATTCTGGTGTCATAGTTTCGATAGGCATGACTTGAACCAATGAATAAGAGGTCTACTTCTTTTTGTGACGCGGCATCCTGAAAACGCAATTGGCTATGACCCGCACCGCCTTCTGGATAGTAGAACTGGGATCCAAAGGAGAGGTTCATGTTGCGCCCAATCAACAAAAGCGAAAAGCAATAGGAAAGAAGAAAGATTCCCGAAAAAATAAATGCTCTTCGAATGAATAACCGCGACATGTTTCAAAGATAAGCATTGTTTTATACTAGATTTGGTGCATGAGAACTGCTTTTTTAGTCGCAATGTCATTGTTGCTTTTTGTCCAATGTCAAAGCAATGCGGTGAGTGATGCTCAACCCAAGTTTGTGATGTATACCAAGCCCGGATGTCCCCGGTGTGAAAAATCGTTAGAGATTTTGTCTCAGCGCGGTGTTGTGTATGAGGAAAGAAGTATCGCAGAACCAGAGCACCAGAGAGAAATGTGGGAGTTGATCAGGGCGCAAAATGATCCCCAGGCTACGCGGGTGACACTTCCTGTTGTTTACATGGATAGTGTTTTATATTACAACGTGCAAGATTTGGATGGCTTCTTTCAAGGTATTTAAACCATGACACTGCTCATTCCTCCATCGATGTGAAGGATTTGCCCAGTCATCCAAGCTGAAGCATCAGTCAAAAGAAAGGTTGCCATGTTAGCAATATCTTCAGCATTACCTAATTTCTTTAATGGGTGACGCTGAGCCCCGGATTCTATCTTTTCCGGACTGCCCGTCAATTTTTCAGAAAGTGGTGTAATAGTCAATGAAGGTGCTATGGCATTTACACGAATCAATGGAGCCCACTCAGCAGCCAAACTTCTGGTTAACCCTTCCAATGCACCTTTGGCCATGGAAATTGAACTGTGAAATGGCATTCCCGTTTGCACAGCCACTGTGCTGAACAACACAACAGCTGGATGGCTTGATTTCTTAAGATGTCCCAAACAGTTTTGTAAAATGTTCACCGCTCCCCAAGTGTTCACATTCATTTCTTCCTGGAATTGCTCCATGGTTAGTCTGTGAAAGGGTTTCAACTCGATGGTTCCCGGCAGATAGGCAATGCCGTCTAAGACCTCTGGCAATTCATTCACGGGAAAAGCCGCGTTATGACTCCATGTTATGCCATTAGAACCGGGAAGCTCCTCTAGATTTTCACTTCTTCCCGTGAACCAAACCTGGTGATTATTGAGAAGTAACTGTTCAACCAAGGCTTTTCCAATGCCGTGAGTTCCGCCTACAATGAGATAGTTGGCCATGATTAAATTTGAATGTATTTGAGAAATTCATTCTTCTTGTTGTCTTCCAAGAAAGCTCCGCTAAATGATGATGTGACGGTTGAAGAGTTGATGTCTTGCACACCTCGGCTGCTGACACACAAATGCACCGCATCAATCATAACTGCTACGTCCTCTGTTTGCAGAATTTTCTTTAGGTCATTGGCAATTTGAATGGTCAATCGCTCTTGCACTTGTGGTCGCTTAGCATAATACTGAACAATACGATTCAATTTTGACAATCCAATCACTTGTCCGTTGCTGATGTATGCAATATGGGCCTTACCCATGATTGGAACAAAGTGGTGCTCACAGTTGGAAAAGAAGGTGATGTTCTTTTCTACCAACATCTCTTTGTATTGGTATTTGTTTTCAAACAATTTTATGTCTGGGCGATTCTCAGGCAAAAGACCGGAGAAGATTTCTTTCACATACATTTTCGCTACGCGATGCGGTGTTCCCGAAAGGCTATCGTCATTGCGATCCAATCCCAGAATATCCATGATGGCTGCAAAATGCGTTTCTATTTTTGCAATCTTTTCATCTGCGCTTAAATCAAATGCATCCGCCCGCATAGGGGTTTCGATAGAGGTCATGACATGCTGATCTCCCATTTCATTGATTTGAATTTTTAAATCCTTCTCCATGACCATTAAACCATTTGACCTGAATTTTGTTCGCGAAAAATGATTATCATTGTGAAATCAAAACCTTAAAGAAAATTTTATGTCAGTTTGGAGAAAGAAGCCTGTAGAGGCTTATCACGCGGATGCGAGCAAGAGTGAGTTGAATCGCGTGTTGACCAGATGGGGTTTGACCTCATTGGGGATTGGAGCCATCATCGGCGGAGGTATTTTTACATTGACCGGAATTGCAGCCCATGACCACGCAGGTCCAGCTTTGGCTTTGTCTTTTATTATTGCTGGTATCGGATGCTTGTTTGCTTCTTTGTGCTACGCTGAATTTGCCTCTGTATTGCCTGTTGAAGGTTCTGCCTACGCATATGCTTACGGCACAGTTGGTGAGTTGTTTGCTTGGTTTATTGGTTGGAACTTGATTTTGGAGTACATGATGGGCGCAACAACAGTAGCTGTTGCATGGAGTGGCTATTTCAATAAATTGTTGCACTTGTTTGGTATTCACATTCCAGATTATTTGACCAACGACCCTGTTTCTCATGGAGGTCCTTCCTTCAATTTATTGGCTTTTATCATTACTTGGGTCATCACAGCCATTTTGGTTAAAGGAATCAAGGAAGCCGCCAAGACCAACAATATCATTGTGATTTTGAAAGTAGCCGTTGTATTGTTTGTGATTTTCGCTGGTGCTTTCTTTGTAGATCCAGCCAACTGGACGCCGTTTATCCCGGCAGAAACTCCAGTGTTGGATGCTTTGGGTAATCCTACTGGAGAAGTAAACTTTGGTTTTGGTGGGGTACTTACCGCAGCTACAATTGTATTCTTTGCCTACATCGGATTTGACGCTGTATCTACCCAAGCTGGTGAGGCCATCAATCCAAAGAAAGACGTACCGTTTGCAATTATCACTTCGTTGATCATATGCACATTGCTGTACATCGCTGTTTCATTGGTATTGACAGGAATGGTTCCTTATACGGATTTGGATTTGAAAGCTCCTGTGGCCTCTGCCTTTGAAGGTGCTGGAATTACATGGGCTGTTTATTTGATCACCATTGCAGCTACTGCTGGTTTGATGTCTGTGATGTTGGTGATGATGTTGGGACAAACCAGAATTTTCTTGGGAATGTCCAAGGATGGTTTGTTGCCATTCAATATTTTTGGTAAGCTTCACCCAACCTTTAAAACCCCATACCGCTCAACCATTTTGGTAGGTTTTATCATTTCAATTGTTTCAGCTTTAACTCCCATCAACAGTGTGTCTGAAATGTGTTCGATGGGCACATTGTTGGCCTTTGCAATGGTTTGTGTAGCGGTATTGATTTTACGCATCAAGCAACCTGGTCTAGATCGTCCTTACAAGACTCCATTCATTTACTTTGTTGCTCCCGCAGGTGCGTTGTTCAACGTATTCTTAATGTCCTACGTGCGCATTCATACTTGGTATGCTTTTTTGATCTGGGGCGCTATTGGGATATTGGTGTATTTCCTATACAGCCGAAGACATTCCCATTTGCATCATAAGTGAGAAATAATATTTTACGAAAGAGCCGTCCTTGTGACGGCTTTTTTATTGCATACCCGATTACCTTTGTCCCGTGATGGAGAAATTTTCAATTCGAAATTTAGTGGCCAAGGGTCATCCCTTTTTGATTGCAGGTCCATGTGGTGTGGAAAGCAGAGAGCAATTGATGACCACGGTCAAAGGTCTGTCGCTCATACCATCGGTCAAAGTCATACGAGGTGGTTTGTGGAAACCCAGAACCCGCCCCAACTCCTTTGAAGGCATGGGAGAGGCCGGAATTCCTTGGATGGTAGAGGCGAGAGATCAATTTCAATTGCCCATCATCACGGAGGTTGCCAAGGCACAACATGTCGAAGTATGCTTAAAGAACAACTTTGATGCGCTTTGGATTGGTGCAAGAACTGTTGCCAATCCTTTCAGTGTCCAAGAAATTGCTGACGCGCTAAAGGGTGTTGATATTCCAATATTCATCAAGAATCCCATTCATCCCGATTTGGCCCTTTGGATGGGAGCCATAGAGCGCATTCAAAATGCGGGTATCACCGATATCGCCGCCATTCACCGTGGTTTTTCAACTGGTTCTCCAACGATTTACCGCAACCAGCCATTGTGGGAAATGCCCATCGCATTGAAAACAGAAATGCCTGATTTGCCCATCATTTGCGATCCTAGCCACATTGCAGGCAAGCGCGATTTGATTTTGCAAGTGGCACAAAAGGCTGCCGACTTGAACATGAATGGATGGATGATTGAATCGCATTGTTCTCCGGATAGTGCATTGAGTGATGCCGCACAACAACTCACCCCTGAAGCTTTGGGTCAGTTAATGGAGGCCATTACCATTCGCGTTACCACGGATGCTTTGATTGATGATTGTCCTGAAATGCAACAATGGCGACAAGAGATGGACGCCTTGGACAAAGACATTATTCATCTGCTCGGAGACCGAATGCGTTTGGCAGAGAAGATGGGGCTGTATAAAAAAGAAAAAAATCTCACCATCTTCTCACTCAACCGTTGGAAAGAAATTCTTGAAAGCCGCCAGCAATGGGGCGAAGATGACGGTTTGTCCTTGCGCTTTTTAAAGACTTATTTAGAAGCACTGCACGCAGAAAGTATCCGGCACCAGGTGGACATCATGAAATAAAAAAAGGCTGAATCATTTCAGCCTTTTCTTTTGTGCCCAGGACAGGACTCGAACCTGCACAGATTGCTCCATACGCACCTCAAGCGTACGTGTATACCAATTTCACCACCTGGGCGAGCGGGGCAAAGGTAAGCATCTCGCTCCGTTCTCACAACCGATGCAGTATCTTTCCCCAATGAAAACATGGAGGATGTTTTTTCTGATGGGCATGCTCTGTGCCAATACAGAAACTTTGCTTTCGCAACCATTGCCTTATTGGCCATATAAAAATCCTGCAATTCCCATAGAATATCGGGTGAAAGATCTTTTAAGCAGGATGACTTTGGAAGAGAAGTTTTACCAACTTTTCATGATTGCCCATGATGAACGATTTGATACTGCTCGCTACCAAAACGGAATTTTCGGCATTGAGATTAGCATTCAAGGAATAGATGATCAACCGGGTCAACAAATGTTGAACTATAATGAAACTTGGACCGCAAAAAGACAGGTTGATGAGATCAACAAGATTCAAAAATTTTTAATTGAAAAGACCAAGTGGGGAATTCCAGGAATCTTCTTTGGTGAAGCATTGCATGGTGTTGTTGGTGCTGGTGGAATTGCATACCCACAATCCATTGCTTTGGCTGCCAGTTTTGACCGGGATTTAATGGCGGAAGTCTGCAACGCCATAGCACTAGAAAGTCAACAACGTGGATGGCGTCAAGTTCTATCTCCTGTTGTGAATATAGCCACGGACGTCAGATGGGGTAGGGTAGAGGAAACATACGGGGAAGATCCCTATCTCAGTGCAGTCATGGGCGGGATTTTCGTGAAGGCTATTGAGTCGCGCGGAATTGTTACTACTCCCAAACACTTTGTTGCCAATGTTGGAGATGGAGGCAGGGACAGCTATCCCATTCATCTCGACGAGAACGCATTGGAAAACATTCACTACCCGCCTTTCAAAGCATGCGTGGATGCGGGTTGTCGATCGATCATGACCAGCTACAACTCACTCAATGGGGTGCCTTGTAGTATGAATAGTATTTTGCTGAACAATGTCTTAAAAGACAACTGGGGGTTTAGAGGTTTTGTTATTTCAGATGCTGGAGCTGTAGGAGGTGCCAATGTTTTGCACAATACCTCAAAGAGTTATGCGCAGTCTGGAAAAGACGCTGTGGAGTCTGGTATGGATGTCATTTTCCAAACTTCCATCCAACATGATCAATTGTTCAAAGATCCTTTTGTACAGGGCAATGTGAATCCTGCAGCTTTGGATAGTGCTGTTGCCAGGGTGTTGCGGGTGAAGTTTGAATTGGGCCTTTTTGAAAATCCTTATGCACAGTATCAAGATTTACCAAAAGAAGATTTTCAATCTTTGGCGCTAAGTGCAGCGCAAGCTTCGATGGTGTTGTTGAAGAATGACAATCAAACATTGCCCATGCAGGTCAATGGAAAGAAATTGTTGGTTGTGGGGATTGATGCCCAAGAATGCAGGCTCGGTGGGTATAGTGGATCAGGATTTCAAAAGGTTTCTGTTTTGGATGCTATTCAAACGCAATGGGGAAGCGAGCTTGCTGCATTGGAATACATACCAGGGCCTGGTCGAGATGAGGTCAATCCATTTGAAGTGGTGCCAGCTTCAAACTTGCATGCCTTAGAGGTGGAGTTGTACAATGGGACAAATTTGAAAGGTCAAAAAGTGAAGGATTTGAATTGGGAAAAGGTTGACTTTCATTACACTTTTTATTCACCTGATGAAAATGTACAAAAAGACAACTTTTCTCTTATCATCAAAGGAGAATGGGAGGCGCCAATGGATGGTGAAGCAGAATGGGGATTGGAAGGAAATGATGGATTCAAATTGTTTTTTGATGGTAGTGAAGTGGTGAATCGTTGGAGCAAAATAGGTTACCACAAAGATGTTGTTCCCCTCCGTGTCAAAAGAGGCGAGCGTATTCCTTTTCAAATCCAGTTTTTTGAATCGCTTGGCAATGCTGAATTGAAGATGATATGGAGAGAAAAGACGCACAATGAAGATGGATTAAAAAAGGCATTGGCACAAGCAGAAAAAGCAGACATGATTTTGTTTGTGGCGGGGATAGAGGAAGGGGAGTTTCAAGACCGATCCTCATTGAATTTACCGGGAGAACAGGAGCATTGGATCAAGGCATTGGCGGCAACTGAATCGCCAATGGTGGTTGCCATTAGCGGAGGAAGTGCAGTGGAAGTAACGCCATGGCTAGACGAAGTGGAATCGCTGGTACACATGTGGTATGGTGGTGAACAACAAGGACAAGCATTGGTAGATATTTTAAGTGGATTTTTTAATCCATGCGGGAAGTTGCCCATCACTTTCCCTATGCATGAAGGACAATTGCCTTTGAGCTATTGGCATGAGCCTACAGGGCGCGGAGATGATTACATCGACGGGACAGGTTGGCCCATGTATCCTTTTGGCTATGGGTTGAGTTATACCACCTTTGATTATGGTGTTGTAGAATATGACAATCGTTATAAAGATGTTTTGGTATTGCCCATTACCAATACTGGACAAATGGATGGTGCTGAAATTGTGCAATTGTATGTTCAAACACGTTACAGTAGTAGTTTGCGTCCTATTGTTCAGTTGGTTGATTTTCAGAAAGTGTTTGTTCGCAAGGGAGAGACCGTTCAAGTGCGATTTGATGTTCACAATCTAAAAGGCAATTTTAATTTATTCAATGAGAATCCGGATCAACTGGTTTGGGCAATTGGATCTTCTTCACGTGATTTGAAGACCAAAATTGAGATTCGTTAATCAATGCGAATACTCATTTGCTTTTGTCCTTGTGCAGTTGTCATTCTCAATTGGTACAGACCAGGTGCAAATGAGGAACAATCAATCGGAGTCGTTGTGGCTGAAATGTAAATCACTTGACCAATGGAATTCATGAGTTGTAGTTCAGTACAATCGGAGCATTGGATGTTCAAAAGACCAGAAGTAGGGTTGGGGTAGGCGTTCCACTCTCGTTCTGTTTCTTGCATTCCCACTGTATTGATGTTCATCTCATCTGTGCATCCGTTGGCGTCGGTAACAGTTACAGTGTAAATTCCTTCAGCTACATCAGGTAAAATATCGCCTTCATAATTGCCAGGCGTCCAAAGAAAACTATACGGTGCTGTGCCTCCATTGGCTATGGCAGTGGGTTGTGGCGCGTTGCTGTTGATGAAGACATTGAGCAGGCTGGGTTGCTGTAGGATAAAATTGAATGTTCTGAAACAACCATCATCATTGGTGACGGTAACACTGTAATTGCCCGCATCAATTCCTGTGACATCTTCATTGGTTCCCAAATTATTGCTCCATTGCAACGAACTGATGTTTTGCGAAGGAGCGAAAATCAAATCAAACCCACCATCCGATGCGCCAAAGCAACTGGGTAAATCGGGAATGGTGGTAAATGTGATGTATTGACCTTGGATAATGTTAATCTCATCCTTTTGCATACACCCGTGCTCGTCCCAACCTTGGACCCAGTATTCTCCGGGCTCGTTGATTTCTAGGAAGGAGTAGACGGATGAATCGCTCCACAATTGATAATCCAAATTGTGGTTGGTTGTCAAATACAACAACTCATCCAAACAAATCAATGAATCGGTGGAAGCTATTTCTAGCGGTGATTGGCAAGGTAGCATGTTGTACTTAGACAAGTAAGGATAACTAGCGCCGTTGATTCCGTATGGTTGAGGCAATGAATCTGTCCATCCAAAATAGGCAGGTGCTTGGATGCTCCCGCTGGTATTGCCACCAATATACATGTCATCAGTGTAAGGGCAGTAAGCCATGCCATTGACAAATTGCCAACCAAGGCCTGTTATGCCATCCATTCGATCAATGGAGTCCGTTTGAGAATTGATGCGATAGAACCATCCATCACGGTCATTCTCATCGCTGCTTTTGACTGTGCCATAGGGTGTGGTCACTTCGTGCCGCAACATACCACCAACCCAAACATTCCCTTGTCCATCGGCTTCTAAAGCCAGTGTGTTGCAAAGTTTGGGTCCATGCATTGTCCAATACATGTCCTCATTTCCTTCTGTATCCAATCGGATGGCCGTGGTAGCCCAATCGCCTGGCGGAGTTAAAATGGAATCACCGGCAAAAGTCCATTGACCTAAACTATTAAAGGAAGTGTACACCCTTCCCAAGTGGTCCACAGCGATATCTTCTACCAAATCGCTGCCAATGGATCCACCAGTCCAAGCCCATTGTGGATCACCATCCATTGTCCATTTTTCAATCAGGGCATCGTAACCTGCGGAAAATTCGGGATAATAATTAGGTTGAATGGTGTCCCCGTAAAAAGGGTACTCACCGCCAGCTGTATACCCAATGTAAAAACTATTGTCTATGGATTGCTCCAGTTTGGCCTTGGAATAGAATTGGCTGCTGGAGTGGGTTGGGCCGCATGATCTGATCCATTGTCCGTTTCCGTTAGCGTCAAAGCGCGCGATAAATTCTTGCATGTACCAACCTTCAGAAGGCGCTTGCAACGTTAGGTTGCCATATTGGGCTGTATTGTTTCCACGTCCGCTCACAATAACGCCGCCATCATTGGTGACCATCACGTCCGTTCCCTCCTCGTCCCAAACATTGGCTCCATTAACCGTCCATTGCAAAACACCATCCTTGTTGTACTTGATCAGGAAAAATTCTCTACCTCCTGCATTGCCAAGCATGGTGGTGTTTTCCACGGTGAGGTTGCCAAAATAATGGCCTGTAATGAACACATTTCCCTCGGCATCGCAATCAATTCCATTGACCTGATCCCAGTAGAGCGATGAAATCTGGTTGGCCCAAATGGCGTTGCCCGTGCTGTCCATTTTAATGATCAGAACATCTTCAATGGGCGCAGTTTGAAAGTCTTCTCCTGCAACGGATATCAGATTGTTGAATTGGATGGCCACAAATACATGACCGCTGTCATCCGTGCAAACAGCATTGAAATTGTCCTCGTCAGAATCTGTCTGGAACCATTTGGCCCACTCAAAGTTTTGAGAGAAAGCCGCAGGAGACAGCAGGAGTAACCAAGCAAACAAAATCGAAATGCCTTTCATGTTAATAGTTTTTCCAAAGAAAATACTTTTTGTTGAGATGATATGTTAATGGGGTAAAAACAAAAAACCCCACTTTCGTGAGGTTTTTCTTAGTGATCCCGCTGGGACTCGAACCCAGGGCCCATACATTAAAAGTGTATTGCTCTACCAGCTGAGCTACGAGATCGCCTGTGCAATTTTGCGGGTGCAAATATACACGGAATCATTTTAAATCAAAATCTATTTCAAAAAAAATATTTAGGCAACCAAATTGGCCATTAGGAGGTCTCAAAATTAAGCCCTATATTTGAAAACTTGTGAAATCAAAAATTATGAAAAACGTATTTCTATTATTCTTTGGAGTGTTGACCATCTCATTGTCCGCTCAAGTCAATGTTCCTGATGCTTTTGTGCAAGAAAAAGCCTATGTGATGACTTATCATCCTGAGAAATCAGCTGGTCTTGAAGATATTTCCAATCTTTTTCCCAATGGAGTAACTTGGTCTCAAGAGTCCATGGGTCAAGTGGAACTGAGTCACTTGTTTGCCACCATTAAGCCATTGGATAAATTCCAAAACTTCAGAATTGGTGACAGCGGCTATGTGGTGATGGTCAACAATCGCCAGCGCATTGAACGCATGTACCAAGGTTCAATCAACAAGAAGAAGTAATTATTTCATTGCCCTTTGGGGCAATTTTTATTTTTATCATGATAAAAAAAATAGCTTTTGGCCTGTTTATGGCCTTTTTGACCGGGTACTCGGCCTCAACTATTTCCGCTCAGGTGGTCATCAATGAAGTGATGAATAATCCCGCTGATGCGTGCGATGGTTCTTGTATGCCCAGTACCAGCGAATGGACGGAATTGATCAACGCGGGAAATACAGCGGTTGACATAAGTTGCTACATCATGACCGATGGCGATTGGTCTGTGACATTTCCTCAAGGAACCATTTTGCAGCCTGGACAATTGTTCACCATTGGTTCTGGTAATTCTGGAATAAGCAATTTGGATTTGAATATCGCAACATGTGGATGCACCAGTGGCATGGCCAACAATATTGGTGTATTCACCAACAGCAATGAGCAATTGGTTTTGGCTAATCCTACTGGCACTGTAGTTCATGGCGTCTATTGGGGGAATGGTCAATTTATGCAAACGCCTTCATTTACAACCAACGATTTGTTTGGTTGTGGAGCAGTAACTGTTAATTTATCCATTGACGATCCTGCCATCTCTCAGATTGCCGGAGGTAACTCAGGTGGACAATCTTTTTCAGCCCAATGCGATGGCTCAGGCGTTCTGTTCAGCGGTGATGCAACACCCACTGCAGGCTTGTTGAATTTTTCCGCACAGCCTTTGGTGGTCAATGCGAATATTCAAAATGAAATTTGTCCCAATACGGGTTCAGTTGTTTTGAATCCATCAGGTGCTGGACCTTTCACGTTTGCTTGGCAAGATGCATTGGTTGGAAATACAAGCAATGAAGCCAATGGATTGACTGCAGGTTCTTGGTCTGTTCAAGTTACGGACAATGGTCAATGTGGTTACACTGAGACCTTTTCTTTTGATGTTTTGGACCAATCTACGGGTTGTATTTTGCCTGACTCTTCTGTTTTAGATGGTAATTCAAGTGTTTCTCTTTTGTGCAGTGAAGGCGGCTCTGCTTACATCACAGACAATGGTGGAGCTAACGGTAACATGACTGCTCAACCGGGGCAATCTTATCAGAGTTTAGAAATTTGTAGCGACTCTTGGGATTTGAATACACAATTGACTTTGAACAATTGGATATTCAATTTCAACGGACTTTCAGGTGATTTGTTCATGGTTTATGCTGGTCCCTTCAGTGAGATTGAACAATACATGGGCAACAACCCAGCAACGTTATTGACTTCTCCTGCTGCACAAAACGTTGTCTTCAATAGTATGAATAGCCCTGTAGGATCAGATTCCACTTTGGTTGTTTCTGATACCTGTTATACGCTGATTACCTACCATATTCCAGGCAATGTTCCTTCGCCTGGCTTTGAGGCATCAGTGAATTGCATCGAGCCTTTGTCATGTCTTTTGGACTTGAGCCCAATCATTGTTAATGATTGTGATACTGTCAATCAGGTTTACAGCATTGACTTTGATATTGTTTTGAATAACACGGTTAACAACACGTATGATGTCGCTTTGAGTTTGGATGGGGTGGCAGTTGATACAGTGAGTGTTGTCTCTGGTGAAGTTTTTTCTTACAATATGTCAGGTATTGCAGCTGATGCTGGATCCAATCACGTTGTATTTGCTGAGGTTTTGGGTTCTCCCGGATGCAACACCGAAGAGTTTTACGCGAGTGTGGGTTGTTTGATAGATTGCAATACGCAGGCAGGAACCGGAATCACTGGCCCTACCACGCGCTTATTGTGTTTTGGACAAAATCAGAATTGGTCGGCTACCGGTGAGGTGGTTCCTTCTGCAGATGTAAATGATCCGAATGTGAATTACAATCCGGGAATGGCTTGGGCAATCTTTACTGATATGCCCACCATTTTCAGTGGAAACGTTACAGCTGACCCTGCTTATGCAGGTATTTGGCCTGCTTCCATTTCAGCGATTGATGGAACCTACCCTTTTAACTTCATGAACAATACAGCCAACGGCGGTGCCATGAACAATATCCTAA
>CANNHA010000037.1 GCA_947504275.1 Flavobacteriales bacterium
CCAGCGTGTTTTCGATAATGCTGCCGCGACGGTGGTCAATTGGGAAGGTCCTTGCGTTGAGAAGGCTCAAGCGAGAACCAAAGGAGCCCCCATTGCGCAATCATACTTGGCATTGACTTATTGTACAAAACGCAATATCAACGTTTTTAATTTGGCCAATAATCACGTTCATGATCTTGGTGTTGACCAAGCGGCAAGGACTACTCAAATGATTGTAGATCAAGGTGAGATGCCACTAGGTTTAAATGCAGAAGGCCGATGGGATTGGACCCCGCAATACATTTGTTTGAATGGTTTGACCATTGCGCTAATTGCCATTCATGAGGATGAAGAAAAAGTGAATTTGATTGATTTTCGAAAGCACTTGAAAACCATTCGCCCATTTTGCGACTACATTGTTTTGAATTACCATGGTGGTGAGGAATACAGTGATGTTCCGTTTCCTTTCAAACGACGAAGATTGTTGACCTTTATACATGAGGATATTGATGTGATTGTAGCCCACCATCCGCATGTTGTGCAACCCATGCAATCCGTTGGAAAGAAGTGGATCTTTTATTCCTTGGGTAATTTTATTTTTGATATTGAAGAGCAAAAAGGTCGAGCCAAAACCCAAAATGGCGCATTGCTTCAATTGAATTTTTCAGTAGATGGAATTGTGCCTCATTGGATTCCATTGACTTTGGAAAATGACAAAGGCACAGTAAGTATCGGAGATCGTCAATGGTTGGAAAGTTTACAATCAAGGTGGGAATCTCATGAATACCAAGAACTATGGACAGCTGAGTGCCATCGCATTAGAAAGGAAGAAAGTCAATTGACGATAGAACAAGTTGCCGAAAGAACTGATGAATCAGCCCCAAAAGTTCGTAGAATGAAATGGAGATCCTTATTCAATCCAACGCGCAGGACCTTGTTGTTGGGAGATTGGATTTACCGCATAACGAGAAGCAAGTAATGGGAACAATGATCAATACATATCTTGAAACGCACACTGTTTTCCCTTGGCACGTGGGAGAGAATGGTCTTTTTCGTGGTTATGTTTATGATCAAAATGACAATTACTTGATCAATGAGGCTGCTTGGCAGTATGTCAATGGGCAAGTAAATCAGAAGCAATATCTCATCAACGGTGCTTTTGTTTTTGTCCGGTCAGATGCAAACGAATGCACCATTATGTCGGATCAGGGACGAAGTTTTTCGATGTTTTTCATTTTTCAAAACAATCAATGGCACGTCGGTGATGATGGTTGGAAGATGAAGGATACTTTGGGATTGAAAAAGGATGATGAGCAAGCATTTCATTTTGAAGCCTTTTCTTTTTGTCCCGATCATGCTACACCTTGGAAAGGTTTGAGTCAAATTCAAGCCAATGAAAGGGTGGTTTTAAAAGACAACGGAGAGTTGTCAGTAATCGATGGAGCTGTATTACCCAATACTGCGCTGAACTTCGAACAAGCGAATAATCAGATGATGAAACGTTTGTTGTCTGAAAAAATAGAGGGCAATTATGTGATTCCATTGAGCGGGGGCTGGGATTCCAGGCATTTATTGACCAATCTTATTCACCATGGAGTGACCAATGTTGTCACATATACCTACGGAAATTCAGAAAGCTCTGAAGTCAAAATAGCCAAGAGCATCGCAGAGAAGCTTCAGGTCAAATGGCATTTTGTTGAATACAATCCCGAGTTGCTTTCGCAACTTATGGGAGGCAAGGGCCGGGACTTTCTGTGTTATGCATCACAAGGAGTCTCATCCCCGCAAGAGCAAGAGTTTTTTGCTTTGTTGGAATTGACCAAAAATGGACACATCAAAAAAGGAGATGTTATTCTTCCTGGATATTGCGGTGACCTTCCCGCGGGTAGTTATGTGATGACTGACGTCAATCCCTCAGACAAAGCTCACCCTAGAATTATCAAGCGTTGGTTGCGGGATCGCCATTTGGTTTTCGCAAGAGGAAGTGGAGTAGAGGATAAATTACTGAAAACCCTATACGCTGCTTTGGAACCAAGTGATGATCTGTCATGCATAGAATGGAATGCGTTGCATGAACGCTGGTTTATCAGAGAGAAGGTCAGCAAATATGTGTTGAATGGTCTTCGCACCTTTGAGTATTTCGGTTTAGAATGGAGAATGCCGCTATGGGATTTGGAATGGTTGGCCTATAGTTACAGTTGTCATTTTGAACAACGCCGCCATCGTGCAAATTATAAAAGTCAGGCCAATGAGTTGCTCTTTAGACCGCGTGGTGTGCCTCATCTGATTCACGAAAATCCGCGATCTTGGAAGTCAAGGGTTAAGAGTCAAATCAAAGATTACATTCCAACACAGTGGATTCAGAGATGGGCAAAGTTGCGGATAAAAACTGCCGATTTAGACAATACCAATGGACGGTATTTGGTTTCGCATTTGAAGAGCCATTGTGAGGTTAAAGCTCGGTGGTCTGATGAATCTGTCAATCCTTACATCGCAGCTTACATCTGGAAGTTATTGCGTTGATTCGGTGTGCTTTCGGAAGTTTTCCAATATCATTAACCAACCGGCTCTTTGCATTTCCTCACTGTTTTCATTCTCTGGATCAAATTGCTCAACAACTTTAACGCCATGTTCAGTTGTCTCAAAAGTCAAAACAACTTTCCGGTTATCTTCTAAATGGTATTGTATTTTTTGATGAGGGATAATTTCATCGTAAAATCCAATAAGATCAAAACCAAAACTTCCATCTTTGGCTTCCATTCGAACATAGCGCTTACCTCCAAGGCTGAGGTCATTGGTGGCTTGTGGACTATGCCAATCTTCTCCTGCAAAATTCCAATGAATCATGCGCTCTGGATTCATGTAAGCATCCCAGGTGTTTTCAATATTGCTGTGGATGAGGGTCTCAATGGTAATCATGTGCACAAATTAAATTGAAAACTTCAATCGTTGATCTATCTGAATCTTTTTCTTCGAAATGACTTTTATTCTTTTGATGTCAGGGTGCTTCGGATTAATAAGGTAATTGAACTCTTCAGAGATAATGCTGCTGGGAACTTTGAGAATGGCTGATTGATTGGATTGTATGAAATGATCTCCGATGATTTGGGTGGATCTCATGGGTGGTTTCCTATTCCAATCCTTGGGTAATTTTTTTTGATCTAATTCAAGAATTTGAATGTTGTCTGGAATGTCAATGGTGACCAGATAGCGATCATTGGGTAAATCTTCAGATATATCCAAATGAACGGCGATTTCAAGCATGGCCAAAGCCCTACTTTCGGCGGCATAGACCATGCATGTATTCAAGCTATTCCATCTAAATCCTTTACTCAAAGATGCCCCAATTCCCTGAAGCGTGGACTTTAAGTATTTTTCTCTTTCAATCCGATAAACCCTCATCACACAAATACTCCATAGTCCAAACCTTCCAATTCCATTTTGACTTGTGCGATACCCGTGAAAGTATCCAAGAGCGATTCTGGCGTAAGATTGGAAAGGCCTAGATTGGGCTTTCTCAGCCAACGAAGAAATTTATCTCCTTCGTGATTGAAGACCTCCATGCCATAACCAATCAATTCTGTGACCGCTATGATCCACTCACTTTCCCTTCTGTCTAAAATGGCCGAATCACTCTTTTTCTTGTTGTAAGTGGTTTGGGGTATACCCATCAGCTGCAGTACATTTTTGATGGGACTTCCCATGTGATGACTAATGGACTCTATGGATTCATAAGGCAAACCTTCCCGAACAACATGTATTCTCTCTTCTTGATTTTTCCAATGGTAAGTTTTCTTGCCAACTTTCAATTTCCAAGGGATGGGTGTTTCAGCAGTAATACTGAACAGTGGTTCTTGGCTTGTTTCCAGATAGTTTTTTTTCTTTTTCATACCCAACCATTTTGTTGCTAATATACAACATTTTGGTTGTTATACTTTAAACAACCCAAATATCATCGACGCCACAAGTATCATCAACATGTGGTGCAACAGTACGGTCCATCGGTTGTCAGCGTTTTTCCATTTTTCGATGAATGAAAACGGCCAGTACAATAGGCAGAAAGATCCAATTCCCGAAAGCATGAGCGCTGTGGCGCCTGGCCAATGGGATATTTTGAATAATACGCCGGTGCAGAAAAGCAGGATGGAAACCACAAGGGTGAGGTTATTCCATTTGCTCAGTTTTAATCCTTCCTGCTGATAGGTTTTGATCATCACTAAAGGCAAAACCACAAGGGTAGCAGTTAGGAGCGACAGCAAAATGAAGGCCAATGCGCCAGGTCCGTGAGCAATTTTGATGGCCATGCCGGTGAACATTGTTCCAATGCTGAAGATCATGCTGTAGATCAATCCTTGGTTTACTAACTTTTGCGTTTTCATGTGGTTATAGGTGTTTATTTGTTTTTGAATTTCTTGAACTTCTGATGCTGAAAAAATATCCCATGCAATGACCAACTTTTGATCAAATGATTGGTCGCTTTTATTGTCTTCAATCAGACATGCCAGGTGATCCAGCAAGCTATCAAATACAGGATGCTCTTCATCGCAATATGGAAGGAGTTGTTTTTTTATCAGTCCAATCTCTTCATCAGTCATATCGTTTGTATTGTCTTTTTATCAGCGGTCAAAATGACCTGTACGGTTTGCAGAAATGACTGCAATGCAGCGATTTTCTCCTTGGCCGCAGTTTTTCCTGTCGGCGTTAAACTGTAGTACTTTCTGGCGCGGCCATTGACAATCTCACTTTCTGTGGTTACTATTCCCTCTAATTCTAAGGCATGCAATGACGGGTATAGCGCACCCTCTGTGAGTTGAATGGTGTCCCTGGACAAAGCCTTTACACATTGCGTAATCTCATAACCATACATTTTACCTTTCTCTTTGAGTAATTTGAGAATGAGTGTTTTCAATGTTCCTTTGATAAATTCTGATGAATGCATAGTGCAAATATATACCTAAATTTCTTATGTATAGAGTGAAACGAAAAATAAATGTTATTTCTCTATTTTTCTAGCGTTGAATTTTTTTTAGTTCTCCTTCCAAGTGCCTTTTCCGGCCTTGTCTGGATGTGCCAGCAACCAACGCTCTATTTGAACGCCCATTTGTGGATCTTCGGGTAATCGGGTGTAGTCGTTGATGAATATTCCTTCGTCATCCAGTAAAAAACTCAATGGAACATTGCTCAAACACAATTCTTCCCTCAACTCTGGTTGATTACCCAAATAGACCATCTGGGTCTTCCATTTTTTATTCTGCACCGCAGCCTTCCAGGTTGATTCATCTTCGTCCATGCATACCGCAACAAACTGGGCGGCGCCATTGAATTTGATGGCCAACTTTTCTATGGCTTGCAGTTGCTTCATGGCATAAGCGTTCCATGTTGCGTAAAACAATACATAGGTTAATTTTCCAGCATTCACGGTCATGTCCCAATGTTTGTTCTTTAAATCCTTGCCTTGAACAGCAGGCATTGCCCATCCTTTGATGCATTTTCGGCTGTTCTCTAACAAAGCAAAACATACCGTTCTTTCGGCACTACTAAAATCCGGAGATTGTGTTAAACCCCTATCTGCGATTTGCTGTAACAGCATTTGATAGGTCATCGATCCAATGCTTTGATTGTTGAACCCATGTTGAAGAAAGGTAATGATGGCAGCCAATCGATGTGGGGATGCAACCAGCAATTGGTATTCGTCTAAAAGGAGTTCAATTCGTTTGATATCAATGGGATTGCTAAAAACTTTCTTACTATCCTGCACAAACTTGTTGGGCCCTTTGATAAAGAAATCACGGAAATACAACTCCAAAGCTTGAACATAAGCAGGGTGGTAATAGGCTGGCGCATTGTTGCTTCCAAAGTACTGTTGCATCAATTCTGTACGAGGTGATTTTGCTATCAAATACAACCTCGCCATGGAATACTGATGAAGGGTATTCAAGAATTTGACTTGATTCAAAGGAAGAACTTGTTGCAATGAATCATCAAATGATTTTACAATTTGACCAAATTGCGCAATTTGTATACTGTCATTCTTGGTATTGCTCTCGGGCATCATGTCTAAATCGTGCCCTTTCTTTTTCAAATGAACACGTTGTTCTTCTTTCCCAATAGATGTCTCGGCTGCAAAGTCAAAATAATGTTCTTCTAAAAAGTTATTGTAGTCTTTATAATAAGTCAAAACTCTTTTGTGCAAATCATCAGAGCCACTCACCCATAGCACGGGAATCTCTGCTTTGTCAAACTGAATCGGCCCCGCTGTTTTTAGTGTTGGTAGCTCTACCTGGTATTGTCCCGTGGTCTCTCCATAAAATATACCTTCCCAACGACCCAAACGAAAAAAGAAAACATGGGCAGGTGTTTCAATAGGAATATCAAATGAAAAATTACCCGAAGCGTCGATGGGGATTCTTCCAATTACTTCCCTTTTTTCTGAAATGAAATCACGACAGACTTCTAATGTCATGGTTTGGTTAACGCCCAGAGGAAATGAGCCCGCTATTTGAATACTCCATGTTGGAATTGTCCAGCTCAGAATTCCAAACAATAAAATGAAAGCTTTTTTATTCTTCATCATACACTTTTACCACTGAAGGAAGGAACGAGGAAACATCTCCTTTATTTCGCAGGACCTCTCTAACAATCGTACTGTGCACAAAGGCATATTGTGGATCCGTGAACATCAAAATGGTTTCAATCAAAGGGTACAAGGATTTATTCATGTGGGCAATGGATCGTTCATATTCGAAATCCCCGCCATTGCGTATTCCGCGCAACAAATAAGCCGCACCAATGGATTGGCAATAATCGATAGTTAATCCGTGAAAAGTCTCAACCCGAACATTGGGAACATGAGCAAAACTCTGTCTGCACCATTCTAATCTTTGCTCCAAAGGAAACATGTATTGTTTGGATGTATTGGTTCCAATGCCAACAACAATCTCATCAAAGAGCAGCGCACTGCGCTCAACTACATTGACGTGTCCTTTGGTAATGGGATCAAAAGACCCAGGAAATACAGCTATTCTCTTCATTTTGCTAAATTCTGAAAAAACGAAAAATGTACATGCCCAAATTTTTTCATTTTGATAAATGAGCCATGTGTTTCAAAGGTATGTTCTTTTCCATGCTCCAAAACCAATAGTCCATCTTCTTTCAAGTGATGTAAACAGAGGTCTGGTAGTTCCGTCATTTGCGCCAAATCAAATGGAGGGTCCGCGATAATCAAATCAAAGTTTGTTGTATTTTGCTTCAACCAAACCAAACAATCCGCCTTGATAGCTGTACCCTTGATTTGAAACTTTTGATGATTCTTTTTGATATGCATCACATGGGATGCTTGCAATTCTATTGAAGTAATATGTCCACCACCTCTTGAAGCACATTCCAATCCAAGTGCTCCAGTTCCTGAAAACAAATCTAGTACATGCGCACCTTCCATGTCAATCATGTGGTACAAAATGTTCATTAAACCTTCCCGAGCGAAATCAGTGGTGGGTCGTCCATTGAATTTTTTGAGCACCTCGATGGGGTGTCCTTTGTATATGCCTCCAATTATGCGCATAATGTATGCATCAAAACACTGTGCCATTGAGCAGGCATAGATTCGGTCTTTGGCAAATGCAATCCCATGGGAGGCAGCCATGGTGTCAATCCTTTGATGTATGGGGCCATTGACGCAATGAGCTCTTCATTCACTTCTTCTCCGGTAAGCACGACCATTGTGTTTTCTGAACAACTGAAGTTTTGCATGGCAGCGGAAATAAAATACAAACTGTCTTCCCAACTTCTTGATTCAAAGGGATTGGCCAACAGACGTTTTCCCTCCTTGATCAGGTGAATGCTGATTTTTTTAGCTTCGATATTGGCAAATAAAATCTCTCCTTTTTCTTGTTGCGGTGAGGTCAATTGCAACCAAGGATGTACCCAACTTTTTACGGTAGCTTGCGGGAAAAGCATGGCAATGCTTTCCATCGATTGATGATGCCGATCAATTAAGTATACTCTTTCATCAGCCAACAAGGCATGGTGCATTTGATGCGCCGGCAAGTCTGCCATCCAAAGGTCTATTTTGTTTTCATCAAAAAACAACTCAGGCACCAAGGTCCAACTGTCGCTGTCATACGTGATGCTCACCTTGCGGAAAAGGTATTGATGCAAACCTTGCTGTGTTATCAATCCTGGCAACTCCCAGGGTTGAATTTTTAACCGAAACAAATGGACGGGTTGTCGATTTTGATAATCAAACAAGGCCAATTGAAGTCCCTCTGCATGGATATGAAGGGCCAAATGCATTTGGTCCGATTGCTTCAACCATTTTTCAGGTACTTCGATAAGAGGCACATGGGTCATCTCAATATTCGCATCATTTATTCGTCCTGCGAATCTACATAATCCTTCGGCCTTTCCGTAATTTGCAAAACAATTTTCAACATGAGTCAATCCAACCTGAGCCAGATGTTTGAGGAAAGAGCACTTTCTTTTCTTCCTTTTCAACCCACTGAAGGGCAGGGTAGGTTGCTGCATGTTTTTGGTCGCTTTGCTGCAACACCAAAACCGCGTTGTGTTTTATTGGTCAAAGGTTACGCTGGTACGGGTAAAACAACCACGGTTCAATCAATGGTAAAGGCTTTGGAAAGTTATGGATTGAGTGTTGTGCTTCTTGCCCCTACTGGTCGCGCAGCCAAAGTATTGGGAAATTACTCTGGAAGATCGGCTTCCACTATTCATCGTCAGATTTATTACAAGCGATCAGATAGATCGGGTAAAATTTGGTTCGAACTCAAAGAGAACAAAGCAGAGGACACGATTTTCATTGTGGATGAAGCTTCAATGATTGGCGCAGATGCCATGAATTTTAAGTTTGATGACTTGGCCAGTGGCGACTTATTGGATGATTTGATTACACATGTTTACAGTGGCGAGCGCTGCAAGCTAATGCTCATAGGTGATGAGGCTCAGTTGCCACCCGTTGGAAGCGATAGAAGTCCCGCTCTGGTAGCCGATGGTTTGCGTTTGAATTATGATTTGTTCTTGGCTGAAATTCACCTCAAAGAGGTCATTCGCCAAGCGCAAGACTCAGGGATATTGCACAATGCCACATTACTGCGTTATCTTATTGTACAACGCGCGGAACAATTGCCCAAGTTCATCGCCAAGGGATATACGGATGTCATCCGCGTAGACAGTGATGTTCAGCCGCTCATTGAGAATATGTACAGTGAATTCGGCATGGATGATACCATTGTCATTACCCGTTCTAATAAGAGAGCCAACCTATTCAACCAACAGATCAGAACCCGAATTCTTGGTTTAGAAGATGAAATCAATTCCGGTGATCGCATGATGGTCTTGCGCAACAGCGATTATTGGTTGGAAAAGGAGCACGAGGGCATTGGTTTCATTGCCAACGGAGACACCATTCAAATCAAGCGCATCCAAAAGTTTGAAGAGCGCGGTTCTTTTCGTTTTTGCAAGGCCATCATTGAACTGGTAGATTATCCTGAATTGCCTGAATTGGAGGTTGTCTTATTGTGCAACCCCATTTATGAAGAGACTCCGTCACTTTCATCTGAAAAAATGAAAGAACTTTGGAATTTGGTTGCCAAAGATTACGAGGATGAAGGATTTGTAAGGATGCGAAAAAAGGTCCAGCAAGATCCCTATTACAATGCGCTCCAAGTAAAATTTGCCTATGCCATCACCTGTCACAAATCACAAGGGGGGCAATGGTCTGCGGTATTCATTGATCCAGGCTACATAGCGCCTGATACCCCCGCTTATGAATGGAACAGATGGATGTACACCGCCATGACCAGGAGCAAACAAAAAGTATTCTTGGTAGGGATGGGGGATGACTTATTTGACAAAGATTAGTCTTACTTCGTCATCATCCATTTGGTTATGGCAACGACCCAATTTCTAGGGAACAATCTTCCTGAGTTAGCCAAAATGTAATTCTTTAGCCCATGAATAACAACTGATTTTTGGTCCATCAGGGCCTGATAACCAAATTGAGCAACTTCCTCAGCACTTGGGAATTTTTGCTTCTTGTCAAATATGCCGTCGTCTTTGAATCCCGCGGCGTTGGCAAAGTTGGTTTCAGTGGGGCCAGGGCAAAGTGCAGTAACGCTAACCCCAGTTCCTTTCAATTCACTATTGATGGCTTCTGAAAAATGCAGCACATAGGATTTGGTGGCAAAATAGACAGCCATCGTTGGGCCTGGTTGAAAGGCCGCCGTTGAAGCCACATTCAGAATCCGTCCAAATTTGCGCTCTTTCATTTCCGGGATAAAACATTGACACAATGCTGTAAGCGCAGTAATGTTGAGTTGAATCATTTGATCATTCTTGCTCCATTGTGTTTGAACAAACCAACCGGTATCGCCAAAACCTGCATTGTTAATGAGGTAATCAATGGTAATGCCTTTGGATTGTATGTTTTGATGCAAGGCATGAGCAGCGCCGGTTTCAGATAGGTCGCAAGCTATCACCGTTACAGGCACTGAATATTGTGTATTGATCTCTTTTTGTAATTCGATTAATGCACTTTCATTGCGGGCGGTGATGACCAATCCAATGCCGTCTTTGGCAAACAAAAAACTCATGGCTCTTCCAATCCCAGAAGATGCGCCTGTTATCAATGCTGTTTTCATCATTTAAAATTTTGACAAAGATGGGGGAAGCTTTTTATTGTACAATTTATTTCTTCGCGTCCGTTGCGCAGTCCCTTGCTCCCTTTGCGCTAAAAGTTTTCTTTTTCACCTCTGAACTGATATCAAAGGCAATTTCGTCATAAGCTTTTTCTGCAGCATAAACCTCATTTACCCTATTTTAGTGACATGAAAACATACATTATTTTTTTAATGTTTGTAACGTTATTGCTTCAAAACAAACATTCAGTGGGCCAAAGTAACTTTGGATGCGATTTATTTTGCGTAACCAATATCACCTTGAATACCGCTGAAGAACTTTGGTATGTTGATGTGGCCTTTGAAGGAAGCGATGCCGATTTCATCAACTACCCCTATGTAAGCCAAATGGTGAACAATAACGGTGAAGTTGTAGCCATTGGTTCTATGGAGTATTTCGGCCAGGTTGGGGGAACCACAATCACTTACCATCCTGCGCTCAATATCAATGACCCCAATTTCCAGGGCACCGTGTATTTTGTTTACGACTCGGATACTTGCGCCTTGAGCTATCCTTGTCAAACGGTTGGGATTCAGGAAGGAAAACATTATCCAGTGATGATTCAAACCGAGAATGAGTTGTTTTGGAATACAACTTATAGTTTGGAAAGGATTGAATTGTTTTCAGCTTCTGGGGAAATGGTTGCGGCTCAAATCAATAACAGTCGAATCAGTACAATTGGACTTTCTTCAGGGATATACGTTTATCAATATTTCGTGGGTAGCCAAAGAAATTCAGGCCGTGTATGGATTCGATGATTGAAGTATTTCGCTTTATGGTTCATTACGGATTGCATTTTGCTTTCCCCTTTTTTATTGCAAAACGATGGGGTGGAGAACATTGGCTGAATTGCCTTTTCATTTTGTGGGCCACCATGCTGGTCGATTTGGACCATCTTTTGGCTTCGCCCATGTTTGACCCATGCCGCTGCAGCATCGGCTACCATCCTTTGCATTCTTCATGGGCCATTGGTGTTTATGTTTTATTTTTACTTTTTCCAAAGACCCGTTGGTGGGGTGTCGGTTTGGTTTTACATATGCTGACAGACGCACAAGATTGTCTTTGGATACAAAATAATTGTTGATGAAAAAAGTGATTTTTAGCTGTCTGATGTCTTTGGCAGCTATTACAGGTTGGGCTCAACCTGCAGGAAGTTTGGATTCCAGTTTTGGTACTGGGGGTAAGGTGGTTACTTCATTCTCTAATTTGGGTGAAGAAGCCAAAGCCGTTGTTCTCCAATCGGATGGCAAGATTGTGATTGCGGGTTACATCAACTTTGCAGCAACCGGTAAGGATTTTTTTGCGGCGCGATATTTAGAGGATGGAACATTGGACAACACCTTTGGCACCAATGGATTCATAGCCATTGATGTACAGTTGGGTAGTGAAGATATTGTCCACAGCATAGCCTTGGACAACAATGGGGGATTCATCTTGGCTGGAAATTCAGACGACGGAATCAACAGGAATGCAGCCATAGTAAAACTAACGGCTGATGGTTTGTTGGATGAGACCTTTGGCAATGCAGGAAAGGTCATCACTGATTTAATAGCCAATCAACAAGACGAAATCAAGGTTGTCAAACACCATGCATTAACGGGAAAGATTATCATTGGTGGTCAAAGTGCCTCAACTTCGAGTATCGCTCAACCCATCATTGCCCGATATCTTTCTAATGGTGATTTAGATACAACATTCAACAGCACTGGAATTCTATCAGCGACTGTTACTTCTGGTGATTTGCAACGCACCATCATGGTAGAAGATTTAGAGGTTGCACCCAACGGGAAAATCTCTGCTGTGGGTTGGAGAAAATACATCAGTACATCCATCTCATCCGAATTCTGGGCATGCCGCGTATTGGCCAACGGAACCATGGACAATACTTTTTCAACTGACGGTGCCGTAGCTTATGCTGAAGTCGGAGGGGCTTGTTATGGTTACGCCATGGAAATGACAGCCAATCAGGATATCATTTTGGTGGGTACAAGGTCTTATTTTGGAAGCAATGATTTTCGGGTATTGACCATTGCCAGCGGAGGAACCATCGCCAATTCATCATCCAATTATTATGTCAGCACGGACATCGATATCGCCTATGCCATGGCCATTGACATGGATGGGAAATACATTTTATCAGGTTCGGCAGGAACAGCCAATGCCAAGTCGTTTGGCACTTTGCGCGCGCTGACCCCAGGTGATTTACAAGCCGATTATTCATTCAATACCAACGGCAGAGTCATGACATCATTCAACGGAAATACGTTGAATGAGTGTTGGGATGTTGTTGTGCAAAATGACAACAAAATTGTTTGTGTTGGATACACGGGTAATGACATAGCGTTGTGTCGTTATTTGGGTGATGATCAACCGCAGTTGGATGTTTTCAATTTGGAAGCACCGGCCAACAACAGCACCAACCAGAACTTTGCCACCCTGAACATCAGTTGGACTGAAGCGTTTGGCGCAGCATCTTATGAGGTGGAAGTAGCGACGGACATCAATTTTGTGAACATTACTGCCACAGGAGAGGTAATAACTTTGGCCGCCACATTGACCAATCTTCAACCTGCAACCGCCTATTGGTGGAGGGTAAGAGCAGGAGATGGAACCAATTGGGGAACATTTGTTGGACCATGGAAATTCACAACAGCGGGATTGGAAGCATTCAATTTGACAGCTCCTGTGAACAATGCCAATAACGTAGCCTACAATGTGGTCAACTTCAATTGGACGGACAATGTCGGCGCAACGGGATATCATTTCATGTTGGATACAGACATCAATTTCAGCAACACGCCTATTACTTATTATCCCACAGCCAGCGCGCAGAGTTCAACCAACTTGACATCAGGTACAACATACTATTGGAAAGTTCGTGCAACCAATGACGGCACCAATTACGGCAATTGGGTTGGACCATGGACCTTTAACACCCAAGCCGCGCCGGTGGGTATCAGTGAATTCAATCCGCAAGCGATGTTGGCTTATCCCAATCCGTGTTCAGATTATTTTGAATTAAAAGTCAACGCTGATAATATCGGACAAATGGCTATGCTATACAACAGCAATGGACAGTTGATTAAAACCATCATGCTTACTAGCAACACAACCCGGATCACCACAGAAAATTTCGCTTCTGGAGTCTATACCGTGAGTGTAGGTGAGGAGGTTAGGAGGGTAAAGGTGGTGAGATAGAAAAGAATCTCCCCTCCTGCCGCGAAGTGCTACCCGTCCTAAAAAAGTCAAACCAAATCTAGCAATCTCACTCTCTAGCGATTCTTCGCTATCGCTGCTTCTTTCCTCAGCGCTTACTCCTTCACCCAACCCTGAACCAAACGCGCGTTGTTCTCTCCGACAACTTGCATCTGATAGGCTCCTGCAGCCCATTCACGGACATCCAATTGGTGTTGTCTACCGGTCACCATCTGATTGAAGACTTGTCTTCCTTTCATGTCAAAGATCTGAATCCAATTGTTGCCCTCAAAACCTGCTGCCTGAATGTTGAAATTCAATTGCTCCTTGACTGGATTGTTATAGATTTCGATCAACTGTTCATTGGCTACCCATGATTGAACACCGTTGGTTACAGAAACACAATTGCCATACACATAACTGGGAACACGCTCGTACTGATCATTCACAATATCCACAATCTCATCGATACAAATGGTGCTTGCTGTGGTTACATCAAACTGGATTCTGCAGAATGCTGATGCTGTTGTACTCGATGCAATGTGTGTCATACCGTCGCACATGAAATAAACTTGGTTGGTGCTGTTGTTATAGTCGGTCATGACATTGGTAATACCGGGATAAATGGGCAATACATTGGTGGTATTGATGCCGCTGATGGCAAATTGAAATGCGGTCAAGTTTTGACTGAAGTTTTTGATTTCAATGTCCACCCATCCATTGGCGACATCTGCATTGGAAATGGCCATTCCCGCGCTGCTGTTGGGGTTGATTAAATCTTGTGGGAATTGACAATCGTTGTTCCAAATGGTGCCATTGTTCTGATTGTACATGCAATTTTGAGCCAAAGCCAAATCGTAAACGGTCAAGTTGCCGTTGCCATTTAAATCGTTACAAGTGGTTGGAGTCATGGCCTCATCTGCCATTTGCAGCATGAATAATCCCAAATCCACGTTGTTCAATGTGGTATCCGCATTCATGTCCGCAAACAAATGTGGTCCATCGCATTCGCCCATGCAGTCCATGGTTGCTGATCCATTCAATTCTCCGGTGCAATCATAGTATTGCGTGCATTCTGCCAATACTTGGAATTCTGGAACGCCATTGTTCCATTGTATATCCAAACATACGTTGGCGGCATTGTTTTCATTATTCGTTTCAACTCTCCCCAAAGCATCTGGCAAATACTCGGGATTCACAATGGCCATTAATCGGTATTGTCCTGCAGGAACATTGGTCAAATCCACCCACTGGCACTGAGTTCCTGCGCCATAGATGTCATAACATCCTGCACTGATTCCCATGTCTCCGCAATTGTATTGCCCAAAGCCACAAAGGTCCATCACACAGAAACCATTTTTATGCCCTGCAGGAATAATGTTGCCGTTGACATCCATTAAACGGTAATCACCATATCCTTCGTAATGCGTGTGTCCATGACAATTCTGTGTAGTAAACATGCCTGGATTGCTATTGGGATTGCCCAAATAATAATCCTCTTCTCCTATGTTATTGATTTTTGCACTAAAAGCCAAAACCCAACGGTTGCCATATCCTGTTACACAGCCTTCTTGAATGTCGCATTCATCAGAAAAGTGTTGAGACAAATAAAGGGAATTAACCAATGCAAGCGAGTCAAATTCTAAGTCAGGCTGTGAACAAAATGGACTAGGGTAGTAGGCACAACTGCCATCGTCTTGTGTGGCAGAAGGATTGTAGTTGCATGCTGCAGGGTCCATGCATCCCGCAATTTGTCCCATAAAGCTCAGGTTCCATGTAAACTGATCAACGCAACCGTCGCTGTAATCACCAATTCGGATGTAATAGGTATTGCCTGCCGTGAAGTTCACGGTAATGCTCGATTGCAATCCGCAAAAATCGTCATTATAACTGAATGTACCTTCAGCAAACTCGGTAACTGTTGCCAGGCAACTTTCATAAATCCAAATTTTGGTATCGCAATCCGCAAGATTACAAGTGCTCAAGGTGTGCATTCCCCCAGAATCAGGCGTGAAAACATACCAGTGATCATCAAAACTAGTGGTGTAAGTAGCGCTGGTGGTATATACCGAATTGTTATCGATGTTCTCAGCATTAGTGCACATGGAGCCCAATTGCGCCTGGGACACCAAAGTGATGATGGTCAATAAAAGTGTAAAAATGTTTTTCATGGATTTCTTTTGTTGTACAAGTTTACCACATGTAGGCACTTTTTTCCAAACGGTCCAATGTTTTTAACTTTTGAGGGTATTGAGCAGCCCCCCGAATCTTCATCGTATCTTTAGCCCATGGAACAGGAAACTTTTGATATTCATAATTTTGATACCATCAGACCTTATACCAACAATGAGTTGGTACCCGCCATTGATCGCATTCTCAATGAACCGCTGTTTTACAAAATGATTCGGTGGGTTTATCCCGGTCTTTCCAAGAATGCCATCCACAGCATGATGCGTGGCGTGAAGTCAGTAGATGAATTTCAGTCAGAGATATCAGGTCCCGCATTTAAGCGCGTAATAGAGATGACTACCTCAGGGATGTCGTTCACCAATATTCAATCTTTGGATCGTACCCAAGCATATCTTTTTCTTTCCAACCACAGAGACATCATTTTAGACAGTGCTTTGCTCAATGTTAGTCTTTTGGAGGAAGGATACCGCACAACACAAATTGCTATTGGAGACAACTTACTTCAACATAGTGTGGTAGAGGATATTGTGCGTGCCAACAAGAATTTCATCGTCAACCGAAACGTAAGCTCCAAAGAGGTTTTTCATTACTCCATGCGTTTGTCCAATTATATCCGCAAGACCATTAAAGAGGACAACAATTCCATTTGGATTGCGCAGCGTGAAGGCCGAAGCAAGGATGGTGATGACAGAACAGCAACGGGTTTGTTGAAGATGTTTGCTATGATTGGCAATGGCGAAATTGAAGAGACATTAAAGTCGTTGCAAATCATTCCCATGGCCGTGAGCTATGAATATGATCCTTGCGATGTGCTAAAAACCAATGAACTGATGCACCTCAAATTATTTGGTGCATATGAGAAGAAAAAGGGAGAGGATGTATTGTCCATGTTAACCGGTATAACAGGACACAAGGGTAGGGTAAACATCACGGTGGGTGAATCGCTCAATGATCGAATTGACGAAATGAAGGCCATTCAAAACAAGAATGAAAAATACCGTCACCTTACGCAGTCCATTGACAATGAGATGCACCGCATTTACAAGCTGTGGCCTACCAATTACATCGCGTATGATTTGTTGATGGGCACCAAGGATTACAAAGAGCATTATTCCAATATTCAAAAAATTGCTTTTAGCAATTATATCAGAGCCAATGTGTTTCGTTTAAGTTTAAACCGCAAAAAGACCAACCTTCCCAAGGAAGGATTCTCCGCTTTGGCTAAGGAGATCATGTTGCAGATTTATGCCAACCCCGTAATTAATCGCAGAGAAATAGAAAAAATACAATGAGTGCATTCGCAGAGCTTAAGATTACCAAGCAATTTATTGATGCACTAACAGCGCAAGGAATAGAACAACCCACTGAGATTCAAAGGAAGGCTATTCCGATGATTACGGCAGGTCAAGATGTGGTAGGTATTGCGCAAACGGGAACAGGAAAGACATTGGCATACCTGTTGCCCATCGTTCAAAAATTAAAGTTCGCCACTGGAACAGATCCACGCGCTTTGGTTCTTGCTCCTACCAAAGAATTGGTGGTGCAGATCGAAAGGGTTTTGGCCAATCTGATTGTGAATACAGATTTGCGTTATGTCGCCTTGTATGGTGGTATCGGTCCAAAAGCCCAATCAGAGAAATTGGAGCAGGGAGTGGACATCATCATCGCTACGCCAGGAAGGTTTTTGGAAATTTATGCCAAAAGGGTTTTTGTGACCAAGGCCATCAAGACTGTCGTATTGGATGAATGTGACCGCATGATGGACATGGGCTTTTGGCCGCAGCTCAGAGATATTCAAGAGAAAATACCCCACAAAAAACAGCAATTGTTATTGTCTGCAACGTTTCCAGATAAAGTGCAACGCATCGCTGACAATTTTTTGTTGTTTCCCAATATCATTGAGGTGACTCCTCAAGCAACGCCGGCGGAAACAGTTGAACAATATCTGTACATCGTTCCCAATAACCCATCCAAAATCAATTTGTTGGTTCATCTTTTAGAAACCGATGAAGCAATGACAAGGGTAATGGTTTTTTGCCGAACCAAAGAATGGGTGACGCAAATTCACCAAATCTTATTGGAAAAAAAGTTGGGTAAGACAGTTGTCATACATAGCAACAAAGGACAAAATGCCCGAATTAATGCCATGGATGAATTCA
>CANNHA010000038.1 GCA_947504275.1 Flavobacteriales bacterium
TGGATAAAAAAATTATCTTTTCCATGGTAGGTGTAAACAAATACACCCCACAAGGAAAACACATCATCAAAGACATTTATTTGAGCTTCTATTACGGAGCTAAAATTGGCATCATCGGTTTGAACGGTGCAGGTAAATCCACGGTAATGAAAATTATTGCGGGCTTGGACTCTAGCTTCCAAGGAGACGTTGTTTGGTCACCAGGTTATTCGGTAGGTTATCTCCCGCAGGAACCCCAATTGGACGAACAAAAAACGGTTCGCGAAATTGTAGAGGAAGGGGTGAAACCCATTACCGATGCTTTGAAAGAATATGAAGAAATCAATGCGCTCTTCATGGATGAAGAAATTTTGAATGATCCTGATAAAATGGATTCATTGCTCAACCGTCAAGCTGCAGTGCAAGATAAAATTGAAGCCCTTGGTGGTTGGGATTTGGATACCAAATTGGCTATTGCCATGGATGCATTGAGATGTCCTCCTGAAGATGCCAAAATTGAAAAGCTATCAGGGGGAGAAAGAAGACGTGTAGCATTGTGTAGACTTTTATTACAACAGCCCGATGTATTGTTATTGGATGAGCCTACCAACCACTTGGACGCAGAATCCGTTCTTTGGTTAGAGCAACATTTGCAACAATACCCTGGCACTGTGCTCGCTGTAACCCACGACCGTTACTTCTTGGACAATGTAGCCGGATGGATCCTAGAATTGGACAGAGGCGAAGGCATTCCTTGGGAAGGCAATTATACGGGATGGTTGGATCAGAAAACCAAACGATTGGCCCAAGAGGAAAAGCAAGAAAGCAAGCGCCGCAAAGTATTGGAGCGTGAGTTGGAATGGGTTCGCATGAATCCAAAAGGACGACATGCCAAGAACAAAGCCCGTTTGCAGAACTATGACAAAATGATGTCTGCCGGTGAATCAGAAAAAGAAGCCAAGCTGGAAATCCCCATTCCCAATGGACCTCGTTTGGGAAATGAGGTGATCGAGTTTACAGGAGTTACCAAAGGATTTGAAGACCGCATTCTTTTTGAAGAACTCAATTTCAAATTACCACCTGCAGGCATTGTTGGTGTTATCGGACCAAACGGAGCCGGTAAAACCACCCTCTTCCGTCTCATCATGGAAGAAGAGCAAACGGATACTGGACAAATTAAAATTGGAGATACCGTTCAGATTGGCTACGTGGACCAACGCCACAAAGAAATTGATGCTGAAAAATCAGTCTATGAAGTCATCTCAGGAGGCAATGAAGTGATTCAAATTGGAGGAAGCACCATTAACTCTAGAGCTTACTGCAGCAAGTTTAATTTTGCAGGTTCTGACCAGCAAAAAAAATGCGGTGTACTTTCTGGCGGTGAGAGAAACCGATTGCATTTGGCCATGACTTTAAAAACGGAAGCCAATGTCTTGTTGCTCGATGAGCCTACCAACGACATTGATGTCAATACCCTTCGCGCATTAGAGGAAGGCATTGAAAGTTTTGCAGGATGCGCAGTGGTTATTTCCCATGACCGTTGGTTCTTGGATCGTATTTGCACTCACATATTGGCATTTGAAGGCAACTCAGAAGTTTATTTCTTTGAAGGTTCCTTCTCTGAATACGAAGAGAATAAAAAAATGAGAAAAGGAGATGTAGGTCCAACCCGCATCAAGTACAAAAAATTAGTTCGATAAAGATGTATCAACGGTTCATCAAACCTCTTTTCTTTCTATTAGATCCTGAAAAGGCCCACTACTTGGCCATGGATTTGTTTGCATTGTGTTGCAAAATCCCCGGTGTCAAAGCATACTATAAAAGAAGAAACCATTCCGCTTTAAATCCAATAAACGTAGCTGGAATTCAATTTCCAAATGCGGTTGGATTGGCTGCCGGTTTTGATAAAAATGGCAAGTGGATGCATGAGTTGGCTTTATTGGGTTTTGGGCATATCGAAGTGGGTACAGTCACGCCATTGCCTCAACCAGGCAATGACAAGCCAAGACTATTCAGATTACCCAAGAATAATGCCCTCATCAATAGAATGGGATTCAACAATGAAGGGGTTGATGCGTTGGTGAAGAGATTAGAGAAAAGACCAACAGACATTGTCATTGGAGGCAACATTGGAAAAAACAAATGGACGCCTAATGAGGAAGCCAACAAAGACTATTTGGTTTGTTTTGAAAAGCTACATGGCAAGGTTGATTATTTTGTGGTCAATGTTTCTTCTCCCAATACACCAGGGCTGAGGGAATTGCAAGAAAAGGAACCCTTGTTGCAGTTATTGATGGGATTGCAAAGCCATGATCTTCAAAAAAAATCAGCAACTCCCATCTTTTTAAAAATTGCCCCAGACCTTACAGAAGAAGCTTTGAATGACATCATTGATGTTGTTACTCAATCCCAAATTGCGGGAATCATAGCAACCAATACAACCATTGACCGCAATGGTTTGTCTTATTCCCAAACGCACATTGAGAACATTGGAGCAGGAGGTGTGAGTGGACAACCTGTGAAGCAGAAATCGTTGAATATCATTCGCGCTATCAAAGCTCAAAATCCCTCTCTCACCTTAATCGGTGTTGGCGGTATTTTTAATGGTCAAGATGCGATTGAATCATTGCAAGCTGGAGCATCACTGGTTCAGGTTTACACTGGGTTCATTTATGAAGGTCCTGAGATTGCAAGAAACATAGGCCTCTCATTGCGGCACAATGATTGATAAAAAAAAGTTAAGAAATAATTGAATTAAGATCCAGAAGATAATTTTATCACCATGAAAAAAATGAAATTCATTTGGTCACTGTTGCTGGTTATGGGGGCTTTGGCATCTACAGCGCAGAAGTCAAAATCACCCTACACCATCAAAGGTCACGTGGAAGGGTTAAAAGACACCGCTGTTTATTTGGCACACTACTATGGCAAGCAGTTGTACTATAATGACACTGCTCAGGTTGACAATAAAGGCAATTATCAATTTGAAGGTAAGCCTTTTGAAGAATGTGGGAAATATGCCATGGTATTCCCTGGACCACGCTATTTTGAATTTATGGTCGTGGAGGAAAACATTGAATTCTGGTCAACACCAGATGCAGATCCTACCAAAATCAAAGTCATTCAATCCGAGACCAACAAAAAATTCTTCGATTTCATCAAGTTCATCAACGATAAAATCAGAATGCGCGCTCCAATCGAGGCTTGCATCAATGACAGCACAAAATCAAAAGAAGACAAAAAACCGTGCTACGATGAATTGGAAATCCTTAACAATCAAGTCAACGATTACCAATGGAATATCATCAATCAAGATCCCGGAAACCTATTCAGCAAATTTTTGAAAATGGGATTAGATGTAAAAATTCCCGATGCACCTGCTGATTTGGCTGAAGATAAAAAACAATTGTGGCAATACATTACCTACCGCAATCACTACTGGGACAATACAGACTTGACAGACCGAAGAATTGTGAGAGATCAGCTTTTTCATCGCACATTAGAAAATTATCTGACCAAAGTTGTCCCGCAAATCCCAGACACCATGTTGACAGAAGTCAACAAATTGATTGCAAAGACTGAGGGTAACCCTGATGCATTCAAGTACATTACCCACCAAGCCACATACCTGTCAGAGACTTCTAAAATCATGTGCATGGACAAGGTGTTTGTTAATTTGGTAGACAACTACTATCTCTCCGGAAAAGCCACATGGGCCAGTGAAAAAAATCTCAAAGACATGAAGGATGCTGCGGATAAAAAACGCAATTGTCTATGTGGATCCATTGCGCCTGATATCATCTTACTGGACACCACTGAGCAGAAATGGATATCCATGCATAAAAACAGAGGGAAGTACACGCTATTGGTTATTTGGGAGAGCAACTGTGGACATTGCAAAAAGGAAATCCCTGAATTGCTGGAAGTGTATCACAAATGGAAAGACAAAGGTTTCGTGGTATATGCTGTAGGCAATGATTTGGAAAATGACGGTTGGATAAAATTTGTTCGTGAAAAGAAATTGGATTGGATCAATGTCAGTGATACCAAAGAAATCATGACCAATGAAGCGGCTACTGCGCTGATTAGCCAGGGCAAGACCTCTCTATTGAGTTTGAATTATAGAACAACATGGGATGTGTCTTCAACTCCCAAAGTTTATTTGATGGATGAGAACATGAAAATCATCGCCAAGAGCATTGGACATGAACAGATAGACGAATTTTTAGCTCATTTGATTGATGGCAAAGAATTGGACACCAAGAATCTGAAAAATGAGGATTATGAGGATGAGCACGCTCCGAATCCCAAGAATAAGAAAGCTGGCAAGTAATTGAACATGGATTTTACATTATTAGAAAAAGGAATGGGCGTGAAAGACGCCCTTTCTTTTGGGCAACAGGCGGCAAAGGATCGAAAGTTCTTTGATTCCATGTTTCAAATAGCCATAAGCAATGATAAAAAATCCGACCGTGCTGCATGGGTAATTTACAAAGCTGTTCTTGAATGTGATTGTGCCTTTGCATTGGAATACAAACTCCCATTAATGGAAGGGCTGATTCAAAAGGTTCTATCCCCTGCTGCCCACCGAGAATTGCTCAAAGTGTTGCTCAGTTTAAAACCAGAGAAGGAAGACTCCTTTGGTCAATTGTTCGATAGGGCCAAGGAATGGATGTTTGATTTGCAGGCTGAGGCTGCCATTAGATATGCATCGCTCAACGTTATTGAGTTGGCTGGTAAGACATATCCAGAAATGATTCCAGAATGCTGGGAAATCATACAAGATGCAAAAGCTTTGGCAGAAGGCCCTTGGCAGAGGCGTTGTAAAAAAGTACAAGAAGGATTAAACCGCAAGTATCAAAAATGGAGCGAAAAAAAAGGGTAACAATTGTTACCCTTTTTACTCTCTCAAATTTTCAATTAATATTTTCCTAAATCTTTACCGAAGCGCTTGCGGTCATTTTCATTCAAATAAATCTTGCGCAAACGGATGGATTTTGGTGTAACCTCTACATACTCATCGGCACCGATATATTCCAAAGCCTCTTCCAAAGTGAACTTGATTGGAGGAGCCATAACAGTCTTGGCGTCAGTACCAGAGGCACGCATGTTGGTCAATTGCTTGGTCTTGGTTACATTCACCACCAAATCATTGTCACGAGAATGCTCGCCAATTACTTGACCCTCGTATACTTCCTCCATGGCTTCAACAAAGAACTTCCCACGATCCTGAAGGTTACTGATACTGTATGCAACAGCATTACCTGTTTCCATACAAATCAAAGAACCATTCAAACGACCAGGAATTTCATCCTTCATCGGTTGATACTCCTTGAAACGGTGGTTCATGATGGCCTCACCTTGTGTTGCTGTCAACAAATAACTTCGTAAACCGATGATACCTCGAGATGGAATTTCAAACTCAATGACGGTGCGCTCACCCTTGGGTTCCATGTTCTTCATTTCGCCCTTTCTTTTGGAAACCGACTCAATGGCAGTTCCAGCCATATCCGATGGTAAGTCGATAGTCAACTCCTCAACAGGTTCCATTTTAACGCCATCCACCACTTTCAAGATTACCCTTGGCTGACCAATTTGCAACTCATACCCTTCACGGCGCATGGTTTCAATCAATACTGACAAATGCAATACACCACGACCAAATACATTGAAACGATCTGCCTTATCGGTATCTTGAACACGCAACGCCAAGTTTTTCTCCAACTCCTTTTCTAATCTCTCTTTGATGTGACGGCTGGTTACAAACTTACCTTCTCTACCAAAGAATGGAGAATCATTGATGGTAAACAACATACTCATCGTTGGCTCGTCCACATTGATGCTGGGCAATGCCTCTGGATTTTCAAAGTCAGTGAACGTATCACCAATCTCAAAATTCTCAATACCATTAATAGCACAAATATCACCAGAGACTACTGAATCCACCTTTCTCTTACCCAATCCTTCAAAGACATACAATTCTTTGATTCTTCCTTTGGTGATGGAACCGTCTCTTTTAACCAATGAAACATTCATCCCTGCTTTCAACTCTCCACGGTGCAACTTTCCGATAGCCATACGACCTGTGTAGGTTGAATAGTCCAAAGAAGTCACCAACATTTGAGGAATACCTTCTCTTGAAATAGGCGCTGGAATTTTATCAATAACCATATCCAACAAAGGTTCAATGGTGCCTGTTGGTGTTTTCCAATCCAAGCCCATCCAATTGTTCTTTGCAGAACCATATACCACTGGGAAATCCAATTGATCTTCATTGGCTCCCAAATTGAACATCAAATCAAAAACCTGCTCATGCACCTCTTCAGGCGTACAGTTCTCTTTGTCCACTTTATTGATTACCACGATTGGTTTCAATCCCATTTGCAATGCTTTTTGCAAAACGAAACGGGTCTGTGGCATGGCACCTTCAAAAGCATCTACCAAAAGTAATGCTCCTTCCGCCATGTTCAATACACGTTCTACTTCACCACCAAAGTCACTGTGACCTGGTGTGTCGATGATGTTGATTTTGTATCCTTTGTAAGGAATTGAAACGTTTTTAGCCAGGATGGTAATACCGCGCTCACGCTCAATATCATTGTTGTCCAATACCAACTCTTCTGATGTTTCATGTTCTTTGAAAAGCTTACCAGCCAACAACATCTTGTCCACCAAAGTAGTCTTACCGTGGTCAACGTGCGCGATAATCGCGATATTTCTAATCTTTTGCATAAAATAAATTCGGCGCAAAAGTACACATTACCTGAGCCTTAAAACGAATTATTTCTTTGAAAAGATTTGGTAGTGTTCAAATTTCATTACTTTTATAACACCTTGACTATCGGCCTCTTAACCCGCCCACTGCCAAAAGTGCTGAATGCATTATGTGCAATTATGATGTTTTTGTCTTCATCATACAGTTCGCAATGCCAAATTCTAGGTGATTTTTTATCTACTTCTACAACCATTAACTTAGGTTGGAATTTCATAGATGACAACGCGCAAGCCTACAATGGTTTGTTCAAAAAAGATTCCTACCTCACCTCTCTGCTCCCCCGTAAAATATCCATTATCAAACCGGTTAAAGGGAAATTTAAGGCTTCGCTCAATATGAGCTACACCAAAATGCAGCCCGAATATTATAGTGCTCGCTACCTAGCTCCGGGTCACTTCTTAATCTGTGATTTGAATTTCAGGTACCAATGGAATATAATAAATAGTCAACAATTTAGAATGGGCAAGATGCGCACTTTGTCAGGTGCTTCTGTATTCAGTGCAATGGCCATTTCAGCTTTCCCTGTTGTTGGTTTGGGATATACATCCCGAAGCCAAACCGTTTTTGACAGAACGTTAACGGGTAATTTTGGATTAGGGGCTACTTTTTGGTTGCAACAGAATAAATCAGGATTAACTTTGGAAATACTGGCCAAAATTGGAATTGAAAAGCCAGTGCTGCATGCCGGAAGCAATTATTTCCATCACAGTATCAGCTATACTCATGTCATTAAATCAAAAACCAGTTATCGGCGAGGAAAAAGAACCAAAATAATTAAATCGAGACAGAGGATATAATAAATATCCATGAAATTATTTAAATCCAAGGAAAAAAATCATAGTTTTGTACTATGATGTTTTTTGACTTTGGCAATATCTTGATTCGCAAATTCTTTGTAACAGTATTATTATGTTTGTCAATAGCTTTTTCCAATGCGCAGTTTCTGAAAAGCTTTCGTTCCAAGCCAACTACTTTCCAAGGTGGTTGGAACATCATAGATGACAACAGGAATAGTTATCAAGATCTTCTTGATTTCAAATCGTGGTATAGTAATGCAGTTCCTGGGAAGTTTTCTGCGATGAAGACGTTAACAGGCAGACTCAAGGGGGAGTTGAACATAGGATTCTCAAAAATGAAGCAATCCTATTACAAAGAGCGTTATGTTTATCCCGGAATATTTACATGTGTGGATTTAAACTTCAGGGTACAGTTCAATCCATTGGACAAGTTTTTTGACAATTTGTATTACCCAAGACAAGGGCATGCATTGTTAAACAAAATGAGTCAAGGCGGCATAAACATCGGGCCCATATTTGGAATTGGATATACCACAAGAACGCAGACAGTATTTGATAGAGCGATGACATTTAATTTTGGTGTTGTGGGCACCTATTGGTTTGTCCGAAATAAAGTAGGAGTAACGATGCAAAGTGTGGCAAAACTGGGGGTTCAAACACCGATCTTAAAAACGGGTAGCAATTACATTCACCATAGCGCAGGTATTGTAATTGTGTCCAGAGGCAACCTGTATTTAAGAAGTCAGCGGTATCGGAAAGCAGGCCGCAGAACTCAAAATCGAGTTCGTTTGTAAAAGTAAAAATTTTGTTTATCTTTGCACCCGCTTTTGGCGAGGTAGCTCAGCTGGTTAGAGCGCATGATTCATAATCATGAGGTCGAGGGATCGTGCCCCTCTCTCGCTACAAACATTTAAAGCACAAGCCCCTTCATTTTGAGAGAGTGAAGGGGTTTTTTGTGGATTATAACTTTAAGTCTGATGTTAGTGAGAAAGCAGTCATTTAAGGGGGATTTTGGGGTGTTTTGAGGTTATCACCTGCAAATTACCTGCACACATTTTTACTTGTGTCTGTCATAATACATCAAAATTTTCGCTACACCCCACTCCTCATCCACCAACCTATATTCCGCCAAATGTGTGATTTTTTATGAGATTTGGCGAAATATAGCGCCTTGTATTTAAGAACAAAACGGTCTACTATAGCAGCATTCCAGCGTTTCCAATTCCCTTTTAGCGGTTCGGTTTTTCAAAGCCTGGGATCCAAGACTTTGTACAATCGATTCATCAAGATATCGATGACCATAAAGATCAAGGCAATGGTGATGACGCCTCCCATCAAAATGGGCAAATCGCCTTTTTCTATTGCTTGAAACATCACCTGGCCCATTCCGCGCCAGCCAAATACGAACTCAACAAACAAAGCACCAGCCAACAATGAGGCGAACCATCCGGATATCGCTGTGAGCACGGCGTTCATCGAATTGGGCACTGCATGTACCCACAATATTCTGGACTCGGAAAGTCCTTTGGCTCTGGCTGTTCGAATAAAATCCTGTTGGTATACTTCCAACAACGATGAGCGCATCAATTGAACAACAACTCCCAACGGCCTTATCATGAGTGTTATCACTGGTAAAACAATGTTTCGCCACTCGATGTGCCTGCCTGTCCATGGATCTAGGTCATACAAACTTCCTGTCAATGGAAGTCCAGTGAAAGCTCCCCATTGAACGGCCAATAGCCAAGCCAATACAATGGCCATGAAAAATGACGGCGCCGACATCCCCAATGACGAAATTGAAATGAGCAATTTATCCCAAATGGTGTTCTCATATTTGGCGGCTACTATGCCCAACATCACGCCAATGACCAATGACAACAATATCGAAACGGTGGCCAACAAAAGCGTTGCTGGCAATACAGAAAACAATACCTCAGAAACATTCTGATCATTGATATAGGACTTGCCTAAAAAAGGCCATTTCAATCCCAATGTCCAATCACCAAATTGAAATTTTGAACCCTGAAAACTTTCTTGCCACACCCAGCGTGAACTTTCATCACTGGAATGAAAAGAAATGGGAGACATCCCATTCAAAAACAAAAAGTATTGTTCTGTCAATGACAAATCCAAATTCCACTTCTTCCTGGTGTTTTCAATAATCTCAGCGTTGGTGTTTTCTCCCAAGACATTTCTGACGGGATCATTTCCAGAAAGGTGAAAAAGTAAAAATACGAGCAACGAAACCCCAAGGAAAATACTAATTGACTTGACTAAAGATTTAATCATTGATAGCCTCTTGCTTTGCCTCTTCCAATTGAATCAATGCAAAAACCGCATAATTGAGTATGTCCTGATAACCGCTTTCGATACCCTCACTCACAATGGTTTTTCCTTGGTTGTCTTCAATCTGTTTGATTCTCAAAAGCTTCATTAAAATCAAATCCGTAAACGATGAAACACGCATATCACGCCAAGCTTCGCCGTAATCATGGTTCTTGTTCATCATCAACTCAAGCGTTGTGTTGACCTGTGACTGGTAAGCCATTACAGCCTTGTCTACCGGCCAATCGGTATCAGAAGAATCGTGATCCTGCATTTGAATCAATGCCATCACCGCATAATTGATGATGCCGATAAATTCATCCTGAATGCCCTCCCCTACTTTGTTCTTACCGGTTTCTTCCAAGGTTCTAATGCGTTGCGCCTTGATGAAAATTTGATCGGTTAAACTTTTGGGTCTTAAAATGCGCCAAGCGGTTCCGTAATCTTTAGTTTTCTTGGTAAAAAGCTCCTTGCATAAGGAAATTATCGCTTGATATTGTGTAATTGTCTTTTCCACGTCTGATATTTGAGGACTCGTTCAAAAATAAACGCATTCACCTATTCGATGAGAAAAAAATTGGAATTTGTTTCACATGGTCAGCCTTACCAATTGGAAATTCCCGCAGTTATGGGCATCATCAATTGTACACCCGACTCTTTTTTATCTGAAAGCAGGTACCAATTAGACATGCAGAACAAAATCCAACAATGGATAGCAATGGGCGTGGACATATTGGATGTTGGCGGTCAGAGCACTAGACCAGGAGCGGAATACATTGATGCAGATACAGAATGGTCAAGGGTTGAACCCGTGCTCCTGTGGATTAGAAAAACATTTCCCCAACAAATTGTTTCCATCGATACTTTTCATCCGGAAGTAGCCCGGAAAGCCTTGATGCTAGGCATTCACATTATCAATGATGTATCGGCAGGACAATGGGTTGCTGGCATGCAAGAGGTAATAAACGCGTTTGAAGTTCCATACATCCTCATGCACGCGCAGGGGAATCCCCAAACCATGCAAGCCAACCCGACATATGCGAATGTTGTTCAAGATATCGTATTCTTTTTTCAAAATAAAATTGACGCAATACTTGAAAGCAAACCAACCGCGCAGCTGTGGATAGATCCTGGATTTGGATTTGGAAAGAACTTTGAACACAATCAAGCTCTACTTCAAAATTTGAATGAGCTTTCCGTTCTAAACTACCCTATTTTAGCGGGACTTTCAAGAAAAAAAATGATACAAACAACATTGAATGTTTCTGCTGAAGATGCTCAATTGGGGAGCACCCTGGCCCACTTATTGGCTGCAGTAAAAGGAGCTAGCATCATCCGCACACACGATGTCGAAGCTTGTATCACATTAAAAAAAATATTCAACACCTTTAATTAATAGCAATGAAAAGACAAATTGGTTTTTTATTCATTCTCCTCGCAGCGCAAATGTGCGTGGGACAGGAGATGCTGACCCTGGAAGAAGCCGTGCGGCAGCAGTTCGGCAAATTTTACCCTGAACATTTGCAAGAATTGAATTGGATCAACAGCACCAACGATTATCAGTTTGTCAAAAACGACACCCTGTGGAAAGGCAACGTCAATGCTGCTGAATTGGCTTTGCCTTTTATTTCCAAAACGGATTTGTCTAAATGGTCAGGATATACCTTGGCCAATATGCCCCATTTAGAATGGACCTCGGAATTTGAGTTTTGGTACGAGGCAGATGGCCGATATTTCAATGGCAATATTCAAAGTAAAAAAGTCAAGCAAACCAATCAATTGCCTGATGGTGCAGAGAATGCTTCTTACCATCCCAAGAATGGGCATGTTGCCTATACCATTGGAAACAATTTGTTTGTTAAAACCAATCAAACGTTTGCGGTTACTGCAGACCCAGAGTTTATCGTTCATGGTCAAAGCATTTCAAGGAATGAGTATGGAATTGAGAAAGGAATATTCTGGTCACCAGATGGAAATTATATTGCTTTTTATACCAAAGACGAATCGGATGTTGCGGACTATCCATTGACCAATTACAAGACGGTTCCCGCTAGCGTGAACATGATTAAATATCCCATGTCAGGTGGAAAAAGCGAAAAGGTTTCTTTGAGTATTTTCCCATTAAAAAACATCGGTGTAAAAGACCCCGGTGCTGGTTACATCACATTGGATATCACGGATGAGCAAGGCAAAAAAAGCGATCAATTTTACATCACCAATATCGGTTGGACGCCCAATAGCGAGTCGTTGCTTTTGGCATGGATGAATCGTACTACGGACAAAATGAAATTGATGCACTACAGCAGCAAGGATGGAAAGTACTTGGGAGAAATTTTCCAAGAAACAGATTCCAAATGGGTAGAGCCTGACCAAGCCCCTATGTTTATACCTGGAAAAAGGGATGAGTTTTTGTGGAGGTCCTACCGAGGAGAATGTCATGAGTATTTGCATTACAATTTAAATGGCGAAATCTTGGGTAAAGTTGAAGGTTGGGAGCAGGAAAAAGTCAAGGGCTTTGACAACAGTGGAAAATGGATGTTGGTAGAAGGTCGAGACATGGATGGCCTCAATACCACTGCTTATTTGTACAACACCCAAGACAAGAAAACCACTTACATTAACCTGCCCAACGGCATTCACGATCTGCAAATGTCAGCAGACGGAAAATGGATACTCGATACCTACAGCAACAAAAACACCCCCAACAAAAGTGTTGTATTGAACAACAACGGAACAGTGAAGAAGGAACTATTAAACGCTGCTGACAAATTGAAAGACAAAAAGATTGGTATCACTGAGGTAGGACAAATCAATGGTCACGATGGTACAATACTGAACTACAGAATCATCAAGCCGTCCAATTTTGACCCCAAAAAGAAATACCCGGTATTGGTTTATGTTTACAATGGTCCACACGTGCAATTGATCAATAACGCCTATTTATCAGGCGCTTCCTTGTGGATGAATTACTTCGCTGAAAAAGATTATTTGGTATTCACTCTGGATGGAAGAGGAAGCTCAAGCAGAGGAAAGAAATTTGAGCAGGCCATTCACAGACAATTGGGTACCGTTGAAATGGAAGACCAAATGGCAGGAGTAGAATGGTTGAGAAGTCAAGCCTACGTTGACGAAAGTAAAATGGCCATTCACGGTTGGAGCTTTGGTGGATTTATGACCACATCAATGATGTTGAGACAACCAGGAGTATTCAAATGTGGTGTAGCCGGAGGTCCTGTTTTGGATTGGACTTTATATGAGGTCATGTATACTGAGCGTTACATGGATACACCAGCAGAAAATCCTGAAGGATACAAAGCCAACAACATGAGCGAGTACGTTAAAAATCTATCAGGGCCATTGTTGATGATTCATGGAACGGATGACAATGTCGTTGTCATGCAGCACAACATGCGCTTTTTGAGCACATGCATAACCAACCTTATTCCTATAGACTTTTTTGCATACCCAGGCCACGAGCACAATGTGAGAGGAAAGGACAGAGTGCATTTGATGCATAAGGTCCTGGATTATGTAGAACATGAATTACATCACTAACCTATCCTTATCTTTGCATTATGTCAGAAATTTTAAAGAATACCGCACTTACCAAAGTGCATGAATCCTTGGGGGCCAAGATGGTTCCGTTTGCAGGATACAACATGCCTGTTCAATACAAGGGTTTGATAGAAGAACATCATTGTGTCAGAAAGGCATTGGGTGTTTTTGATGTGAGCCACATGGGTGAGTTTTGGGTGAAAGGTCCAAAAGCATTGGACCTGATTCAAAAGGTCACTTCCAATGACGCTTCCAAATTGTTTGACGGAAAAGTTCAATACAGCTGTCTCCCCAACAAAGACGGTGGTATTGTAGATGATCTATTGGTATACCGATTTGGTGAAGAAGAATACTTCTTGGTGGTCAATGCTTCCAACATTGACAAAGACTGGAATTGGATTCAACAATTCAATCAAGAAATTGGTGCGGAGATGACCAATGTTTCTGATGATTATTCTTTGTTGGCCATTCAAGGGCCATTGGCTTTGAAGGCCATGCAAAAATTAACGGAAATGAATGTTGTTGACATGGAATATTACACCGTACAACGCGGAAAATTTGCAGGAAAAGACAACGTTATTTTTGCTACAACAGGATATACAGGTGCAGGTGGTTGTGAGATTTATTTCAGAAATGAAGATGCTGAGGATATCTGGAATGCCGTGATGGATGCAGGAGCTGAGTTTGGAATACAACCCATTGGATTGGGCGCCAGAGATACTTTGCGTTTGGAAATGGGATTCTGTTTGTATGGAAATGACATTGATGACACCACTTCACCATTGGAAGCAGGCTTGGGTTGGATTACAAAATTCACCAAAGATTTTACCAATTCTGAAGCTTTAAAATTGCAGAAGAGCAATGGAGTAACCAAGAAATTGGTTGCCTTTGAAATGATAGACAAAGGTATTCCTCGTCATGGTTATGAAATAGCACAAGCTGATGGCAGTGTTATCGGAGTGGTGAGCAGTGGAACACAATCTCCAAGTTTGAGTAAAGCCATTGGGATGGGTTATGTGCCTATATCCATGAGTGCCGTTGGTACAGAAATTTATTTATTGATCAGAGGAAAGCAGCTCAAAGCTCAGGTGGTTTCTTTGCCTTTTTACAAACAGTCCTAATACCGTGATTAACGTTGACCGCAAGCTCGTAGAAGTATGCTACACCCCAGGGCAGTATGCCTTGTACAAGGGTGATTTCGACATTGTTGTCGTTATCGACGTATTGCGTGCAACCAGTGCAATGACCACTGCCTTGCATTACGGAGTAGAAAAAATAATTCCTGTCGCTACGCTTGAAGAAGCCATTGATTATAAAGCCAAGGGCTTTATTGTAGGGGCTGAAAGGGATGGTCAAGTTGTTGATGGTTTCGATTTTGGCAATTCGCCATACGTATACATTGACAATGACATGCGTGGAAAAACTGTTGTGCTCACCACAACCAATGGCACCAAAGCCATTGACATTGCTAAAAATGACGCCACCATTGTCATTGGTTGTTTGAATAACCTTCAACACTTGTGTGATTGGCTTATAAAACAACACAAGAACACCCTCATATTGGCTTCAGGCTGGAAAGACAAAGTCAATTTAGAGGATACCATTTGCGGTGGAGCCATTGCTGACATCCTAATTGAGTCCCGAAAATTCAGGGCCAATGAAGACAGCACCGTGGCTGCCAAATTCATTTACAAAAGCGCCAAAGAACACCTTTGGAGTTTTTTAAGAGCGTCTTCGCACCGCAGAAGACTTATTCACTTAAAGATTCAGAAAGATGTCAAGTATTGTTTGACATCGAACACCGTTCCTTGCATCCCCATCCTCAGGAACGGAGCACTTGTAAAACTTGAAGAATAGATTTTTATTGATTTTTTGGGCGTTGATTTTCACATCAACGCCCAAAGCTTCATGTCCTGATCAAACTTTGGACTGGGGCTTTTACGGGCATAAAAAAATCAATGAACTGGCTGTCTTTTGCCTACCCTCTCCCCTATTTGAATTCTATAAATCCAATTTGCCTTACTTGATTGAACACAGTGTCGATCCGGACCGCAGAAGACATAGCGTAAAAGGAGAAGCAGAAAGACACTACATTGACCTGGATCATTACTACATCAACGGACGCTTGCCCAAAATGCCCACCACATGGGCCAAGGCAATATGTCAATTTGAAGAGGACAGTCTCAAAGACAAGGGAATTGTCCCTTGGCACATCCAAAAGCAACTCCATCAACTCACAGAAGCCTTTGTATCAAAAGACAAAGTGAAAGTTTTGCAAATCAGCGCTGAGTTGGGCCATTATATTGGAGATGCGCATGTCCCCCTCCACACCACGAGCAATTACAACGGACAAAAAACCAATCAATATGGCATACATGGCTTATGGGAATCACGCATTCCTGAGCAGCTCTTTGACAATTATCGCTTTGCTTATCATACCGCACAAATCATTGATCAACCTGATCAGCACATTTGGAATATTGTTTACCAAAGTCATACTGCTTTGGACAGTGTTTTTGATTTTGAAAAAATGGTTCATGAGGAATTGGGCGAAAAAAAAATGGAGGTAGATTTCAGAAACGGCGCCATTGCCTATCAGTTCAGTGATGAATTTACAATGCGTTATGCGCAGAAGCTAGACCATCAAATTGAGCGCCGCATGCGCAGTGCTATCTCATGTATAGCCGATTTCTGGTATACTGCATGGGTTAATGCTGGTCAGCCCGATTTGCAAAAATGGAAAAAACCAAAAGAAAAAAATAAATTGAGAGAGGAGCCCCCTGTCAAAATGGCCAGGTCACACGAATAACCATCAGTCATTCTGAACAATAACCTTCCTGATCAGGGTGGTATTGTTGAATGTCCAATGCAAGAATAGCCATTGAGCACTTGCATTCATTTGAACCTGATGATTCGAAAGCTTTTGAGTATTAACTTTTCTTCCCAATGGATCATAAGCACCAACCCATTCAGCCTCTCCTTGCCAAGAGATAAAACCGTCGTTGTATGCAAAATCAAATGGCAACTCCTCCACCTGCACTGCACCAACAGTAAAGCAAGGATTGATCACATTTTCCAACTGGACAGTATTGGGTTGTACAAAAAGACAACCATCACCTCTAACCAACCATGCTTGCTGAAACATGCCTTGCGAATGGCTGTTGTCCAATCCTATGGAATGAAGCTTGTTGTTTTGATCAAACACCACATCATTCATTTTGCAAAGTAAATCGCCTCCAATGAATCCATTTCCCATCCATTGATCATTTGCATCAAAGTAATTGTAGAAACCTCCTCCCATGCCAAATCCAAATTCAAACGACCACCCCACTGCGCAGTACACTGTGCTATCTTGGGTGTAGCCCACCCCATGAAACATGGTCTCCCGTTGATAATTGGGATAGTTTGAAATCGACAACATGCCCAAACCAGATTGCCATTTCATCACTTGCGGCCTGAATTGCTCATTGTGATAAAAGCCTCCCACCAAAATCAGCGCATCGTCTTTTACGATTGCATCGTGCATTAATATAGAATCACCATTGGCAACATTGGTTGTATCCCATTGAAAAGACCATTGCGCATCCAATTCAAAAGCTTTGGTTGTTGGGATGGAATCGGCATTCCAATAACTGGCAAAACCCCACCAGTTGTCATTGCTTCCTTGTGTCACAAAAGAGGATTCTAAATTTTGCGCATTGATGCTGATTGACATTTGGTCATCTACACTATAGACGTTCATTGCTCCAGTACTGATTACTTTCCACAATCTTAAATCCCAATTTCCGTCTGCATTTAACTCCTTCCCTGTAATTGATATTCCACCATTTGCAGAAATACCGAAGCGTTGAGCAAATTGCCAACCTTCTTCTTCAAGGATATTGGTCTCTACAACTTGCCCATTGGAATCCAAAACATACAACACGACATCATAACCCAAAGCAGAATAACTAGAAGTTGTTCCCAAAAGCAACATATTACCGTTGGGCAGCAACAACAGATCAACACCCAAGTCTACTCCATTTCCTCCAAAACTGTAGCTCCCCAGACACTGATGAGCAGAATCCAAATGAATCAAGTAGATATCTTGTCCATACAATTCAGAACTGGAACTCGTGCCAATTGCCCATAACGTATTGTCTTCTGCAACAACCATTCTCTCCAATACTTCATCTCCTCCGTAACCCATTCTATCCCACCACAGGGTGTCAATCACAACAGATGAAGACTGCGCATGGCCTTGAGCGAAGCACAGGAAAAAAATGAATATCGAGAAAAGTTTAGGCATGGATAGCGTCGTGAATTTTACAAAGTTCAATCAAGAGACTTTCCAAATGTTGCAAGTGCAACATGTTGGCTCCATCGCTTTTGGCTTCTTTGGGATTGGGGTGTGTCTCTATGAATAAACCATCCACTCCAGTTGCTATGGCAGCCTTGGCAATGGTTCCGATGAGCTCTGGTTTTCCACCCGTAACACCTGAAGATTGATTGGGTTGCTGCAGGCTGTGCGTGCAGTCCATCACTACTGGTGCAAATTGTTGCATAGCCGGAATATTGCGATAATCAACGATGAGGTCTTGGTAGCCAAACATTGACCCTCTTTCAGTAAGCCAAACATTCTGATTTCCTGATTGCTTGATCTTATCTACAGCGTGGGCCATCGACTCCCCAGAAAGAAATTGTCCTTTCTTGACATTCACTACTTTCCCTGTTTCTGCTGCTGCAATCAGCAAATCCGTTTGGCGGCACAAAAATGCAGGTATTTGCAAAACGTCTACA
>CANNHA010000039.1 GCA_947504275.1 Flavobacteriales bacterium
CAGTTCCCAATGCTGAGGCCAATGAAGAAAAAGCTTCATTGGTTGGAGCAAATACAGTGAAAGTAGCCAAGGGATTGGTTAAAGCAGGTAACAACTCAGCCGTTACAACAGCCGTAGCCAAATAGGTAAAACCATTGTCCAAAGCAACATCAACAACTGTCTCAGCTGGCAACAATACGGCATTGATAACGTGAACAACTCCGTTGTCCGCTGCTACATCTGGCAAAGTCACTTGTGCCTGATTAACAAATACATTGCCAGTGCCTGTTAAAGTCAATTTCAAAGTATTGGTGGAGCTCAATGGTAAAACAATGGCTCCATTGGTAACTGCTGAAGATGGAACCTCTGTTCCCAAAACATGGTAGGTCAAAACATCTGCTAAATTGGGCAACGCCAACAATCCATTGATATCAGTTCCCAATGCTGAGGCCAATGAAGAAAAAGCTTCATTGGTTGGAGCAAATACAGTGAAAGTAGCCAAGGGATTGGTTAAAGCAGGTAACAACTCAGCCGTTACAACAACCGTTGCCAAATAGGTAAAACCATTGTCCAAAGCAACATCAACAACTGTCTCAACTGGCAACAATACAGCATTGATGACATGAACTACACCATTGTCTGTAGACAAATCTGGCAAAGTCACTTGTGCTTGATTGACAAAAACATTACCTGATCCCGTTAAGGTCAATTTCAAAGTATTGGTTGTGCTCAACGGTTCAACAATGGCTCCATTGGTTACCGCTGATGAAGGGACTGCCGTTCCAAGAACGTGATACAATAAAACATCACTCAAATTATCCAAAGCCAACAATCCAGCGATGTCGGTTTGCAAAGCACTAGCCAATTGTTCAAAAGCTTGATCGTCTGGAGCAAACACCGTTAAGTTGGCTGATGGATCTTGCAAAGCTGATGCTAAGCCTTCCTGAAGCAGGGCTGCCTCCAAATAATTGTGATTGGGACTGACGGCAATGACATCGTCAAATACATTGGTTTGAGCAATAGACTCGCTTGAAATAGATGCGATCAATGCTAAAGCAAAAAGTTTAATTCTTTTCATTTGTTTAAGATTAGTTTTGAAACATTAAACATCATGAGAATCACTTTGTTCACATTTTAACAAATAAAAAAATGACAATCATCAACTTTCGGCAAAGCGCAGAACTCAATTCCAACCTAGAACGCCAAAATCAATAATGCCCCTCTTCACCGATCCAATATCATGAATGATAGCCTCTCCATCTCTATACCTGTCCAGAGGCAATTGCTGTATCGACGTTTGAAACTTATCGTCTTTACTAAAACAGAACAAAGCCACATCACTCCTTTCCAGTTCATTCTTACTTATACCTAACTTTATCTCATCGATGAGCACTTGGCTATGCGTCTCAATCACAATTTTCCAATGGGTATGATTACTTGCTTCATCTAAAATCATGCGCAACAATTTCCTTTGCCAAACGGAATGGAGGAACTTTTCTGGATTCTGAATAAAAATGACTTTCTCAGCTGAGAAGAATAATGAATCACTTTGGCGATTTATTTTGTGAACTGCATCCGTCCACTCTTCAATCCAAGCACAAACAGACTGAATACCCCTACTGCATTTTTCTATTGCCTCCTTTCGTCCTTGATGCTCTATGAATATTTGCCTTCCTTGAAAAGTGCCATCCTCCAAAACTATTTTTTGCTGATCAATGGAAAATCCAAAATAATCTTGTGCCAATTGATTCTTTTTTTCAATTCTATTTTCCTCCCACTGCAACTTCCCCTTACCTACTAAAACAGGAGAATCAATTAAAAAAGTGAGCATGGCTTGTTGGAAGTATAACAGAACTTTTTCCATTAAAAGTGCAATGGGTTCAAAGGCCGGATTGTTGGTGATGGACAACCGCCGCCTAAAAAACATGGATTGAATATCTAAATAAAAGAAATGGAGATGACTGCCATTGTCTTCATAAAATTCGGGGCCATCTTCAATGTATTGTCTGAATAGATTTGAACACAACTTACTGCCATCTTTCAATGGAATATCCATCTCTTCTTCCCATTCCTCCGCTGTGATCATGCCATATTCTTGGATGGCCTTGTACAAATAAATGGCCATTTGGCGCGTGTTAATTCTCCGCTCTTCTGGTCCCCATATCAGCAGCGGCATTTGTCCGTCCTGAATAATAAATGTCTCCACTTGCGCTGCCATCCACTCTTTATCTTTTCCAGAGCGCACCGATGATGAATCCTTTATTTTGACCATTAAATTGGCCTTTCGATTGAGAAAAGAAATACTCCGTACGATGGTGGACTCTTTACTCAGATTGCCCTTGTGCGCCCAATTGCGCCAATCCTCTTGCGCATCGAAATAAGTCAATGGTGGAAACTGTCTTCTTCGGAAATCTCTTACTGTATCATTTCGCTTAAACAATTGAATCAGTCCCGGAAGGATGGACTTTCCACTTCCATTGGGACCAACAAAAAGATTGACATCACGTAAGGTAAAATCCACCGTTGTGCCAATGGATTTTAGGCTATTGATTTTAATATGCATACTTCGGTTTTGCGCAAAGCAAACCGGTGGCGTTGTAATGGATTTACAATGGGGGAAAAAATCGACCTATGGATAAGTTTCGAGCGCCAGCGATGGAAGCGGATATCCCGCAAGGGCGAGCGCAGCGAGCCCTGAGGAATAGCAGCGGATAGCGCGGTGACTTTTTGAAGGCTGAGCCGAAAAAAGGCAGGCGAAAAAAAAGAAGAAAAATTTGGAATGATACAATTTTTAGATTTTACTTTGCAGCATCATCCAGACGACAGCAATGTCACCAACCGAGCCTTACACGCCACGGTGGTACCATCGATGAGGACTAACCGTCAAAAAAAGTGTTATTCCCCTAGCTTCTGTTGTGCAGGATGTGTGAACCAAAAACATACACCGCATGAAAAACAACATCATTTATCTTCCCCCTTTTTTCATCCATGAAGGGTTCCAACAAGCTGTTGATTTTACCGAGCATTTTGTATTAGTCAAAGAAGATGACGTGCGCCATATTTATTCATACACCGTCATTCTAGACGGAATACCCCATGTGGACGAGAAGCCGACTTTGGTTCAATCGTTCACAGACCAACAGCTGAGTGATTTTGATTTAAAAAGAAACTTTGTTTTGGAGTTCGCTTATCATCGGGGAGACAGCGAAGATTTTATATGGAGCAGTGTCGTATCGCGTGAAGAGTTCTTGGCCCTCGTTGAAAAAAGGTTGTTTGAGCAATACGTTGTCCAGACCTATAATGAGCTATTTCCTGGAAGGTTGGTTCAGGAATTATTGGATCACAAAGTAGATGTTACGGCCAATCGGTATGAAATAAACAAATGGTGGGTGCAATGCCCATTGCCCGTCAAGAGCAGTAAGTTTCATCATGGTTCATGGATCAATGCAGTAACCAATGAATGGCATTGTGCCAAATGCAACATACACAGCCAGAGCATCCAGCCGTGGAGAGACAACAATCGATTAAAAGTCAACAATAAATAATCACGAAAATTAAAAAACAAATGAATAAAAACATTCAATCGCAATTTCCATTTTTAATCATGGAGGGTTCTATCCTCACCAGTGATTACACCTTGCACTTTGTCATGGTGAAATACGAAGATGGAACGCGGGAAATTTACAAGCATGTCGTATACATCAATCGCAAACCCTATTTTGATAAAGACCCCATCCTGTTGGACACCAGCGATCAATTCGAAGTAGACAGCGCCACTTACAAACGAGATTTCCTGATGAATCAAGCATACCAATTGGGGAGAGACAAATGCTCGGACCGACTTGTTTGGTGCAATGCCATCACTGTTGAGGAATTTCAAGAACGTTACAAGGAAGGCATTACGGAGTGTTATCAAATCATGGAATTCAACCGAAAGCATCCCGGAAAATTGCTTCGTCAAATTTCAAAATACTGCCTGACCAACCCCAGCAGTAAAGAATATTATCGGTGGCATGTCAGCTGTCCGCTCGGTCCAACATCATGGGATCATGGGTTTTGGATGGACACAAAAAACAATGAATGGCATTGTGAAAAATGCCAAGCATCAGGAAACACTGTTGAACCTTGGAAATTAAGATGGAAAACATCCAAGTAAATGATCAATAGTACAAATACTAATTCTTTCATAAATCAATAAATAAAATGTAATGTAAAAAACAAAGGCACTTGAAGTTAAAACACTCTGAATCAACATCTCAGAAAAAACATGAAACAAACGAAGATATTCAGACAATGAAAGGTTAGAAAATTCCGTTTCTTTTTTTTGACATATTCGAATGCTTTGACCTCCACCAAGAGCAGCATTCAAAGAAACTAGGACTATCTGCGTTGATGCAAAATCAAGTTGACCTTGATATTGTTTTCGGTTACTCCGCAGGTAGTCCTTTTTACATTAACGCAACTTTATTGAATCGATAATTAATCTTGAACATTTGAATTTATATCAATTTTCATGAAAAAAATTTGGTTCAAAATAAATCTTTTCGAAATAATTTGATTTAGCTTTCAAAAAAAACATGGCTAAAATTTCTTCGAAAAAAATCTTTGTTTTAGACACCTCCGTTCTTTTGCATGATCACCACAGCATTGTCAAATTTGAGGAAAACGACGTTGTCATTCCCATCACTGTTTTGGAGGAATTGGACAAATTCAAGGTAGGAAATGAAATCAAGAATTTTGAGGCACGCGAGTGCATCCGGTTCATTGATAAAATGTCAGAGCAATACACGCTCAATGATTGGATTCCGATAAAAAATGGCAAAAGAGGACGATTGCGCATACAGATGCAGACCGAATTGGAATTGAGTGAAGACGCGACAAAGATTTTCTCCAGCGCCAAGAATGACCATCTAATCCTAAATGTTGCTGTTGAATTAAAATACAAATATCCTAAGATAAAAGTGGTATTGGTTTCCAAAGATATCAACCTACGATTAAAGGCCAAAGCGTTGAATATTTTAGCAGAAGACTACAAGCATGGCAAGGTCAATGATCAAATGATTGCGTACAGTGGAATAACTACCATTGAGAATGCAGAGGCATTGGTCATTCGAAAATTGTATCAATCCGGCCACCACAACAAAGTAGCCATTTTAGGAAAAGAAAGAATCAACAATCACTTTTACATTTTAAAGAACAATGAAGCCAGCGTATTGGCCTATTACTCGGAAAAGGAACAATTGATTCATCGGGTTGACAAAACTTATGCCTGTGGCATCAAGCCTAAGAATGCAGAACAAACCTTTGCCATGGACGCCATCATGAATCCAGAAATCAAACTGGTCACCATTTCAGGAGTTGCTGGAACAGGAAAGACATTGTTGGCATTGGCAGGAGCCTTGGAACAGCGCAACCAATATGAACAAATCATTTTGGCGCGTCCAATTATTCCACTGAGCAACAGAGAGATTGGTTTCTTACCTGGAGATGCGCAAGAAAAAGTCAATCCCTATATGCAGCCCTTATTTGATAATTTGAATTTTATCAAAAACCAATTCAGTGAAAATGAAAAGAAACGCCGATGGATTGATGAAATGCAAGAGCAAGGTAGAATTACCATCGCCCCTTTGGCATTTATTCGTGGTAGAAGTTTGACCAATAGTATTTTCATCATTGATGAAGCACAGAACTTAACGCCACATGAAGTAAAAACCATCGTCACCAGAGCAGGTGAAAACACCAAAGTAATTTTAACAGGAGATGTTAGGCAAATAGACACGCCCTATTTGGATGAAAACTCCAATGGATTGAGTTACGTAATTGAGCGATTAAAAGGCAGCGATTTGTATTGCCACATTACATTGGCCAAAGGAGAGCGCAGTGAGTTGGCCAATTTGGCCAATGAGAAATTGTAGTATTGTTATATGGACCAAAGTGTCTTTTAAGATACTTTGGTCCGTATCTTTAAGCCATGCCAAAGAAAAAAAGCCGTTTCAAAATCATTCTTGTGATTGGCCTATTGATATTGGCCTCCATTGCCATTTGGATTGGCGTGGACTACACCTGGGTTCCGCCAGAACCGCCAGTTATCACTGAAAAGCCTTTGTCCATTCAGCGACACCCTTCCAATGTTTACACATGGGGCATTGACATTTCTCACCACCAAGGTGATGTCAAATGGAAGATGATGATAGGAGATCACCGCCCTGACTTTATTTTCTTAAAAGCAACCGAAGGAAACCATTTCAAAGACAATCGATTTAACACGTATAAAAATGAAATCAAAAAGTTAGGCATATTGTTCTCAGGCTACCACTTCATGCGTTTCAACCAAAACGGAAAAACCCAGGCCTTGCATTTCCTTGAAATGGCCCAACCCCAAAAAGGAGAATTGATTCCTGTGGTTGATATAGAGTACCAACGGCATTTGTACACCGACGAAATTGCCCAACGAAACATTGACCTGTTTATGGAAACCATTCGCAGCGCAATTGGTGTCTACCCCATCGTCTATTGTGAAGAAAAGTATTTTCACAAATACTTGAAGAAGAAATACAAAGACAACATCATTCTGTGGATTGCGAATTACAAACGAAAACCAACCGTAGCACATGACCTTTGGCAAAAAACCAGCAAATACAATCACCCTAGTTTCAGAGGGAGAATTGATTTCAATTTGCTACACGATGAACGCATAGGACTGCAGGATTTAATTTTGAAATGACTACTCTTCTACATTCAACAAGTGAAGAATGCGGTGCACCATTGGAGCAAACAAAATACCCGCCATGGTCAAGAAAGCGACGCCGCTGTACAATGCATAGAAAGAAGCAAACCACTTGGCGGAATCATTGGTTAGCACATTCACGGGACCCATTCCCGTTAATATCATTGAACTATTATACAACGCGTCCAACCAACCCAATTCAGCTGTAAAATGATACCCTAAAGTTCCGAGAGATAAGGAAAAAACTACAAAAACAACGGTGTACAATGCAAATCTCAACTGTCTTATCAGGTAATCCCTGTTGCTGATGACCGGTTTCTTTTTGTGCTCGAAGTTCATGGTATCAACTCATATTAATGACACACCGCTCATTCTCGCACTTATCCAAACGTTGTTGCAAATCCATGTCTTGCAAATCCGATTTTAACAACCTTCTCTTCTCTGCCGAAAATTCCTTAATCATTCTGCCTTCGCAAAATCTGCGCAATTGATTTTCATCTTCTAAAATCAAAGCGGGTACTTCTGCCAATTGACCCTGATCATCCTTAGCGGCCATTGTAAAATAACAACTATTGGTATGCTTGGTTTCACCCGTACGCGGATTTGCAGCTTCAACGCGAATGCCAACAATCATGGTGGTTCTTCCCACATAATTCACAGAAGCTTTGAATGAAACCAAATCTCCTACGTCAACTGGGCTTAAAAATGCAACACCTTCCACCGCTACAGTGACACAATATTGCTGACTGTATTTGGCTGCGCATACATATGCAACCTTGTCCATCAAGGACAACAAAATACCTCCGTGGACTTTTCCGCCGAAGTTAGCGTAAGCCGGAACCATCAATTCTGTGATTTCAACTTCTGATGATTTTACCGTTTTTGCATTAGTCAATGACATGGAACAAATCTAATGAATAATTGACTCTTTTTTCTGTTGTATCAAAACTCAAAAACATAAGATTGGATTAAATTTAGTATCCATAAACACTTGATACGGAAACAGAAACGATTATTCCTCAAAGATTACTTTCTGCACAGCGGATTGACCATTGGCATCGATGGTCAAGAAATAGGTACCGCCCAACCAATTGGCTTTGTTCTCGTAAACAAATTCATTCTTGCCCACTTGCACATTGTCCAGCAATGTCTGCTCGATAATACTTCCCTTCAAATCTCGCCATGTCAATTGAACGGGTTTAGAATCTCTTGAATAAAATTGCACAATAACCTTATTGTTAAAAGGATTGGGATAAACATGCCACTTTAGACCATTGACACTGTGCTGATTCAAAACCGTATTGCTTAATGCAGGATAGTAATAAACAGCCATCCACACATTGGCAGCAGTGCTCAAAATAGAATTGCTCCAAAAAACATTCTTTTCTGAACTGCTGATTCCTCCATAAATATAACCAACCAAAACAGAATCCATGGATAGTTGTTCTGTTGTAAGTTGAATGATACCATTGTTCCATTCATTCATGCCATTGGCAGGCAACAATTCAGCTCCTGCTCCCAAGTACCCAGGAAGCAATTGAGGCACCAATGATTCCTGCCACTGGCCATTGGCCGATTGTGTGACACAAGCAATGGTCTTTACAAATGGCACGTTGTTGTTTTGAACCATGATGCCCAGACTATCATAATACTGAGCGATTCCCCCAAAGAAATAATGCTCTACCTTTTGCTGGCTGGCATTGTAAATGGGCAAAGTTGCACAATGATAGTGGTTGTAGTATTGAGCAAAATTATTCACCTCATTGTATCCGCTGGCTGTTACATTGACGGCATTTAAGAAAGGAATATCATCATTGACCTGAAAAACCCCTGAATAAACAGAAATATTTTCACTCATACTGGATAAATCCAAAGAGGGCAAAACATTAAAATCCCGGCGATGCAATAAAGCCTCATCATACCATTCGTCATACCAAGTAACTACCAAATCATTGGCCACTTCAAATCGTCTTATTGCTGAAGAGTACGTTTGAGAAAAACCAGGTCCATTGTTGGGACCCATTGGATTGTAGCGACCATCAAACCGATGTCCGCCAACCAAGAAAAACTGATTGTTCATCTTTACCAATTTACCACCAGTGACTGCAAACCGATCATCCTCTACCCTAGCCAGCAATGCGCCATTCATATCGGTTTGACCAATGACCGCTGCCCTTAACAATTCTATATCAAAAACCAATAGAGAAGGAAAGGTAATGTGATCGTTTTGAATGGCGCTATAACCATATCCTCCAACAACATACAATCGGTTGTCTTTTTGAACAAAACAGGCATTGGTACTGTGCATCTGTTCCTCCACTTCATCCGGCAAACTGGACGTGTTGTGATGAACCACGTTTCCGCTAGTTGGATTGATGAATGAAACATTCAAATTGTGACCAGCAATGTCAAATGCCGCAAAAGGTTGTCTCCGGTGCAAACCATCCAAACGACCGCCAAAAACTACATAACCATCCAAAGTACTTCCAAATGTATAGGACTGCAATCCTCCCAATTGATCATTGGTTTGTGGAAAAACCCTGACCGTTTGCGACTGAATAACATTAACTAATAAAATAGAAACGAGGACAAGAAAAATCTTTTTCATACCACAAAATAAAACAACACCATTGGACAACAAAGTGACTTTGCTCACTTGAAATCGATTGTATTTAAAAACAACGAGTCAAATAGCCATGCACCTGCATGGTTCAGATGCTTCTCATCATAGAAATGGTTCGGAATTTTAAATAGCTCCTCCCCAGAAAAGTCGTACAACTCAAAAGCGGATACCTTCCGCCTTTCCATTAACTGCTGCATCATCCAATGGTGATCATGTCTATTGTACAAAGGAGTTGTCGGTGAAACAATGATGCGCAATTTCACTGCTTTTGATTGACACAACGCAATGATATCATCAAGAGCTTTCCATGCTTCTTGAGATGGCTCAATATAAGCCCTTTCAGCAAAGGGTCCATTCAGGCACGATTGATAAACGTCTCGCTCCATGACATCACTAACCGAGACGAAACCGTTTCCTTGATACTCCGATTTCCCTTTCTTTTCCCATCTTTCATTGGAACAGAAAAATCGCTTGGCCAATAAATTTACGGATCTTATATCACCTGACGACTGAGCCAATTGCATCGCCAATGCATTATCCAACACATTCTGAATCAAATCTGCTGTGGATTCCAATGCCTCTGGCTTGAAGGAAGCCGGAACAATATCCAACCAAACTTCCTTGGGCGCAGCCTGCTCCAAAATGGAGGTTAACAGGATGGCTGAATTTTGGATGCTCTGCGCCGAAGTACCCCAGTTAAAAAGTTGAATACTTTGCTTGGAAAAAAAATCTGGGTTGTAAGATCTTTCAGCCCGTGAGGCGCCCAAGACAATCACATCCCATTTCTTTTGTTCATGCAAAGCAGCGTTCCATTCCAAACTTTTGTTGTAGGTAAAACCTCCATTGGGGCCCAAATAATCAGAAAACAAATAAACCAAAGGCAAACCACGATAGGAAGCTTTGCATACAATAAAATAACCTAGCAAATACATTGCAATGGTCATCAAAACTACGCCTATGCCCCACTTCAACTTATCCATCAGAACTGAAAATAGATAAAATCATTCTTTCCAAAAACACCCAACACCATCAACACCGTCAACATCAAAGAAATAGCCAAAACACTTTTATTCATGCTCATTTGAGGTTGTTTTATCCAACGATCCCACCGCTCATCACCCCATAAAAACATGGTCAAGAGGAACAAAATCCCCATCAACCTGGAAATATTCTTCTCTGCCAAATAGGTCGTTAACAATGATGAATTCCATTGTCCCATATCAGCCAAGACACCGGCCACTTGATACATATCATCTGCTCTAAACAGTATAAAGCAAAATGAGATAACCCAAAATGTCAAAACAACAGAAGCCCATTGGTAAGTCCTTCCCCATTGCTCTGCCCATACTAACCTGCGGTCCTTGGTGAACATTTCGCAAATAAGAATCATCGCTTGAACCACACCAAACCATACAAAGGTCATGCTGGCGCCATGCCAAATTCCGCAGATGACAAAGGTGATGCCTATGGCATAGACCACAGCCCATTTCTTCCACTTCTTTTTACTGAACAACAATGGCGTATAGATGTAATCGCGCAACCAACCGGAAAGCGACAAATGCCATCTTCGCCAAAAATCAGTGATGTTATTGGCTTTGTATGGAAATGCAAAATTCTCAGGTATATGAATGCCCAACATCCGGGCTGATGCAATGGCCATGTCTGAATAGGCGGAAAAATCAGCATACAATTGAACGGTGTATAAAACCAAAATGAACAACCAAACCCAGGTACCCATGCTGCCCACCGTATCATAAGCTTCATCTACGTAGTTGCCCAAACGATCCGCTACAACAAACTTCTTCAACAATCCCCAAACAAACAATTGAATGGCCCAGCGGTATTGCTCAAAACTGGGTAAGGAAATGGAAGTCCATTGCGGCATCATTTCCTTGGATCTACCTATTGGTCCTGATTGAATCTGCGGAAAAAAAGAAACAAACAAAGCATATTTCCCCAAGTGCATTTCAGGTTTTCTGATTTTGTAATAAACATCAAAAACATAACCCATGCTCTGAAAGGTGAAAAATGAAATCCCCAAAGGCAATACCAACAATGGCCAGTCATTCCAATCTCCTTTGTGAAGCAAAGCATATACTCCTTGCATCACGCCATTGAAAAAACCCAGATACTTGAAAACCCCCAGAATCAGCACTTGACCGATAATTGAAAGCAATAGCCATCGGTAACGAATGGACATGTGTGCACTTCCACTTACTCTTATTGCTGTGAAGTAAGTATAGAAAATAGAAAACAAGAGAATAACAAATGCACCCCAATGGGTCAACGAATAAAAAAACAAACTGGCCAATAGAAGAGGTAACCACCTCCAAGAAGCTGAGGTCAAACGAACCACCAGAATGGTGATCAGTAAAAATCCAACGTATGACCAGGATTGAAAAACCACCTTACTCTGCCAACTTCTGGGTCAACAAATCATACAAGTCACCGACATTGCTCATGTTCATCACTTCAAATCCAGTGATCTCAACATCAAACTCTTCCTCCATTCCGGAGATGATGTCCAAATGTGTGATGGAATCCCAACCTGCAATATCCTTGGCAGTTGTTTCGCGATGAACGGAAATACCTTCGTTCTTAAATACTTTTCTAAACACACCATAAACGCGTGCCGTCAATTCTTCATTGCTCATGTCAAATAATTTTTTCTTAATGTTTGTTTGTCAATCTTTCCGCTGGTATTGATCGGGAATTGTGGTACGCTAAAAACATTTCTCGGCAACATATATCCCGGAACTTTCTCTCGCATTGCCGCAAGGACTAATTGCTCTTCTGCTGTTCCTTCTACAAAGGCAAAAAGCGCGGTGACACCATTCTCCTGCTGGGCCAATACTACCCCAGCATCGTGACCTACGCATTGACGCAGGTGATGCTCTACCTCTCCCAACTCCACCCGATAGCCATTCACTTGAACCTGATTGTCTTTGCGGTTCACATACATGACCTTACCGAAAGCATTCTTGAAAACAATATCTCCCGTTTTGTACCAATAAATCCCTGTTGTATCCTGAAACAACACCTCCATGGTTTTCTCAGGTTGTCCTAAATAACCATGAAAAATTTGAGGTCCTCCAATCCACAATTCGCCCTGCTCTCCTTCCTTGACATCCATTCCCTTTTCGTCAACGATGCGCATATCGATGGTTTTGAGCGGTTGTCCAATGGGACAAAGGCCATTCATCAATTGCGATTCTATAGAGTCATCCAAAGCATCAATCATCGACCAAACCGTTCCTTCCGTAGGTCCATAGGCATTATCAACCGTGCTGTTCACGGCACAAGTCAACCACTCTTGAACCACTGAATAAGGCAAAGCTTCACCGGTGAACAAAGTTTTGGTGACCCACGGCTGCGTCATTTTCAACATTTTCAAGCGGCGCAAATAAAACAGCGCCGATGGAGGAAGGGTGACAAAATCAACCTGATGATCATGAATGGCTTTAAATGCGTTAATTGCTGTGATGCCATTCAAATCAGCCACCACCAATTCCGCACCCTGCGTCCATGCCAACAATACGCAAGCTATGGAGACATCAAAGGACAATTCAAAAGCTTGCAGCACTTTGTTTCCACTACTCAAAGGATAACGCTCCCACATGTCTTGCATCAATGCCAAAAGATGATCATGTCCAATAGGTATTCCTTTGGGAACACCCGTGCTTCCCGATGTAAACAAGGTATAGGCCAATGAATAAGGCTCAGCGACCTGAAGTTCTGTTACTTCATCGGTATAAAAAATCGGTTGCAAAGCGGCTACCAAGTCTCGGACTTCACTTGAACTTGCCGATTGACACAACACGTGCTGCAAATGTCGTTCTTGAACAATTTTATCCAACCGCTCTTTCGGAAACTTATGGTTGATGGGCACGTACGCGTTGCCTGACAACCAAATACCCAAAAGTCCTGCATACATCTCCAATTGATTGTCCGTGAACAATCCAACACTGGTGTTCTTAATTCCTTGCGCTTGTAAGGACGATGAAACAGCCATTGACTTCTGATACAACTGCGCATAGGTCCATGTTTCTGCCCCCAAGGTGATGGACTTGGCATTTGGATGTTGCTGCACTTGTTGAAGTATGGAGGAAATGACCGTCATGGTAGATTGCGAATATAACAACTCCTCATTTTTTCCACAACGGAAAACTGTGATGGTGACAAGGATTATATTTGAGGCATGAAACTCATTTCTTTCAATGTCAATGGCGTTAGGGCCATCACCAAAAAAACTTTTGTGGATGATGTGCGCGCCATGAATCCAGATATATTGTGTCTTCAAGAAACCAAGGCCAATGATCAACAAACAGAAGAAGCCCTGCAAGCTTTTGATGAATATTTCATCTATACCTCATCTGCTGTTCGCCCTGGATATAGCGGTACCGCGGTGTTGACCAAGACCAAACCGCTTTCCGTGACCTTTGGTTTGGGTATCGAAGAACACGACCAAGAAGGTCGCAGTGTCATTGCAGAATACGAGAATTTTATCTTAGTGAACTGCTATGTGCCCAACAGCGGCAGTGAATTGGCCCGTTTGGATTACAGAGAAAAATGGGACGCCGATTTATTGGACTTCTTGAAGAATTTAGAAAAAAACAAGCCTGTTGTTTTCTGCGGTGATCTAAATGTAGCCCACAAAGCCATCGATTTGGCCAATCCCAAATCCAACTACAACAAAAGCGCGGGTTTCACCCAGCGCGAAATCAATGGCATTGAAAATCTTCTGAATGCCGGATTTGTAGACACATTCAGACATTTTTATCCCGAGGAGGTCAAGTATTCTTGGTGGAGTGCGCGTTTTAACTCACGAGCAAAGAATGTGGGTTGGAGAATCGATTATTTCTTGGTCAGTCCAACAATGACTGCACAACTCAAGGATGCTTTCATACTCAATGACGTGATGGGGTCAGATCATTGCCCCGTTGGCATTGAATGGTAGTTGTGTAATCCACATCACTGAAAACAAAAACATACATCGCTTTCCTTTGCACCATGAAAAACATCGCAACTATTCTTACCCTATTGGTCACCTTGATGGCCTGTCAAAATTTCAATAGTCAAGCACAACAAACGGGGGGAGATGCGCCTACTTCCGTTGATGCAAAAGCTTTTGCAGCGCTCATCCAAACCAAAACCGATGGTCAGTTGGTAGACGTCAGAACACCTGGAGAGTTTCAAGGTGGTTACATTGCTGGCGCGATGAATTTGGACTTTAATGGCAGCGACTATGGACGACAAGTGGCATCGCTCGATAAAAACAAACCCGTTTTGGTTTACTGTTTATCCGGCGGAAGAAGTGCCTCTGCAGCAAAAGGCATGTGCAATGCGGGATTCAAAGAGGTGATTGAATTGCAAGGCGGCATCATGTCATGGAACAAAAACGGATTGCCCCTAGCAGGTGCCAATAACGCAGCCACTCCTGGAATGAGTAAAAGTGATTTTGACAAAATATTGATAGACAACCCCGTTGTATTGGTGGACTTCTATGCCCCCTGGTGCGCCCCTTGCAAAAAAATGAAACCCACCTTGGATGAAATTGAAAAAGAATACAACGGTAAGGTAAAAGTTGTCAGAATCAATGTGGACGAAAACAAAGCATTGAGCCAAGAATTGAAAATTGAAATCCTTCCAACCTTATTCATTTACAAAGGCGGAAAACACTTTTTCCAGCACGAAGGGATTATTGAAAAATCTGAATTGGTGAAGCAGTTTTAATTATTTGGACTTCAAGTCGGATTCAATACAGATACAAATAGTTCTGAGTTGTGGCAATGAATCCTTTGAATAGTACACTTTTCGAATGTCAACTTCATGATATTCATGAATGATGAAATTTCTGAACGATTTTGGTAAATGCCATGGGTAATCATATTTCTTCAAAATAAAAAAATCCACTCCTGAAACCGCCTCCCCGATTATCAAAAATTGGAACTGTATGGCGCTTTGAAGGACGATGCTACTGACAAAATCCTGTTCAGTCTGATTCAGCAAAATTTCATCAATTGAGTCTATTGCATTTAAAATATCTTGAATTCTCTCAAGATTACTTCTTTTGGACATAAACTTCAATTTTTTCCTTTTCCACAGAAGCTTGAGCAAATTCTTTGACATGCCCACACTCTACAAGGTCCACCTTGACCCTTAATTTTTGAGATAGTTCGAAGGACAATTGAATAAGATCAAACATGGACCACTTGTATCGATTATCAAGCTTCACCATTACATCTAGGTCACTCTTTTTATTTTGAGTGCCTCTGGCATAAGAACCAAAAATCCATGCTTTCAAAACGGCTTTATGCTCAGCCATCACATTTGCTAGCGATGACTGAATAAAATTCATTTGATGAGTAAATGTCTTTTTCTCATAGGTCATCTCCGCTTCTGCCATCTTCAAAACTTTCAATGGATCTGGAACCTGATACAATTTTTGACAAATTTCGTCACAAATTAATAGGTTACTCAATTCATCTTCCTTCGCTGCTAATCCAACTGCCAATTTTGTTAACATCTGTTCATTGGGTACACGATGTCCATTCTCAATTTTACTGAGAACAGCAGCATCAATACCAACTCTTTCTGCCAAGGTTAACAAAGTTAAATTCTGCTCTTTTCGCAAACGATGAATATGTTCTCCAAACTTGTTCATTTTGACAAAATTAATCAAATTTTTATTAAATCAAAAATAATGCTCCACCGCAAACTGGTATTGCTCAATAAATATTTTCTTGAATGCACTGAGGTTATTGCGTTCATAAAATATCAATAGCGCTTTTTTGTAGGCAATGGGATCAATGGTCCTAAAAGACAACGGACAATCCCTATAATACATCAATATAGCATTGCTCACAATCCTGGCCGTGCGCTTGTTCCCATCATCAAAGGGCTGGATGTAACTAATCAGCAACAAGGCCAATAAAGCCTTTTCCCATACATTATGACGCGCATTGATCAAGTCACACATCCCCAATAAAGCTTCACGGATTTGGTGTTCATTGTCCAATGGTTTGTATTGTGTTCCTGATATCCCAACTCTTCTGTTTCTTATGTTGCGCTGAACACCCAACTCCTTGATGAGCATGCTGTGCACATCTTCCAAAACATTCACCTTGAGCGGCTCAATGAAATTGGGATGATCCAATAAAAAGTCCAATGCCGACTTGTGATTCAACAACATCACCGCTTCATCCTTGGTTTTTCCAGATGCCGTCAATTGTTGTTTCAAAAGCAATTCCGTTTCCAATAAGGAATAGGTGTTGCCCTCTATTTGTGACGACTTCCAGCTCAAATCAATGGCCAATCTTTCAAACTCCGTTTTGAATTCTGATTGATGCAATTGCTGAATGTTCTGTTTGAATTTTCCAGAGGTACGGTGAAGCAATACCAACTCCTTGGAAGTAAAAATGCTCCCCTGCTCTGCAATGGTATTCAATAGATTAAAATTAAACGTAGGAATAATCTCCCGCTCCAAATCTTCCTGTTCAAAATACTCCTCGACATCAACCTCACCGCGCAATGTAAAAGCCGGATTCAAAGCATACAATGTACCGCGACCATTCCCATACTTGGCCACCTCTTCTTCCACCATCATGGCATTCAACGTCCTTTTCACTGTAGCATATGCCACTGGTGTCTCCATCAATCGATGCAATTCTGCAGAAGAAATCTGCGGATGACGCTTGAGCAATGTCGCGATTTCATTTCTAATCGGCAATCTTTCCCTTCCCATAATTGAGCCTTATTAATTTAAAGCTCAAAATTACAAATATTTCACCGATAAAACAACAATAACAAGCATTATTTTGAGCCTCAATTCATTCAAGTCCACAACTATTGCCAACAACAGCCCTTTTGGATGCATTGAAATCCTAGTCAAAAAGGCCAATAAACAGGGCTTTTTCGTACTTTTGCCGCAATGGAAAATCTTGTCTATCAACCCAAAAATAAAGTGAGAGTGGTAACTGCTGCGTCGTTGTTCGACGGGCATGACGCGGCCATCAATATCATGCGCCGCATCATCCAAACCACAGGATGTGAAGTGGTTCATTTGGGCCATGACCGTTCTGTTGAGGAAGTGGTCAATTGCGCCATTCAAGAGGACGTGCAAGCTATTGCTATGACGAGCTACCAAGGCGGTCATACTGAATATTTCAAGTACATGTTTGATCTCCTTCAAGAAAAAGGAGCCGGTCATATCAAAATTTTTGGTGGTGGCGGTGGTACTATTCTACCTGAAGAAATCAAAGAATTACATGCCTATGGCATTACCCGCCTCTATCACCCAGACGATGGGCGTTCAATGGGCTTGCAGGGTATGATCAATGATTTGGTTTCCAAATCGGACTTCCCAACGGGTAACAATGTTCAAGTAAAAGCAGTTGATTTAAAAGACAAAAACCCTGTTCAGTTGGCCCAAGTAATTTCTGCCGCTGAAAATTTCCCTGAAGAAAACAAATCACTTTTTGAAGAAATCAAAGCTGCAGCCATTGCCTCTAAGGTTCCCGTTTTGGGCATTACAGGTACAGGTGGCGCAGGAAAATCATCCATGGTGGATGAATTGGTTCGTCGTTTCATCATTGACTTTCCGGAGAAGCACATTGGCATCATCTCCGTTGATCCTTCCAAAAAGAAGACGGGTGGCGCATTGTTGGGCGACCGCATCCGCATGAACAGCATCAAGCATCCACACGTTTACATGCGCTCATTGGCAACGCGCCAAAGCAACTTGGCCTTGTCCAAGCATGTGGCTGAAGCTGTGGACGTTTTAAAAGCAGCTCAATTTGATCTCATCATCTTAGAAACCTCTGGAATTGGTCAATCTGATACCGAGATCATGGACCACAGCGAC
>CANNHA010000040.1 GCA_947504275.1 Flavobacteriales bacterium
AATGAAACATTTAAATTCCAAAGCCAAGCTACATCGCAGACTACCATTGCACCTGAATTGTCAGAAACCTCTACCCTATATCCGCCTGAAGCCAAATTATTAATGGTTGAATTTCCCTGACCAACCATCAGAGACCAACTGTGGCTTGCTACGTTGTATTGGTACCATTGATAAGTATATGGAGCTGTTCCAGAAGAAACATTGACCTCCAATGCCCCATTGTTGCCTGCACCGCAAAAAACAAAAATATCATCGTTGGGTGAGCCGTTGGTATAGGCTGTTGAAGTTTGTCCAACTGAGAATGGTGCAGAGATTTGCCCCGAGAGAACTACGGAAAATAAAAAAAGGCTCGAAATTAAATTGAAAAAAAACAAATAACACTGCCGAATATTCATCACCTTAATCATTACCAAATAAATTAAAGGAAGCAATATAATCCAAATCATTGAAAAGTAAAAACTACCGCATTGCCAATGAATAGAAACAAACAAAATCTCATGAAATCGGGAGTTATTCAAATGTAATTCTCTGCATTACTTAATAAATCCATACTATTGCAAGTTAAAAAGTTTCTTATGACTAAAATACTTGTAATTCTCACCATCGACTTAGAGAACCTTCCCAGCAATTTCCAAGAGATTTTGCAACAAGAGCGCGCTGTTGTGGCGCAATGGAAACAAGAAGGATTTTTGGAGCAATTGTATTTGCGCCCCACCAAGAACGGAGCCATTCTCATCTTCAAAGACAAAACAGAAGAAGAAGTTCATCACCTCATGACAACCCTACCCTTTTATGCATTGAGAAAATCATTGGAGGTGTTTCCGATGATTTCGGAGGGGTAGCTCACTTCCCGATACAAAATGTAAACAATTGGCTAAAACCCAATATTTACAAGGGTTTTAGAAAAACAAACGTATTTGAGGTACAAATAGGGTACAAACCTGTTTTAATATCCCAAAAGAAATAAGTACCAATAGATATCAATTTTGGATTATCGAGTTACTTTTACTGCAATAACAATTGTATGAAAAAAATAATTGCTTTACCGTTTTTATTACTTTGCTTTTTCAGCGCAATAGCCCAAAGTCCTCAAGCCATCCCCTATCAAGCGGTGCTCAGGAATGCGGATGGAAGCGTGATTGCTAACCAAGCCGTTACCATTACGTTTACCATTCACAACAATGCAGTTGATGGAACAACAGAATACCAAGAAAATCACAACACCACCAGCAATGCCTTGGGGTTAATCAACTTGAATGTTGGACAAGGAACTCCCACTATTGGTACTTTCAGTGCTATCAACTGGGGCAGCGGTACAAAATTTCTTCAGGTAGCTATGAATAATGGAAATGGAAATATTGACCTTGGAACGCAGCAAATGTTGAGTGTGCCTTATGCGTTGCACAGTAGTAGTTCGGATAATGCTGTCAATGCGATAAATGCAACTAACGCAACCAATGCTACGAATGCTGTCAACGCCCAAACCGCCGCCAATGGATTTTCCAGTGTCTCAACAACGGGAGATACCTTGTACATGGCCAATGGAACTTTTATCATTGTGCCGGGAATTAGCGTGGCCAATTTCCCTCCGGCTATTCTCGGTTGCACAGACAATGCAGCGTGCAATTACAACAGCTCAGCCACCCAAAATGACAACTCCTGTTTGTATTTGAATGCAACTTGTGATGATGGCAATGCCAATACGTTCAATGATATAATCAATAGCAGTTGTGTGTGCGCTGGGACACAAACCGGCGGCAGCGGTACGGGTGCACAATTGTTACCCGGTAATGCGACGTGCTCCACACAAAACATCAGCGTTACCGGCTGCGGTGGACAAACTACGTTAACCTATGATGGCCGCACTTATGACTTGGTGGAAATTGGCGGGCAGTGTTGGTTTGCGGACAATTTAGCTACAGACCAATACCGTAATGGAGATCCCATTCCAACCGGATTGAGCAACACTACTTGGCAGAACACTACAGCAGGCGCTTATGCCATTTACAATAACGATTTAGCCAACGATGCCACTTACGGAAAGCTGTACAATTGGTACACCATCGTGGACAGCCGCGGTCTTTGTCCCACGGGTTGGCATGTGCCCACGGATTGTGAGTGGATGTACTTGGAGGGGAGTTTGGGGATGACAATTCAGCAACAGGAAGGCATAGATTGGAGAGGTACCAATGAAGGCGGAGCATTGAAGGCCACCACGGGCTGGACTTCTCCCAATACGGGCGCCACCAACAGCAGCGGTTTCAACGCTTTCTCTGGCGGTTACCGTTTCCCCCAAGGTACATACGACTACATGGGGAACTACGGCTTCTGGTGGAGTAGCTCAGCGTTCGAATCTGGCAACGTACGGATTCGCATACTTGGCTTCGCCAATTCAAATGTTCTCCGTGGTCCCAGCAATTCTTATCAAGTCGGCCTTAGTGTTCGTTGCGTCCGGGATTAAAAAAAATACGACATAATTTTAATCATAGAAGACAAAAAAGCCATTCACTAAAATTCATGACTACAAATCAGGATGTATCTGAATAATTATCGGTTCGGGTAACTCTATTTCATCAGTATTCATCTTAGGCATTACAAATGGTAAAAGTTTTACGAGGATGTAGGCTTTTTCTCGTGGCTCTAATTGTTCTAATAAGGAAGGCAAAACGGTCCTAGAAAGATAAAGAAGTGCCTGAAACCACTTTTAAAGCCTATTTGTCACTTATTAATATCACCAACCAAAATCAACTACGGTTTATACCTAAACATCATTTGGTTATATTTGTCAGTACACTGACAAGTCGTAAAACGAGAAGTATGGAATACCTTTTGGGGAAGAAGATTAGAGCATTGCGTGAAGCCCAGGGATTGTTGCAGCGCCAGGTGGCTTATCATTTAGACATTGATTCGCCCATGCTCAGCAACATTGAATAAGGCAAGGCAACCGACGAGCAAAACACGTATGGATACCCAAACTGGCTTAGCAAAAGGCAACAACAAAACGGCGGCGAAAAAAACGGGAATGAAAGTGAAATAATGGAGAATCAGATTGAAATATTTACATCCATTGACAACCAAACAGTTGTTCTTGTCCGTTTTGAACAGGATACAGTGTGGCTCAATCAAAAACAACTTGGAGATCTATTTGGCAAGGACCCAGACACTATTGGTTTGCATTTGAAAAATATTTTTTCAGAAGAAGAACTCGATGAAAATTCAACTACCGAGGTTTTCTCGGTAGTTCAAAAAGAAGGAAAAAGAGAGGTTAAAAGGAATGTAAAATTCTATAACCTAGATGCCATTATCTCTGTCGGCTATCGCGTTAACTCAAAACGAGGCACCCAATTCCGTCAATGGGCAACGAAAAGATTAAAAGACTACTTAATTGAAGGGGTTGCTATCAATGAAAAACGTTTAGAACAAAAAAACAAGGAAATACAAGTACTCCACGATGGGATACGAATCCTTAGCAGGGCGATAGAAGATCAAGCCATCAATAATGAGGATTATGCTTGGTTGCACCAATTTAGTGTGGGCTTACAACTTTTGGACGACTACGACCATGAGTCGTTAGACGAAAAAGGAAAACACACTAACAAAGCGGAATACCCTTCTATGGTGGAATACATAGAGCTTGTGGAAAAAATGCGTGCTGAATTTAATTCAGGTGTGTTTGGTAAAGAAAAAGATGGCGGATTTGATAGCGCAGTAAATCAAATCAGACAAAGTTTCGGTGAACAAGAGATTTATCCATCCATTGAAGAAAAGGCAGCCATGCTGCTCTATTTGGTGGTAAAAAACCATGCCTTTGTGGATGGGAATAAACGCATTGCTGCTGCTTGCTTTCTGATGTTTTTGGAGCGAAATGGACTACTATATGCAAATCCCGGACAGCCCATTATCAGCAATGAAGCCCTTGCCAGTCTGACCTTATTTGTAGCAGCGAGTAAAGCGGATGAAATGGAAACCGTGAGACGATTATTGATTAGCGTATTGAATAGAAGCTTAAAATAATACGGAGAGAGAGGAAAACGAATCCTACAGAGAAACCATGTATTGGGCAGTATAAATCATAAGACCAGATTACGGAATATTCACCAATCCATTCAAAGAGTTAGGCATTACTGCCAAACGGACATTTCAATGAAATCTCACTTCCCGATACAAAACTTACTAAAAATCGAATGCAAGATGTCATCCGCCGATACCGCGCCGGTGATACTGGCCAGGTGATATAGGGTGTTGCGGATGTCAATAGCCAACAAGTCACTGGTGAGCTGGGCACTCATGCCGCGTTGTACTTCCTGCAAAGATTGTAACGCCTGCCCCAAAGCTTCGTGGTGGCGGGCGTTGGTGACTATGGTATCTTGACCTTGTAACTCTTCTTGAAAATGGGAACTGAGCTGGGCTTTCAATGATTCTAATCCTTGTTTCTCCTTGGCGCTGATGCGAACCTGAGGACAGGCTTCCCATTCAATGATGGCGTCGGCCTGATCTTGTTTGTTGATCACGAGTAGGACCTGTGACTCGGGTCTGCGTACTGCCTGTATCTGCTTCCACTCTGCATCCATTTGTTCTTTAGAACAACGTCCTCCATCCACCATCCACAAAATCATCTCAGCATGTGAGGCTTTTTCCCAACTGCGCTCGATGCCCATGCGCTCAATGGTATCCTGGGTTTCGCGGATGCCGGCTGTATCAATCAAACGGAACTGTACACCACCCAAATGCAAGATCTCTTCTACGGTATCGCGGGTGGTACCTGCTATGTCGCTGACAATGGCCCGCTCTTCATTCAACAAGGCATTCAACAAGGTGGACTTCCCTACATTGGGAGCACCCACAATGGCGGTGGGTATGCCGTGCTTGATGGCATTGCCCAAGCGGAAACTCTCGCGCAATCGAACAACGACCTTTTCTATTTCAGCCAATAATTTTTGCAAGGCACTACGATCCGCAAACTCTAGATCCTCCTCCGCAAAATCCAATTCCAATTCCAACAATGACGCAAACTGTATCAACTTCTCACGCAAGCCATCAATCTCCTGAGAGAATCCGCCACGCATCTGATGCACGGCTTGTTTGTGCGCTGCCGCACTCTCTGCCGCAATGACATCACCTACTGCTTCAGCACGACTCAAATCCAACTTGCCATTCAGATAGGCACGCATGGTGTATTCACCGGGTTGTGCAATACGACAACCCTGCTCCACCAAAACCTGTAACAATCGTTGTTGAATGTAACGCGAACCATGCACCGCTAGCTCCACTACATCTTCGCCTGTAAAACTGGCGGGACCTCGAAAATAAGTCAACACTGCTTCGTCCAAAATCTGCCCCCCGTCCATGATAGCTCTGAATTGAGCAATACGAACTTTGTTCTCATTCAAAGGCTGACGTAATATTTTCTGAGAAATGCTCAATGCATCAGGACCACTGATCCGCACCACAGCAATACCTCCGACACCGTGTGGTGTGGAGAGGGCGCAGATGGTTTCGGAATTGTTGTTAGTCATTGGGCAAAGATATCGATATGCCCACTAGAAAATCACTGATTGGTCAACATATTGAAAAACATGACCGCTACGATGATCCAAACAAAACGTTGACTAAGCAGTCCCAATGCAGCAACGATTATTAAAGGCAGGACATCATCCTGAATGGGTAAATTCTCTTTGTCTTCCAATGTTACTTTATAGGGACGACTTTTCCACCATTTGCCTTGCTTCTCGAGCGTCATCACTTCATTTCCCTCTTCATTGCTCAAAATAATCTTGTTATCAGAGCCACCTTTTTTGGTAAGCTTCCACATTACTCCTGCCTCTGTGTGTATCTCGATGACACCATTCCATTTAGGGCGAATGGAAAACAATTTTTCTTCACCTTTTAACACTGAGAAATTCCACCTCCAAAAAGAATCCTTTTGCAGAAGCGCTAATTCCTCATCACCACTTTGAATAATCAAATTACTTCTCCACCACTTTTGTTGTTTGGTGCTTGCAAACTCCGCATCATCGATATACAATAAATGCTTTTGCGTATTTTTTGTTTTGATTATTTTTTCCATAAAGCGAACGTCGGTCAAATTAAACAAAGAAGACTACTCCTAAAGGAGTAATTTTGATTTTATTCATTGCAATCCATTCAGGGCGCCAATCTAATCTTACACCACTCAAAATCCGCATCTACCTGATAGACCAGTCGATCATGCAAACGGCTTGGTCTGCCTTGCCAAAATTCAAAATAGTGAGGTATGATGCGGTATCCGCCCCAGTATGGTGGTCTAGGAACTTCTTGTCCTGCAATTGATCCAATAAGGAAATGAAATGAAATTGAGTAACTTCAATTAAACCTCATTCATTTTACAAGCCCATCGCAATGGGTTTGCCTTTATATAATTCTTCACCGCAATCAACTCATCCTGCGTTCTAATGACACGATCAAAATATCCCCTTTGCCATAATTTAAAGGGGCCTGATTTCATTTGCAATTTATTCGGGGCGTTAACGGATGCCTTCTCCGCATGTTTCTGGGCGAATATCAATTCGGTCGTGTCTGCGTCGAATGCCAAATTGGGTTTGTCCGGGGCGAATATCAATTCGCCCCTACGGGTTTGGGATTCATGGTTTGCGAATTTTAATTGGCCTGCATCGGATGCCAAATTGGGTTGGTCATGGGCGAATGTCAATTCGCTCGTGTCTGCGTCGAATGCCAAATTGGGTTTGTCCGGGGCGAATATCAATTCGCCCCTACGCCAATGCATTTCGTGGTTCGAAATGCAATCCAATACCTGGACCGTACTGGAACTTTTAAACCCACGGATAATAGAACCAATCGTATTTTTGGGTGAACTAAATTTTTCATCATTTCTCGATGATTGGATGGGATATTTGATCTCAATAATCCCATGAATATGATCTGGCATTATTACGAATTCATGCAATTGGACATTGCTTCGTTTTTTATTTGTTGCTTGCCACTCCTGTGCAACAATTTCTCCAAGCGGATTCAATTCCATTTTACCTTCATTCACCTCTCCCATCCACCGCAATCGATTTTGACAACAAATTGTAATGAAATAAAATCTCGCGCTGCCATAATCATGATTCTTCCATCTAATGGAAATCCTACCATTTGACACAATATTCAATTTCGATTTTGGCATTGTCATTATTTTAATCCAAAATTGAAAATAATGGCCATCTATTCCATCGCATAAATTATTTGAAATCGACATAAATTATGTCCGTAGGGGCGAATTGATATTCGCCCCGTTTAAATCAATTTGAAAATAACCCAGATTATTTCAAATTCATTCCCCAAAAAACGTAGGGGCGAATTGACATTCGCCCCGAAAACATTTCACAGGATATTATTGAATTGATATTCTCCCCCAAAATAATATCAGCATCAAACAGAAATTCATTTGATATTGATTCAGATTTTTTGGATAGATCAAGGGGCGAATATCAATTCGCCCCTAAGGGTTTGGGATTTATTGTTTGGGAATAACAATTCGCCCCTACGGGAATTATGGCGCCAATCTAATCTTACACCACTCAAAATCAGCATCCACCTGATAGACCAATCGATCATGCAATCGGCTTGGTCTGCCTTGCCAGAATTCAAAATAATGAGGAATGATTCGGTATCCGCCCCAATATGGAGGCCTAGGAACTTCTTGTCCTGCAAAACGATCTGTTGTCTCTTGAAACAACCGCTCCAATTCATCACGGCTATGCAATGGTTTGCTCTGTGGTGATGCCCATGCACCTATTTGATTCTCTCTTGGTCGGCTGGCAAAATAAGCATCACTCTCCGCATCTCCCATTCGCTTGACAACCCCAGTCACTCTGACTTGCCTTTCCAAATTGTTCCAGAAAAAATTCACTCCAACTTTTTCGTTTAATGCGATTTCTTTTCCTTTATCGCTATTGTAATTGGTATAAAAGACCAATCCACTGTGTGTTGCTTCTCTCAACAACACTATTCGTGAATGTGGATACCCGCCATCGCCAATGGTACTCAGCGTCATTGCATTGAAATCATGCACGCCTTCCTTTTGCGCTTGCATCAGCCATTCATTCAATTGTTCAATGGGATGATTTTTGGCGTCTGACTCCAACAATATATTCTGCGTGTAGTCTTTTCTCTGGTTGTACAATTCTTCCATTTGTCTAAGGTCGTTATTTTTGATGAAATACAGCATGATAAATTTCAGACAATCTCGCAGCGTGGGTTTTTGGATCATGCTCCTTTTGTATCCGCTCCACTGCTCTTTGTCCTTTTTCTTCTAATTCCTCGGGATTGCTTAATATCACTCGCAAGTTTTCTAAGATGACCTCACTCAATCTTTGGCTTACTTCAGATGCTCTGGACCTTGGTATTTCTTCCCACTCGCCCCAGTCATTGGTGGTATGATTGATGCGCCATCCGCAATGGTCTGGATTGATTTCGGGCAATGAACGAATACCAGTAGTCAACACCGGACATCCATTGGCCTGCATTTCCAAAACACTATAACCATAGGTATCTTGCCAAGTAGGCAGAAGTCCCAAATGGCTTTCTTGTATCAATTCCAGGACTTTTTCGTTGGGCAATTGCTCATGCCAAGTGATCCAATCTTGTTGTCGCAACCACTCTTGATCCTCCTTCAATTGTTTCGAATCAATTCCTGGCCATCCCGATTCAACATCCAAGGATGACACCATGGTGAGGTGAATAGGAAATTCTTTGCGCAATGTTTCTAGAGCATGAATCATCTCCTGCCCTCCCTTTCGGTAAAAGGCTCTACCTACAAACAACAATTTATATTTCCCTTCCCAATTTCGTGACTGATACATTTGAGCTTGCTGCGGTGGATGCAAAACCTGGATTTTACTGGAAATGATTTTCTTATACTCCGGAAAATATTGCAAAACTGCTTTTTGAATATCCTTTGTACTTTGGGACAACGCCAAAAGCACTTTGCAATTGGGCTGAACCATGGCATCCATAGCACGGTGTATGAATGGGTCAACAGTCAGCATTTGCAAAGTACTATCTTGTTTAAAGCCTGATTTCATTTTGTTGAAATAAGGCAAAACAGTCTCAAAAGTCGTGATCCATGGCGTATTGCTATAACTGACGCTATTGAAAAAATGCATACCATCCACTCCAGCGGGAAATAGGGATTGATATTGATAATAATCCGAACCAAACAAAGGTGAGCGACCCCGTTGCGTCAACCAAAAGTTGATTCGATTCAGATATGCATAAAAATTATAGCGACTGATATTCTTGTATTCAACACCGGAAACGCGATCTATGATGTTTCGCTTTTCTGGGTAATTATTTCCGGTGTAGCCAATTTTCATATCAAACGTGCATTATGGCATCGGCGTATCTCGCCCAACTCATCATGGCCGTTTTTTCCTTTACATTGTTCCGATCAATGGGTTGATCCAAAAACTTCATCATGACTTTTGCCATATCCTCAATATCGCCATCATTGGCCAAATATCCGTTGAAACCATCCGTAATGGTTTCTGGAAAATGTCCTACGCGCGCTGCCAGCAAAGGCAACGCAAAATTGTAGCTGAGTGATTCAATACCACTAGGAGTTGCTGTTCTATAAAACAACAACACGGCATCACTCACTTGAAAAAAAGGAGGAACTTCTTCGTTACCAATGAATCGGTTCACGACATAACAGTCCTTTTCAATACCCAATTTTTGAATCCACTCCAAAGGTTGGTCCTCTCGTTCATCATCCTTTTTATTGAGCAAAATGCGCTTGGCCCAACCAAACAACGTTTGCTTGATACGTGTACTCCATTTGCTTTGGTCCAAAGTATTCCAGAAGGACTCACCTGCTATAACCAAACTCACATCATCGCGTTGTTCCCTAACCTTAGCAAATGCTTGGATGGCTTGATCCAAACCTTTGTATCGTCTGATAAATCCAAAGAACAAAAAAACATGCTTCTTCAATCCCCATTCTTGTTTTAATTTTTCAATATCCAAATCTGGTTGGGGCATGAACAAATCATAAATGGGATGAAACAACTTGATTACCGTATTGGAACCGCGTTCTCCATTCTCAGTCAAATGAAACGACTTGGAAGGGAATACCGTTTGCAACTCTTCATAGGTTTTCAAAGCATGAACGATAATGGTATCGGCCTTCCCCAATGCCCATTTCGTCAATAGTTTATCTATGGCGGAGTGTTCTTTTTGCTGTACAAAATGAACATCGAAAATCACCTCACAATGCCCCTTCAATGCCTTTGCGATAAAATACAACGGCAACCCTTGCAAGGCAATGCTCCATTGAAAAATGACTTTACTGGCTTTGAGTGACTTGATTTTCTGAACCGTCTCCCTCCAAGTAAGTGGGTTATTGTAATTGGTAATGTAATGCACCTGGACATTGGAGTCCTTTAACAAATCTGATTTGCTGGACTTGTCGACAAACTCTCGGGGAATGATAGCAGGATATTGTTGGGTCCAAGAAACAATGTGAACCTCGCAATCACCGCGTTTGTCCAATGCCAAGGCCAATGAAGTGTTGTAATTCTGAATCCCTCCTTTGAACAAAGGACCAGGACCAAAACACACCACTACTTCTTTGCTCATGCATTCAATTGTTTAAGCGCAGCTTCATATACACGGCGCATTCCCTCTTCAGTGGAAATCTTTGCTTTCCATCCCAATTTTTCTTCAACAAAAGTCATATCGCAATAACGTGAATGCACACCAACGGGCTTGTCCAACAAAGGTTTGATGGTGGGCTCATAGCCAGCGAATTGACAGAACAATTGAATAATCTCACGGAATGATGTCAATTTCCCCATTCCAATATTGATGGCAGTACCGTCGTGGATATGATCCATAGCCAAAAGGATGCAATCAATTACATCATCGATATGGACAAAATCTCTTCCCTGATGACCACTGCCCCAAACTTCAAAAGGATCTTCCTTTCGAGCGGCTCTGGCCGCAATGGCAGGCACGGGATAAGTTAAATCTTGATCTTCTCCGTAACCACTAAAAGGCCTAATGCAAGTGACTTTAAGTCCATAATGGGAAGCCGCAATCTTCGCTAGAAACTCTCCTGTCAACTTGCTCCAACCGTAAGTCATATCAGGTTCGCCCATCCTTTTAAAATCGATATCACTCTCTTTCAAAGCAATGGCGCCATCAACGGTTTGCAAATCCACTGGATATGCCGCAGAAGAGCTGGGGTACAACAAACGCTCAGGCTTGTAATTCACAGCCCAATAGAACATCTCGGCATCAATGGCCAAGTCCAATGCAACCATCATGGGATCTCCGTCAATCTTGGCGCGTCCACCAACGATGGCTGCGAAATGAAACACATCAGCAATGCGGTCGCAATCAAACGGAAAATCATCAGCGAAATGCTGTGGATTGTCCATTAGTCTTCGCATCACTTTCAACGCATCATCATGGATAAACAATGCACGGGAATCGTATACCACATAATCTTCACCCCTAACAGCTGTCTCATGATTGAGCCAAGTATCCGGATGTGTTCCCACCATCAAGTTGTCTATAAAAACAACTTGATCCTGGGTTGTATTCAATAGTCGCTTCACCATGTTGCGGCCCACAAAGCCACATCCACCGGTCACCAAATGCGTTTTAATATTCTCCATTTCAGTCGGCAAATTACGAAGGAATCCCCTATTTTTGAGCCTGTCATGAACGAGTTTTACGCAGCCATTTATGAATTGGTGAAAGTCATTCCAAAAGGAAAAGTAACCACTTACGGCTCCATTGCCGCTGCATTGGGAAAACCCAAGGGAGCCCGCCTGGTGGGTTATGCGATGAATGCTTGTGATAAAAGTTTACCTGCACACAGGGTTGTAAACCGAAACGGAATGCTCACTGGAAAAATTCACTTTCCTGGTCCCGATGAAATGGCCAATCGATTGATAGCTGATGGCATTCAGGTTGAAAACGATCAAATCATGAATTTCGAAAAACACTTTTGGGATCCAGGAATAGAGTGGACTTCAATGTAAATCCAGTTTGATTTTGTTTTTTATACTGGGCTGTCGAAGCGCATACCACAATGCCCAAGCAGAAAACCCTCCCATGAACCAACCCATCAAAACATCTGTGAAGTAATGCACACCCAGGTACATCCTCGAAAAACCAATGAGCACTACCCATACAGCCAAGAGTATGGTCCAAAATCGATGAATGGGTCGCAATATCAAAAGAAAGAAAACGGCCACTGCCATCGTATTGGCGGCATGACTGGAATAGAATCCAAACTGACCGCCTTTGTAATCATTTCCGTTGTTGTCTTTGACAAAATGCAATAAACCTTCCAAGGCGGGTTCATGACTGGGGCGCAACCTTTCTACCATCGGCTTAAAAACAGCTGAAGCCATTTGATCATTGAAAACAATGAGCAGCGCAAAAAGAATCACCACTTTCCAAATGGAAATTTGAAAACGACGCAAGAGCGTGAACAACATCAGCAAATACAGAAAAAAACTGGTATCACGGTAGCTCACCCACCACATGAACCGATCGCCAAAAGACGTATGGTTTTCATGTATCCATGCTATAAAACTCTGGTCGATATTCATCAATTACTATTCGCCAAACATGGCTTCAATCAAATGTCTGTAGTTTTCCATGATGCGCTTGCGCTTGAGTTTCAGCGTTGGCGTAATTTCACCTTTGTTGATGGAGAAGGGCTCATTCACAATTTGAAAAGATTTCACTTGTTCCCATTTTCCAAATCGAACATTGATTTTATGGATGTCTTGCCAAATCAATTCTTTGATGGTGTCGTGGTGCAACCATTGGTCTCCGTGATCTTGAGCAATGCCTTTTTGTCGGGCAATCTCTGCCAACACCAAACGATCAGGAACCACCAACGCACCTGGAAATTTTTGATTCTCACCGATGACCATGCATTGTTCAATGTACAAGGATTCCTTCAAAGCATTCTCAATCACTTGTGGAGCAACATATTTTCCACCACTGGTCTTAAACATTTCCTTCTTGCGATCTGTAATCACCAAAAAGCCATCTCTAAATTCACCTATGTCTCCTGTAAGAAACCAACCATCTTTGATGACCTCCGCTGTTAATTCTGGCTGCTTGTAATATCCCAACATCACATTGGGACCACTGACGGCAATCTCCCCATCCTCCATGATTTTAACTTGCACTCCATCTATCAGCTTACCCACCGACCCAACGCGCAACATATCCTCTCCACGAACAGTGTTGACCGTAACTACAGGTGAAGTTTCAGTGAGACCATATCCCTCTAAAACCGTCATTCCAGCTGCGTTAAAAAAACGTGCCAGTCGAGGCTGTAGGGCTGCACTTCCCGATGCAATGGCTCCTATTCGCGTCAATCCCAACGCTGCTCTGACCTTGCTAAATACGAGCTTATTGGCTAGCCCTAATTGTAAACGATAAGAGAATGATTTCCCGGAAGGCTCCCATTCCAAGGCTAAATTCAAAGCCCATTGAAACAATACTTTTTTAATCCCCGTATTGGCCAACCCTTTTTGAACAATTCCATCGTACACCTTTTCCAACAACCTGGGAACTGCAGTAAAAACATGCGGTTGACAATGATTCAAATCCTCTTTGATGCTTTCCATATTGGTCATGTAAATGGTGACGCCATTCAACATATACAAATAATGAAGCATGCGTTCAAATATGTGACAACAAGGTAAGAAACTCAACGAAACTGAATTGCCCTTTTCCAACAGTGGCAAACGAGGATCAGACGCAACAACATTGGTAGCAATGTTTTCATGGCTGAGCATGACACCTTTGGGAAGGCCTGTTGTTCCTGATGTGTAAATAATGGTGGCCAAATCTTGCGCTTTAACAGCATCCCTTCTTTTCTTTAACTCATCCAAACGTTGGTTGTCTTGAATAGCAACACTATCCCACTTCTCCAATCCTGCAACATCATCAAATGAAAACACTTTTGGTTGGGTAGTTAATCGAGCGTAAATCGATTTCACTTTTTCATGCAACACCTCATCCGACAGAAAGATAATCTTGGCCTCAGAGTGATTCAAAATATATTCGTAATCGGTCTCGGTCATGGTGGGATAAATGGGAACATCTACTGCGCCAATCTGGAGCGCTGCGTGATCCACGATATTCCACTCTGAACGGTTGTATGAAGTGATGATGGCAATGCGGTCTCCTCTTTCAATACCCATAGCCAAAAGGCCTTGGGCCAAAGCTTCCACTTGTTGAATGAATGAAGCCGTGGATATCGATTGCCATTGCTCTCCCTTCTTTGTCACAATCATTTCCGTCAATGGATATTGTTCCATTTGGTGATACGGAAAATCAAATAATCGTGTTGGTTTGGTCATATTGCGAATATAACCAAAACAGATTAGACAATTTTTAGCAACAGAATCAAATGTGTTTTAACTGTTCTGAAATGAATAATTGTTCAATAATGGGCTGGTTACCAAAAAAATCCAAATCAATTGAATCTCTATGTCCGTATTGAAGTGCCAACGAAGTACCACCTACCAAAACAAATGAATCAAAAGCTGATTCATTCATCATGGCGGCTAACAATTCCAGAAGTTCGGGCTTGACTGTTGCTGTGTGTAACATCTAAATTTAGTTTTATCGATGTTTAAAACCAAAGATAAATAGGAGTGAGTCCTTTTATCCAACGTCCTCAAATTGGTAACCACTTCAACAATTTCTTCTTTGGAATACAATTCCTTTATCAGCTCCCAATCACTCAAAAAACCAAACTCCACTACTTTAAAAATTATTTGAGATTTATGCTGACGTAGGTTAATATGAGCCTTATCAATATCCCAAAACAGGTGATTAGAAAATTGATTTAGGATATCCTGGTTCATGAATCAAAAATAGAATAAATAAAGTTTCTAAACTACTTCAACTCGTCTTTTAAGAATCTTCCCGTGTGACTGGCTTTGATTTTTATCAATTCTTCTGGTGTTCCTTGACCGACAATCATTCCTCCGCCTTCACCGCCTTCCGGTCCTAGATCCACAATGAAATCAGCTACTTTAATAACATCCATGTTGTGTTCTATAACAACAACAGAATTCCCTCTTTCAACCAATCTATTAAGGACATTGATCAGCATTTCTACATCTTGAAAATGCAACCCCGTTGTGGGTTCGTCCAATATGTAAATGGTCTTGCCCGTGTCTCGCTTGGACAGTTCTGTACTCAGTTTGACCCGCTGTGCTTCGCCACCACTGAGTGTGGTACTGTGTTGACCCAATGAAATGTAACCCAATCCAACATCTTGGAGGGTTTTCAATGTGTTGTGGATATTGCGGTGGTTCTCAAAAAAGACAACTCCCTCTTCAACCGTCATATCCAAAACATCCGCAATACTCTTGCCTTTGTATTTAACCTCCAATGTTTCCCTGTTGTATCGCTTGCCATTGCATGATTCACATTCAACCATAACATCAGGGAGAAAATTCATCTCAATCACCTTAACTCCTCCTCCTTTGCATGTCTCACATCTCCCACCGCTCACGTTGAAACTAAAACGACCCGGCTGATATCCACGAATCTTAGATTCCGGCAACTGCGCAAACAACTGACGGATATCTGTGAAAATACCAGTGTAAGTACTTGGATTGGAACGAGGGGTTCTACCAATTGGGGTTTGATCAATCTCCACCACTTTGTCCAAATGTTCCAAACCTTTAATTGCCTTATATGCCAAAGGTTTTCTTTGATTGTCATAAAAATGATGCGCTAAAATGGGGTAAAGCGTATGGTTCACCAAACTGGACTTACCACCACCACTCACGCCCGCTATGCAAGTAAATGTTCCCAACGGAATTTTTAGATTGACGTTTTTCAAATTGTGTCCTCTTGCGCCTAGCAACTCTAGTGTATTTCCATTGCCCTTTCTGCGCTTTTGCGGAACAGCAATTTTTCTTTTTCCACTTAAATATTGGCCTGTAACGCTCTTTCCTTTTAAGTGTTCTTTGGGTGGACCTTCAGCAACAACTTTACCACCATGAACTCCTGCATGGGGACCAATGTCTATCAAATAGTCAGCGCTGAGCATCATATCCTTATCATGCTCCACAACCAAAACGCTGTTCCCAACATCACGAAGTGCTTTTAGACTATTGATAAGGCGTTGATTGTCGCGCTGATGCAATCCAATACTGGGCTCATCTAGAATATACAATACTCCCACCAACTGCGCACCTATTTGAGAAGCCAATCTGATGCGCTGCGCTTCTCCACCACTCAATGTCTTGGAACTGCGGTGCAAGGTGAGATAATCCAAACCCACATCCATGAGAAAACGCAAACGGTCTTTGATCTCCTTGAGCGGCTCTCGGGCAATCTTCAACTGCCTTTCATTCATGGCCTCATGAGCTGTTTCCATACATTGAGAAAGGAACTTCAAATCCATGGACGCCAGTTCATAAATGTGTTTGCCGTTGATCTTAAAATACAACGCTTCCTTTTTCAATCGCGCTCCTCCACACTCTGGACAATTCACTTTGTTCATGAAACTCTCAGCCCACCTTCTGATGGATGGACTGGCATCATCCTCAGCTTGTTTTTCAATAAAGGCTATGATCCCATCATAACGGGTGCGCATGCTTTGACCATTGTTCAGGGTAACCACCACCTCATCATCCGTTCCGTAAAAAAGAATTTGAATGGCATCTTTGGGTATTTCCTTTATCGGCGTCGTCAAAGAGACTTCATAGCCTTTGAGTATCGATTCTATTTGCTGAAATATCCATGTCTGTTTGGCCTCTCCCAATGGAGCAATGCCACCTTTCTTGACGGATACTTTGTCATCTGGAACAATTTTCTTTAAGTCAATTTCCGCAACATTTCCTAGACCATTGCAATGGGGACAAGCGCCGTAAGGACTGTTGAAGGAAAACAAATTGGGTTCTGGTTCTGGGTAAGAAATTCCAGACTCCGGGCACATCAGAAATTGACTGTAATGCTGCAACTTTTGATTACCCTCTTCCATGGGCGCTACCATCATGGAACCCTTTCCCATTTTCATGGCTAATCTTACAGATTCCTTGAGCCTACTGTCAGGCTCGTTGCCCGCCAGACGATCAATGACAATTTCAATATCATGAATTTTGTATCGATCCAACTTCATGCCCTTGGTCAATTCCACCATCACACCATCAACCCTTGCACGTACAAAACCCTGTCGCATGAATTGCTCAAACAATTCTCTGTAATGCCCTTTACGTCCTTTGATAATCGGGGCCAGTAAAACTATTTTCTTTCCTTTGAAGGCTTTCTTAATCCTATCAATGATTTCCTCTTGGCTGTACTTAACCATTGGCAAACCGCTCACATGGCTGTAAGCTGTTGAAGCCCTTGAATAAAGCAACCGGAGAAAATCGTAAATTTCTGTAATGGTTCCAACGGTTGAACGCGGATTCTTGGATACCGTTTTTTGCTCGATTGAAATAACAGGGGACAATCCGTTGATCTTGTCAACATCTGGGCGTTCCAATTCCCCTAAAAACTGTCGGGCATAAGCATCAAAGGTTTCAATGTATCTTCTCTGACCTTCCGCATAAATGGTATCAAAAGCCAACGACGACTTTCCACTCCCACTTAACCCAGTAATGACGACAAGCTCATCCCTGGGAATGACCAAGTCAATATTTTTCAAATTGTTTTCTCTGGCCCCTAAAATCTCAATGTACTCTTTCTCCATCCCTTTGAAAACAACTGAATCGCAACTTTGTTCCTAAGAAACTTTTACCAAGATTCCTTCCATCACGGAGGCTGCGACCTCAGCGCTGTCTGTAGATTTGGTCAAAGTAGTAATAATCTCTTTGATTTTTATTTTCTCAATCACATCGTCATCTTCATTGAACAATGCTACCAACGTCTCATCTCTTAACTCCTCTGCTCTTTTCTCGTTGTTTCTGATTTCTGCGATGCACTTTTGCACACGCTCTGAATAATACATTTCAGGTAATTCATGAACAATCTGACTTAAAGAATGACATTGCTCCTCAATCAACTTGGCAATGGCAATCATATTGGGATGAATCTGCCTTGGCTTGTACAAATTGATTTTCTTGGCTGCGCTGTGCATGAAGTCCGCCACATCATCCAATACAACAGCCAGTTCATAGATATCCTCTCTATCAAATGGAACCAAAA